>CAZOAT010000134.1:0-3926 GCA_964577965.1 uncultured Gemmatimonadaceae bacterium | reverse complement strand
ATCTCGAGCTCGATCCGCGCCAGCAGCTGCTGCAGTCCCTCGCCTGATTCCGCGCTGACCTGGACGGCGTGATCGTCCAGTCCGGCATCGTCCTGGTCGCCTGCGAGGTCAGCCTTGGTCCGGACAGGCAGGAGCGTTGCATCGGGCGCAAGCGCTGCAACCCGGACGAGGGTCAACTGCAGCGATTGCGGCGAATCGCCGCACGCCAGGACCACATCCGCGCCGCGCACATGCCTCTCACTGAGCTCCACACCGAGCCGCTCCACTATGTCGCTGGTGTCGCGCAGCCCGGCAGTGTCAACGAGCCGCAGCGGCCAGCGCGCACCCTCCACCACCGCTTCGATAGCGTCGCGCGTGGTTCCCGGAACCTCGGTAACTATTGCACGCGCACGCCCGATGAGCGCATTGAAAAGTGACGACTTGCCGGCGTTCGGGAGGCCAGCGATCACGACGAGCGCACCCTCCCTGACCAGCTCGCCCACCGGAGCCGTCGCGAGCAGGCCGTCCATCCGGGCGATCACAGCGCGCGTGGCGGCGGCAATGCGCTCCCGCGGAATCGGCCCTTCGTCTTCCTCCGGGAAGTCGATGTCGTAGGATAGGAGCGCCTCCACATGCAGCAGCGCCTCGCGGAGCTCCTCGATCCGCCGGGAGAGCCCCCTGTCAAGCTGGTTCACTGCAGCCCGGTGCATCGCGCGAGACTGGGCGCCAATCAGATCGCCGATCGCTTCCGCCTGGAGCAGGTCCAGCTTGCCGTTCAGCACGGCGCGGCGGGTGAATTCGCCGGGCTCCGCGGGCCGCGCGCCGGAAGAAACCAGCTGTTCCATGACGCGCACGGGGCTCACAGTGCCGCCGTGAGTGGAGATCTCGACCAGGTCCTCGCCTGTATAGGAGTGGGGAGCGTCGAACCGTGTGATCAGCGGGTGATCCACGATCTCCCCGTCCGGTGTCTCGAAGGCAGCCAGCTCCACAGCGCGTGGCCGGTCGGGGAAGGGCCTCAGATGAAGTCGTGCGATCCGGTGCGCGTCCGGACCACTGAGCCGCACCACAGCGATCGCACTCCGCCCCGCCGGTGTTGACTGCGCGACAATGGTATCCGTCGCCCACGGGGCGGCGCTCACCTCACACCTCTCCGTAGCGCGAGATCACTGTAACGCAAGGTCACTCGCTCTCCAGCAGCAGATCGAACGTTTCTCCCGGCTCCAGGATGCGGGCGTCGCGCCCGCGGCGGTGGCCCTCCACCAGGACGCGGAACCTCTCGATGGCATCGAACGCGGAACTCGTTACGTGATGGAACGTGCCCCAGTGATATGGAATCAGGTAGCGGGCGTCGAGCAGCTCGAAGAGTGCGAGCGCATCCTCGCTCGTCAGGTGTCCGCGACGGAAACCGAGCTTCCACCATGGAGCGTAACCGATCGGGAGGAGCGCCACGTCCAGCCTGCGGGTGGCCAGACAGGTTCGCAGATACGATTCGATTCGCGCATCGAGCGCGGTGTCGCCGGCGAAAAAACACGACACTGACCCTGTATCGAGGAAGTACATATTGGCTGCGCTCCGCCACCTGTCCACGCCATACCTGCTCCCCTGATGCACCGCCGGCGCGGCAGTGAGCGTGAGGCCATGAACGTCCGCGGACGAACCTGGTGCAATCGCGGTGGCGTCGGGATACCCAAGGCGTCGCAGCCATTCGGCGATCGACGGTGGAGCGAAGATGGGGACGCCACGCGGCAGGGCGTTCAGCGACGTGAACGAGAGGTGATCCGCGTGTGCGTGAGTAACCAGTATCGCGTCTAACTGCGGAAGATCCGCCAGAGCGATCCCCGGCGCGCTCACCCGCGACAGCCGGCTCCCGATGGCCATCATTCCAATTGCGGGATCGAAGTTCGGATCGGTGAGAAAGCGCCGGCCTGCGACCTCGAGGAGGAGCGTCGCGTGTCCGATGTAGGTGACCTGCACTGCTCCCCTCCTGTCCTCCGCTACGTCTTGGCCGAGACAGCCATTCGCGCCCGTTCTCGCGCTATGAGCCACTGCTGCGGGATCGTCGCCACGTTCTGCACGGAGTAGTACAGCGTGAGTCCAGCGGCGAAGTTCAGCAGGAAGAACGTCATCATCACAGGGAAGATGTAGCTCATCATCTTCGCCTGCGGGTTGGGCGGGGCGTTGCGCAAGCCTATCCACGACACGAGGTACATGGACGCGCCCATGAACAGCGGCAGGATGTAGTACGGATCCTTGATCGAGATATCGTCGAGCCAGAGGAAGGGGACTCCGCGAAATTCGATCGTGTTCTGGAAGATGAAGAACAGCGCTATCAGGAACGGCATCGGCAGGAGCATCGGCAGACAGCCGGAAAGCGCCGTGAACGGCGACGCCCCCTCCTGCTTGTAGAGACGCATCAGCTCAGTACGCTGCTTTTCCGGGTTGGTGGCGTACTTCTTCTGTACTTCGGCAAGTTTCGGCTGCAGCTGCTGCATCTTCAGGCTCGCCCGCATCGCCTTCTGATTCAGTGGCCAGAGCACGATCCGCACGACGACACCGAAGATCACCAGCACCCAGCCGTAGCTGAGCGCGAGTGCGTTGTGCATCCACAGCAGAATCCGCATGACGACTGTGGCGAATGGCTGGATGATCCCCTGCATGAACTTCCACCCGTAAGGATTCACCTGGTCGAAGTCCTGACCGACTGCGAGGAGACGCTTCCATTCCTGCGGGCCGACATACAGATCGAACCCGAACGCGCCTTCGCGGAGCGGCTGCACCACCGAGCCAATCGCGTGCGTTGCGACGCGCGAGGTGCGCGGCGCGCCGGTGACCGATGCCTCGACGAACTGCTGATCACCTGCTGCCGGAGTGAGCACGCCGACCACGAAGTACTTCGTCTTCGCTGCCGCCCAGGCGTGTGGACCCTCGACCAGGCGGCGCTCGCCCGGATCCAGTGAGCCGAAGCCGACGCTCCGGGGCCCTTCGCGCCTTGTCTTGAACGCATAGGCCAGATGCCGCCGGTCGTCGCCGGTGTCCGCCTCGGCGGTCGGAATCGTGGGCGGCAGCCACACGAGAAGATGGCGCGCAGCTTCTACGTTCCGCACCTCACCGCTCGTCGTAAGTCTGTAGCTGGATGCCGTATCGTGCGGCACGACGTAGCGCACGACCACCTCTCCTCCCCCCACCGGTGCCCGGTACACGAGCACCTCAGCTGCCTCCCGCTGCTCACGCATGAGGGAGAACTGCAGCTGCCGCAGATCCACAGTGTCGACCGCCGTCACCAGACTGTAGGACAGCAGCGCCGCACCCGGTGATCCGAGCTCGACCGGGGCCTCCGGCTGGGCCAGATTCTCGTAGGTGCGCATCGCCGCACCTACCAGCGCGGCGCCGGCACTCGAGAACGTGTACGTCGCGCGCGGGGTGGTTACGACCGTTGTCTCGGCGACGACTGGAGCGTCGGCAGCCGTTATCTCCGCC
The DNA here is from genome assembly GCA_964577965.1 of uncultured Gemmatimonadaceae bacterium. Lineage (GTDB taxonomy): Bacteria > Gemmatimonadota > Gemmatimonadetes > Gemmatimonadales > Gemmatimonadaceae > DASUUI01. The sequence goes on along the minus strand of CAZOAT010000134.1, from coordinate 470 downwards.
ACTGTCGTATCAACGATCGGTGCTGCCGGCGGCGGAACAGGCGCAGGCTCCGTGTCAGGGGCCACACGCTGCCGCACGGTGGATGTGTCAGTCCCGGCAACGGGAGCAGGCCGTTCCGGCGACGGAAACAGAATAGGAGTGATAAAGAACACCAGCGCGCTCAGAAACAGCGCGAGGACTATTCGTCGATCCATGGTCGGGCGATGTGCGGTGTCAGGGTACCGGGTCGTAGCCACCGGCGCGGAAGGGATGGCATCGCGCGATCCGCCGCGCTGCAAGCCACCCACCGCGAACAGCGCCGTAGCGCTCCAGGGCCTCTATCGCGTACGCCGAGCAGGTAGGATGATAACGGCACGCCGCCGGGAGAAACGGCGAGATCGAGACCTGATATCCTCTGATCAGCAGCACCATGCCGCGGCTCAGCAGCGTCCGCGACGTGCGCGCGCCGCTCTCATCAGCCGGCGTCTCAG
>CAZOAT010000133.1:0-4308 GCA_964577965.1 uncultured Gemmatimonadaceae bacterium | reverse complement strand
CCGAGGACACCATGGCTCGATGCGAAGTTTGCGGTAACGACTACTATCTCGCCTTTCAGGTCGTGGCCGCCGGGGCAACACACACGTTCGATTCGTTCGAGTGCGCCATTCACAGGCTGGCGCCGGTTTGCGCGCACTGCGGCTGCAAGGTGGTCGGCCACGGCATCGAGGCGAACAGCACGTTCTACTGCTGCGCGCACTGCGCGCACGAGCAGGGCGCGACCAGGGTCCGCGACAACGAGGCGCACGCCAGGCCAGACTGAGCGACGCGGGTGGGCAAAACCGACGCGGGCGGGCGCAGCCCCAGCTGCGCCCGCCCGCGCCTCCCCGTCAGCGAGTCACTCCGGCTTGTTGATGATCTGCGGGTCGCTCGTGACCGGTCCGGCCTTTGTCTGAAGGTCGATGCAGTACGCGTACGTGCCCGCCGTCGCGTCGGAGTCCGACACCGTCAGCTTGTGGGCCTCCGGCGGGTCGACGGAGAACTGGTCGCTCGACGGTGTGATCTTGATGCCGGTGAAGCTGAAGTCGCTGCTGTTATCGGCCTTCCTGAAAATGATCTTCCCCTTCTTCTTCATGACGACATTACCATCGTCGGGACTGAACCAGACTTTGGGGTCGTGATCGGCCTTGTAGTGCACCTTGATCGTCTTCTCGTAGTCAGACATGGTGCAACCCTCCGGTGAGTGACAGGATCGCGCGCGACGGAATGTCGCCAGCGCGTCTTACGGCCGCGCATCGGCGGTCGTGAGGTCGGCAGCGAACCGCGTGAACGCCGACTCGCGGTATCCGGACTGCTGTAGCCGGGCGACGATCGCCTTCGCTTCGTCAGCGCGGCCAATTCCCGCCAGCGCCCGCGCCCGGGTATCGAGGGAGCGCAGCTCCTCGCCCTTATCAGCTGCACCCAACGCTTCAAGTGCGGCGCGGTAGCTCGCGTTGGCCGCGGCTGCCGCTCCGTCGCGCTCCTCCAGCTGGGCTCGCAGCAGCCTGACGCGGGCAAGCTCCACACGCACTCGTGGCTCCGCGCCTGGACCTACGGCCATCGGTGCGAGGAACGACTCCGAGGCGGCTGCGCCGGCGAGCGCGCCACGCCGATCACCGCGCTGCGCCAGTGCCCGGGCGAGATCGGCCTCGGCGATGGCAAGCTGAAGGCGAAAGTCGGCATTGGTGGTGTCCCGCTGCAGAAGCGTTCGCAGCATGCGCCGGCCAGTCCGAAGCAACTCGAGACCGGCATCGGACTGGCCAGTCTGAACTCGCTGCCGGCCCGTACTATAGGACGTAACAGCGACGCTCCGCGCCCAATCCTTGTTCGTCGTGTCGCGTGCGTACAGACCGACCGCGACACGACGAGCGGAGTCGTACGCGGCCGCCGCCGCCGCGTGCCGGCCGCGCAATTCCTCGATCTGCGCCCGATAGGAGAGCGCGGGTACGAGATACTGGCGCCACACCATGTTCCCGGTGTCGTGCGCCACCAGCCTCGCCTTGATCGCCAAGTCGGCCCGGTAGTGGATCTCCGCGCTGTCGAGCCTGCCCAGCCGCTCATGCGCACGGCCGATCGTATTCCGGGAGTGTGCCATGGTCAGCAGCCACTCCATGTTCGTCGTATCGAGGGCGACGAGCCGCTCTTTGACGTTGAGCGTATACCGGAAGGACTCCAACGCGCCCGCCAGATCTCCCTGCGCTTCGCGCACCGACCCGATGTTGCTGTGCGCGTAGCCGAGCTCGAGCTGTGAATCCGGATTCCTGGGATCAAGCTCAACCAGCCGTTGCGAGATGTCGAGATAGGGTTCGAACTCGGTGAGCGCCGAATCCAGCTCGCCGCGCAAGTAGTGCGTGTAGCCAATCCAGAAGTGGGCTTCGCCCAACCACTTTTGCCATTCGCTGACCGTATCGCGCCGGGCTAGATCGTACGCCAGCAGCTGCGACTCCTGGAACGCCGCCACAGCCGCGGTGAGATCGCCCTGTGCCATCCGCACCTGCCCGATCTGGCTGAGTGCCTGCGAGCGGCGGAGCAGCTCGTGGTTGCTGAGCTCGTCAGCGGGCACGGCGGCGAAGTAGGCGAGAGCCCGCGCGCCCACCGTATCGAGAATTTCGAGCCGTCCAATCGGCTCGAGCTTCCTGCGAAGGTCGCCAACCATGAAGCTGATCAATCCCTCGGCCTGCTCGCGCCGCTGGTCCGCTACCGTTCGTGCGCGCGCGGTGCGCCCCACCTGTACCGTCGTAATGATCGTCGTACCGATGAGGAACAGCGTGACGGCAGCGGCCAGGACAGTAGCAGTTGGATGTCGCCTGACGAACTTTCCCGACCGATATCGCAGGCTGGGCGCACGGGCGGTCACCGGCTCGTGACGCAGATAGCGCTCGATGTCCTGTGCCATCTCCTGCGCCGTCTGGTAGCGCCGCTCACGTTCCGGCGCTACGGCCTTGAGGACGATGGCATCGAGGTCACCCCTCAGCTCTCGCGAGAGTGCCCTTGGCTCCGTTCGACGCAGGGCCGCCACCTCGTCGCGGGTGGAGCGTTCGGTCACGCGGCTGCTTGGCGGTTGGCTGACAACGAGGCCCGACATCAGCAGGGCAATGAACGGCATCAGTCCCAGCTCGGCCGGGTCCGCGGGGAGGGTGCTCGTCAGAAGTTCGTACAGCATCACGCCCAGCGAATACACGTCGGACCGGGTGTCCACATCGACACCCGTTCCCTCTGCTTGCTCGGGGCTCATGTAGCCCGGCGTCCCCATGACGAGCCCCATCTCGGTCACAAGCGTCTCGTTCGACAACCGTCGGTTGACGGCCTTGGCGATGCCGAAGTCGATGACCTTTGGAAGCGGCGTGCCGCCCGCGCCTTCCGGCTCGGCCACGAGAACGTTGGACGGCTTGAGGTCCCGGTGAATTACGCCCTTCTGATGGGCGTGCTGCACTGCGTGGCACACGGACAGGAACAGCTCGAGGCGCTCGCGCGTCGTCAAACGCTTCGCATCGCAATACTCTCCTATCGGCACGCCATCCACGTACTCCATGGCAACGTACGGCATGCCATCGGCGGTGGTGCCCGCGTCGTACACGCTGGCGATGCTGGGGTGCTCCATCACTGCCAGCGCCTGCCGCTCAGCCTCGAAACGCCTGATGACGTCCGCGGCGCCCGCTCCACCGCGAATGACCTTGAGGGCGATGCGCCGACGGATAGGCGACGCCTGCTCGGCAGCGTAGACCACCCCCATGCCACCACTCCCCAACACCGCGGTGATTCGGTAGGGTCCGATGATCTCCGGATACTCCGGGCGATCCCCAGTGGAGGAGGAAGACACCAGTACGGCCGGGATGAGGGATTCAGGAGCGGCGACGGCAGTGCGGCGAGTATAGCCGGGGCTGGTCGGTGCTGCCAGAAGGGTAAGCCTGACAGGCCTGAACGGACGCCCCGGAACCGCCAGTCCTCCCCCTCCCGATCCCCGGCCGCCGATGCCATGCTTGTATCCCGCCGCGCCCGGAGGCACCTATGGCGACCACGCCTGTTACCGACCTGCGCCAGGAGAAGCCGCTCCCCGAACAGATCGACGTGTTCGGACTCACACATCGGGGCCACGTCAGGCCGGCGAACGAGGATCATTTCCTCGTCGCCAGCTTTCACCGGGCGATGCGGGTGCACGCGTCGAGCATTCCGGCCGAGGACTTCCCGGCGTTCGCCGCCTATTCGCGCGGGTATGTCTTCCTTGTGGCGGACGGCGTCGGGAGAAGTGCGCGCGGCGCCGAGGGCAGCGAGGGCGCCATACGCTCCGTCGCGCAGTACATCCTCAACATGGCCGAGCTGTGCCTCCAGACGGATCCGTCGCGCGTGGATGAGATGGTGAGCCGGCTGAACGCGGCGGTGACCGAGGCACATGAGTCCCTGGTGGCGCTGGCGGAGTCTGGGCCAGGCGGGCTGGCGGCGACTACGCTTACCATGTGGATCGCCATCTGGCCGCGCGCCTTCGTCGTCCATGCTGGCGACAGCCGCTGCTATCGTCTGCGCGGTGGCGAGCTCGAGCGGCTTACGGTGGATCACACCATGGCGCAGGCGCTCATCGATGCCGGTGCCGTCAAGCGGGAGTCGCCGGAGGCGGCGCGGCTGTCGAACGTGCTGTTGAGCGCGCTTGGTGCGTCCGACATGCACCTGCACGTGCTTGCCACAGACTGCCAGCTCGCTGACGTGACGCTACTCTGCACAGACGGTCTCACGCGCCACGTGACGGATGCCGAGATCCGCGAGCGGCTGTTCGAGGGCGGGAGCTCGGAGCAGATCTGCCGCGACCTGGTGAATCTGGCGCTCGAGCGCGGAGG
>CAZOAT010000132.1:0-4431 GCA_964577965.1 uncultured Gemmatimonadaceae bacterium | reverse complement strand
CGCGCTGTTCCCCGGCGATGGCAACAGGGTTCGTGCCGTCGTGCGCGGCGTAACCGGCAGCGGCCCGCGGCTCAACCGGTACGGGAACGCCACTGGACCCTCCGGTCCGCTGGCTCCCGAGCTTCAGGGCAGCGACAACCGCCTCGAGATAGTCGGTAGCCCGACGGCCTTCGCTCGGACGAATCGGCGAATCGATCCGCCTCCGCCGGTCGAGCACTTCACCAGCAACCTGCACTGAAAAACTGAGCCAAATCGCGCGTCTGCGAAAAGGCGGGCCACGCTGTGCTGCAACGACAGCCGCGCGATCTCGCCCTCGTCCGTGCCGAGGACGTATTCTCTCTCCGCCCCGGCCGTTTTCAAGCGCAATCAGTCATCCGAAGGTGTCGGATAGCGGATCCCAGAAATCACCTTCCAGGCCGAGCCGGGAAAAGATCGCGCGCATCTCGCCGGGCTGCGGTCGCCGGGAATCCGCCTGCAGCCTCGTCGAATACCACGTTGTGGCAAGCGTCCAGAGCTGGTCCATGCTCACCACCGGACGCATCGGATGACCGTGAGCCGCGCACCACTCGCGAACCATTTCTTCCGACCGGAAGAAGAGCATGTTCCTTCAGGTGAACACGATGTCGTCCCACCATTTCGCCGCCGGCACGAGACAGTGGAAGACCCAGCTCGAAGGTTCGGGGCCCTCGACACCGACACTCAGGCGGAGCGGCTCGCCGGACTGCTCGCAACGGGAGCAAACGTCCGCTGGACGGTGCAATGCCGCCGGCACGCCAAGCGTATCCCAGGCGCAGTTGGCATAGTAGCGCGTACCTTCAGCGATCACGACATGCTGAGTGGTCACCCCCGAGAACGGCGGCGCCATCCGAATCGACGAGCCGGCATCCTCCAGGACGAGCACGCGCTTGGCGGCCAGCCCCGCAAAGGCGCCGCGCACGCTTTCGCGATCGGACCCCAGGGTGTCGGCGACGATGTCCAGCGATGGGCGCTCGCCTGTCTCGGCAAAGTGCCTGTAGATGACCAGCTTCGTGCGTGTTTCGAGGTCCATTCTCCCGGTTAGTCATGCGGCCGCGCTGCCAACTGCCCGCGCTCCGATCCGCAGCTAACAATAGTGCGTGGTGGCAAACAAATTCATGACGCCTTTCCCGAGGCACCGTTGCAAGGGGTCTGCTACTCTCAGTAGTGGCTGTAAGCATATCCCTGCCCCACGCACAGCGATCCCCCTACACGACAGCAACACAGCGTCCGGGTATTTCCGGAAGCTGTAGAGTCACCGGCAACCTCACCTCGCCCGCAGCGGTCAAAGGAGCGCGGGACCAAACCGGGAACTCAACGAGCGACTCGAATTTCAGGAGGGGATCCATGTTTCGAGCAGGAATCCTGGCCGCCATAAGCCTCTGCGGGGCAATTGGATCGGCTGGCGCACAAGCCTGCCCTCTGTATGTCCTGGAACGCTCGGAGGGCGTGTTCGAAGTGCGCCGGGAGGAGGTCGCAGACGGTGAGGCTCTCGTCTACACGCAAGGCCCTCGCTTCATCGGCCTCATTCTCCCCTGGTCAGCAGGGGTGTCCGGCAACGTCGTGCAGGCATCGGCAGGACCGACGGCTACCGCCGTCCGGTGTGCCGCGGGCACGTTGCGCGTCACGATACAGAGCCAGGGGGCGGCACCCCGGGTCCTGCCGGACGTGGAAGCGGCTTCGCTGCGAAGGTATCGGATTCGGGTGAATGTGTTTCCGCACCGCGGATCGCCCTCGGTATTCATCATTACACCGAACGGCGCGGTCAGCCGCGACACCCTTGGTCCGCCGACGGACATGTTCCGCGGGCAGGTGCCGTTGGGTGAGGGAGACGTGTCGATCACGACCGAGGTGCGCGATGCCGTCACGAACAGCGCGGTCACCGGGAGCGCGGATCTACGACGTGAGGGCCCTTACTTCGTGGCAGCGCTGACGGCAGCCGGAGGTGGTTCAGGAGATGTGATCGTAGACCTCGGCGCCAGCCGTACCGTCATCACTCGTGCGATGCTCCCGCCCGGCATCACTGCCCGCCCTCTCGTGGCGGTAGAGTATGGGCCAGGCGGTCAGCGGGAACGCGCGGGAACCACAGAGGCTCTGGGTGGAGAGGTCGGCGGTATCTCAGCCGCGCAGATCCCATCGCTCGAAATGGGGACGCTGCGATTCTCAGATGCCAGCGTCCACGTGATTGACACATTACCCACGATAGCCGGATTGACTCTTGGCGGGGTGATCGGTACCGACCTGTTAGGCCAAGCACCCATCACGCGGCTCGAGTCAACGCCGGCTGGTGGACGCGTCCTGCTGGACACGATGTCGACCGACGCTGTTGCGGTGCTGCAGCTGCCTTTCACACAGGTTGGCGGCCTGATCGTTCTGACCGCGCGCGCGGGCGAACACAGGATTCCGTTGATTCTCGACACAGGAGCACGCAGCACGCTGCTGTCGCCGTCGGCCGCGCGTGCACTGCAGCTTACGCCTTCGACGACAAGAGACACGTTCCGCGGGCTGGACGGAACGGAGATCCATGCGTGGCGAACAACTATTCCAAGGCTCGATTTCGGTTCGGGTCACATCGATTCGCTTGTGGCGAACGTAGCATCGCTCGCAGTCCTCGAACGGATGGGCGTCCCGGACGGCGGTCTTCTCGGGCAGAACATATGGGAGCGCTTCGCGGCCCTGGAGATCGACTGGCGTCAGCAGGTGGTGCGGTTTTACGCGCGCCAGTCAGACTGAGGGGCGCCCTCAGCCGCTTTTCGGAAACCCGAATACCCACACCCGGAACTCGCCGCCTTCCATCCTGCCGACGTCGAGATCGATGCGCGCGCCCGATTCCACAGGTAACCGGCGGTGCGCAGACCATCACTTGCGCCCTGCTATTCGCGGCGCGGAGCCATGCCGAACATCATGATGCGCGTAGCCTCATCAACGAGCGCATCCACGTCGGTCACCACTCCCTTCGTCTGGCCATCGAGCGTGAGCATCACCAGCCCGTGCAGCGTCGCCCACGTCGCCGACGCGATGAGCCAGGGATCGCCATCTCCGACAAGGCCGGCCTTCTGAAGCTGACGGATCCCCTCCGCCACGAAGCCGAGCACCGAGCGGCCGGTCTCGCGCAATGATGGAAGGTCGTCAGTGACAGCGACCTCGGGACCGAACATCACTCGGTACTCAGCCGGATTCCCGAGCCCGAACGCGACGTAAGCGCGGGCGACCTGCCTGAGGCCGGCACGTCCGCCATCCCCCTGCATCGCAGCCATCATCGCGTCCCCCAGGCGGGCGAAGCCCTGCTCCGCGACCGCCGCCACCAGCTCCCGGCGGTCGGCGAAATGCCGGTACGGCGCCGACTGGCTCACTCCCACCCTGCGCGCGACCTCGCGAAGGGTCAGCGCCTCGGATCCCTCCTCCCGGATGATATGAGCCGCTGCCTCGACGAGCGCCGCCTTCAGATCCCCGTGGTGGTAGGGACGAGCAGGACGGCGCTGGCGCTTCGGTCGGGAAGTCACTGAAACAAAGCTAATGTTGACAGCGTATACATTCAATGTTAACGTTGTTCACATCTAACCGACTGCAGGAGAAGCCCGATGAAGTACCTGATGACAGCCGCACTCCTTGCGCTGCACGCCGCAGCATCGCTCGCCCAGGAGCCGGCGGCAAGGGCCCCCGCGCCCGACGCGGAGGCGCTGAACTCGTGCACGGCACTGGCCGGGGTCGGAAAGACGGGCGAGGCCGCCGCACAGGGAAAGCTCGCGGTGTCGCTCTACCGAAGGCGTCTCGCCATCAACCCGCGCGACGTCGAATCACTGATCGGCGCGGCGCGCGCGATGAGTCAGTGCATCGTTCCGTCGGCCGGCCTCATGGAGCAGGGCGAGCTCACGAGCGAAGCCATGGAGCTGCTGGACACGGCGATCGAGCTCGAGCCGGAGAACTGGATGGCGCGGTTCGTTCTCGCTTCGATAGCGGACAGATCGCCATCCTTTCTCGGCCGCGGCAAACGCGCAGCAAAGGAATACGACGAGCTGCTGCGGATCCAGGGCGATCGCAACGACAACCCGCTGTTCGCCCACGTGTTCGCCGCGCGCGGCCGCCAGCTCAGCAAACAGGGACACGCTGACAGCGCACGAGCGCTGTGGACCCGCGGTGCGCGACTCTTCCCCGGCGATCCTGTCCTGAGGTCGCTGGCAGGAAGCAGCGCGCCGCCGGATTCGACCGTCCGCGACTCCGTAGGCGAAGGCAGGGCCGGCGACGCGGCGCATGACTCAGACGATCCGCGCGCCGCTGGTCTCCCAGCCGCCAGCGAGGGCGCGCCGGTTCTGGCAACGGTCGAGGTGGTTGCCTCCACCGCGGCGAAGGTGGCGCTTCCCGCGGTCAAGTCCGTCTCGCGGTCGGAGGTTCTCATGACGGCGGGTGGAGCTGCCG
>CAZOAT010000131.1:0-4486 GCA_964577965.1 uncultured Gemmatimonadaceae bacterium | reverse complement strand
TCGATGATGTCGTCCACGTAGCCGCGGCCGGCAGCGATGTACGGATGCGCGAACTTCTCGCGGTACTCCTCGATCTTCTGCTCGGTCGCGGCCGCTGGATCGGCGCTCGCTTCGATCTCCCGGCGGAAGAGGATCTCCACTGCGCCCTTCGGCCCCATCACCGCGATCTCGGCCGTCGGCCACGCGACGTTGTAGTCGCCGCGGATGTGCTTCGAGCTCATGACGTCGTAGGCTCCGCCATAAGCCTTGCGGGTGATGACGGTGAGCTTCGGCACAGTCGCCTCACAATAGGCGAACAGCAGCTTGGCGCCGTGTTTGATGATGCCGCCGTGCTCCTGCGCGACGCCGGGGAGGAATCCGGGAACGTCCTCGAAGGTGAGTATCGGGATGTTGAACGCATCGCAGAAGCGAATGAAGCGGGCCGCCTTGATCGATGCCCTTATGTCCAGCACTCCCGCGAGTACGGCCGGCTGGTTGGCCACGATTCCGATGCTGTAGCCGCCGAGGTGCGCGAATCCGCAGATGATGTTCTGCGCATATTCGGGATGGATCCCGAAGAACTCGCCGTCGTCCACGACGTGCCGCACAACATCATGCATGTCGTACGGTTTATTGGGGTTATCCGGCACGACCTCAAGTAAAGCTTCATCTCTCCTGTCACGTGGATCGGTGCCTGAACCGCGCGGCGGATCATCCAGGTTGTTGGAGGGCACGTACCGGAGCAGCTCGCGGATGGCGTCGATGCAGGCGGGCTCTGAGTCGAACGCGCGATGCGCCACACCAGAGACAGTGGCGTGCGTATCCGCGCCACCGAGAGTCTCCATCGTGACGTCCTCGTGCGTCACGGTCTTCACTACGTTCGGCCCGGTCACGAACATGAACGACGTGCCGCGCACCATGAAGGTGAAATCCGTGATCGCCGGCGAGTAGACCGCGCCACCTGCGCAGGGGCCGAGGACCGCGGAGATCTGAGGCACTACGCCGGAGGCGAGCGTGTTGCGGAGGAAGATATCGGCGTATCCCCCAAGCGAGACGACGCCTTCCTGTATGCGCGCACCACCCGAATCGTTCAGGCCGATCACCGGGGCGCCGTTGCGCACGGCGAGGTCCATCACCTTGCAGATCTTCTCGGCGAAGGACTCGGATAGAGAGCCGCCGAAGACCGTGAAGTCCTGAGAGAACACGTACACGAGCCGGCCGTTAACGCGGCCGTAACCGGTGACCACGCCATCTCCATAGACGCGATGCTTGTCGAGCCCGAAGTCGTGCGACCGGTGCACGACGAACCTGTCGAGCTCGACGAAGCTGCCCTCGTCGAGCAGGAGGTCGAGCCGCTCCCGCGCGGAGAGCTTCCCCTTCGCGTGCTGCGCCTCGATCCGTTTCGCGCCACCGCCCTGCTCCGCCTCTGCCCGGCGGCGTTCGAGCAGCTCCAGCTTCTCTCGCATCGTCATGAGGGCGAAAGGTGAGGTTGCGCCACCTGCGCTGCAACGGCTCCCAGATCGTAATCCCGCCGAACGACGCCACTCAAGCCATGCACCCCGGTTGTGTGAGCGGCGAAAAATGGCAGCTTACCCGGGTGCGCCCGACCGGAATACTCGAGACCGCGCTGTACGGCTCCGATGTAGCAGCACTCGAGGCCTTCTATACCAGAGTTCTCGGCCTGCAGACGATCCGGAAGCTCGGCAGCCAGGGCTCGGCGCTGTCGTGCGGTGACTCGGTTCTCCTGATCTTCGATCCGGGGTTGACCGCCGGCCAGCAGGGCGAGGTGCCCGCGCACGGCACGAAAGGCGGCGGGCACATAGCCTTCTCAGTAGAGCCGGATGATTTCGACCTCTGGCGCCGGCAGCTGGAGCGCGCCGGCGTTCCCGTGGAGTCGGAGGTGGACTGGCCCCGGGGCGGTCATTCCATCTATTTCAGGGATCCGGCCGGCAACAGTGTCGAGCTCACGACCGCCGCGACCTGGCACACGGATGCACGGAACTCGAACGACAACGAGGCGACATGACTGCGCACGGGCACGACGACGATCGGCCGATTGGGCGGGTACTGAGCCGGAGAGATGCGATTGCGCTGCTGACATCCGCGGGGGCGCTGGCGATCATCGGATGCAAGCCGCGATCGATGGCTGAGGCCGCCGACAGTACGCAGACTGCGGCATCAGGCTCAGCCCCGGCGTGCGTCGTGAGGCCTGAGCAGACTGCGGGCCCGTATTTCGTGGACACCCGGCTGAACCGTTCCGACATCAGAAGCGACCCATCGCGCGACGACGCCGTCGTACCGGGGACGCCACTACAGCTCACGCTCAACGTTTCGCGGCTGAGCGGCTCTGCGTGCACAGCGCTGGCCGGAGCAATCGTTGACATCTGGCAGTGCGACGCGCTCGGCGTTTACTCCGGTGTCAGCGACCCACAGTTCGATACCAGCGGCCAGCAGTTTCTTCGCGGCCACCAGCTCACCGACGCAAAGGGGATCGCGCGGTTCACGACGATCTATCCAGGCTGGTACCGCGGAAGAGCGGTCCACATCCACTTCAGGATCCGCTCGGCTCCTTTATCGGAGCGCGGTCACGAGTTCACTTCCCAGCTGTATTTCCCCGAGGACGTCACGGATATCGTCCACGCGTCGCCGCCGTACTCGGAGAAGGGAGCGAGAGACCGCCGGAACGAACAGGACGGGATCTACAACCGGAGCGGCGGATCGCGGCTGCTCCTGAACCCTGTGCGCGCGGACGAGGGTTATAGCGCCACTTTCGAGGTCGCGCTTACGACGGGTTGATTGCAGAGCGCGCGTGAGGCATCGAGAGCGCGCGCGGCAAGCCCGCTCAGCTGCCCTTTTTCAGGGGCGCCCTGCCGATGACGATCGTGATATTGTCCGATCCGCCGCGGTCGAGCGCCATCTCCAGCAGGTCGCGCGCGACCTGTTCGGCTGATTCCATGTCCTTCAGCTGAGCCGCGATCTCATCGTCGGTCACGTGCTTGGTGAGACCGTCGGTGCACAGCAGGACGACGCAGCCGCGGTGCTCGATGCTGATGCGGGTCACGTCAGGCAGTGCCTCGTCCGCACCGATGGCGCTCGAGAGGACGTTCTTCAGCGGCGACTGGGCGAGCCGCTCGAGCGGCAGTACTCCCCTGTCCACCAGTTCCTGCCCGACAGTCTGGTCCCGGGTGATCTGCTCGAGCTTGCCATCCCAGTAGAAGTAGCAGCGGCTGTCCCCAACCTGTACAGCGTAGAACCACGGCCACACCGCCATCCCGACCGTCAGAGTCGTCGCCATGCGCTGGTTGTCGGTGCGCAGCGCCGCCTCCGCCAGGACCGCAGCGTGTGCCTCGAATGCCGCGGCGCGCAACTCATCGAGGAACTCCTCTTCGTTCTTCGCAGCTACGGCGTGATAGCAGCGCAGCGTGGACGCCACATACCTCGTGATCGCCTCCGTGGCCAGACGCGCAGCTTCGCTGCCGGCGGCGGCACCCCCTACCCCATCGGCGACCACGAGCACAGTCGCGAGCCGGGTACCGCGCAGCGGCAGCGGGTCAGCGTTGGGCAGACTGCTGCCGTGAATCACGACCTGGGGGTGGACCGTGCAGATCAGAAAATGGTCCTGATTGTCCGCCCGGACCCGGCCTCGATGGGTCAGGCCGAAGAGATCCAGCTCTTCGTCAGAGGGTCTTCCGCCCGCTGGTGTGGTAACCGTCGCAGTGAGCGCTTCGGCGGGTGTCATTGTGGCTCCTTCATGGTCCGGCGTTCCCATAGGTTGGCAGCGCGGCATGCGGTCGGCAAGGGTTGGTGCACACACACGACGTCTCAACTTCACCCAAACGACGGTTCCCCACCAGCAGCCGCCGTAAACAACCGGTGGCGCACACGCGGCGGTCGCCGACCGAGATGCCACGGCATAACTTCGGGCGCTCATGGAGCCATCACACGTACCGTTGCTCGCCCAGGTCAACAGCTACTTCGACAAGGCAGCCGCGCACTTCGACTACCCTGCAGGGCTGATGCACCAGATACGGGTGTGCAATTCCGTATACAGGATGGCTTTCCCGCTGCAGCGCGACGATGGCACCATCGAGGTCGTTCACGGCTGGCGGGCGCAGCACAGCGTGCATCGGCTCCCGACCAAGGGCGGTATCCGGTTCGCGATGGAGGTGGACGAGAAAGAGGTGATGGCGCTGGCCGCGCTCATGACGTACAAGTGCGCGCTCGTGGACGTGCCGTTCGGCGGCGCCAAGGGTGCTGTGCGCATAGACCGCGCGAAGTATTCGGACGCCGAGCTCGAGCGGATCACCCGTCGGTACGTGTACGAGCTGTACGCCAAGAACCTGATCGGACCGGGTCTGGACGTGCCCGCCCCCGATTACGGGACCGGGATGCGCGAGATGGCGTGGGTGGTGGATACCTACGCCGCACTGGCGCCATCCTCGGTGGATAGGCTGGCTTCGGTGACAGGCAAGCCGCTCGGCCAGGGAGGCGTCCGGGGCCGGCTGGA
>CAZOAT010000130.1:0-4583 GCA_964577965.1 uncultured Gemmatimonadaceae bacterium | reverse complement strand
CGTTCGAGCCGTCGATGATCGCAGCGCGGGGAGTACCGTTGGCGTTGGTGTTCCGACGAGAGGGCATGGTCTGGCCGTCGCGGGTGTGGTCGGATATCTGTGTGACGGAATAGCGATAGCGGTGGTGAAGGCAGAATTCGCGCCGGGAGGGCCGCTCGGCACAGCTGCTAAAAGGGGTGAGCTGTTGCGGGGTAGATCGGAGGCGCTGGGGCCGGTATATTGAAAGACTTGGTCCGCGCAGGCGGACGGGACGTGGCGCAGCCCGGTAGCGCACCTGAATGGGGTTCAGGGGGTCGCGGGTTCAAATCCCGCCGTCCCGATTGCACGAGCACGGCCCGGCTCCTCTTCATGGCGCCGGGCTTTTTTCGTCCCCTCCCGCGGCTTCCCCCCGGAGCAGCAGAGCACAGGCGCTCTTTTTGACTCCTGACCGCCTTGATCATGCGCCACGAGCTTCCCCCCGACCTCCAGATTCCGGATCAGCCGCGACGGCTCTTGCTGCACCGCTACCAGTGGGGACTGCCGCTGCTCGTCGCAGTCCCCATGCTCGCGCTGATCGGGCTCTTCGGCGAGACGTGGTCGCGGACAGCGGATGAGACCGCCGAGCTGACACTCGAGGTGGAGTACGCCTCGCGGTATCGCTACACCCTGAACAATGCCGTCGAAGTCGCGGTCGCGAACCGATCCGACCGGGCACTGGACACGGTCGTCGTGTCCTTCGCCCCGGAATTCATGCGGCAGTTCTCGACGGTGAGCTTCATTCCATCGGCCACGCGCGCGTTCGAGGTCGAGCTGCTCGAGCTGAAACCGGGGGAAACGCGGTTCGTGTGGGCGGAGCTGCGGGGTGAGCGATACTGGAAACACCGCGGGTCCATCCAGGCGTATCGCGCCGGTGGCGTGGACACCGCGCGCGTCGAGATCACAAGTCTGGTATTCCCCTGATCACGTCCTATGGAAACCGTGATTCGCGTTGCGCTCATCTACGTCTTCATTCTCCTCGTGCTCCGACTGCTCGGCAAGCGCGAGCTGAGCCAGCTCTCTCCCATGGAGCTGGTGCTGCTGATCCTGATTCCGGAGCTGGTGTCACAGGCGCTGGTGCGCGAGGACTTCTCGATGACCAACGCCATCATCGCCGTCACCACACTCGCTTCGCTGGTGTTCGTCACCTCGGTGCTGGCGTACCGCTTCCCCCGCTTCGGCGAGCTGATCGAAGGGAAGCCGTCGATGCTCGTCACACGCGGGAAATTGGTGAACGATACGATGGGGAGGGAGCGAATCCCGCCGGACGAGATCGCGGCCGAGATGCGCAAGGCAGGGATCGAACGGCTCGACGAGGTGAAGTGGGGGATCCTGGAGTCGGGCGGCCGGATCGCCTTCATCGCCTACCGGGACGACGAGCGGCACCGACCACGTGAAGAGGAGCGCCTGGAGTGAACGGCGCCGCTGCGCGCTTCGAATCGGCTCGCGACCCCGGTAGCCATCATGAACTCATTGCTTCTGCTCGCTCTGGCACTACAGCAGCCTGCCCCTGCGCCGGTATCCGGCCCACCGACACTGCGCGCGGACGAATCGCTTCGGCCCTCCATCGAGTGGTCTGAGCTGCCGCCGCACATCGACATGCCGCACCAGCTTCGCGACAGCGTGCGACTCGGCTATCTGCGCGTGCCGCAGGACCACGCGAATCCCTCAGGACCCACGCTGCGTATGGCATTCGCGATCGTGCCGGCGAGTTCCCCGAATCCGGCGCGCGACCCGGTGGTGTTCATCGTCGGGGGGCCGGGGTTTGCCGGGATCGAGCCGCACTTCAGGAACCGGCTGCGAGGCCCGCACCCGCTCGATGTTCACCGGGCGCAGCGAGACTTGATCGTCTTCGATCAGCGCGGCAACGGGCTGTCGGAGCCGCGCATCTGTCTCGAGCTGGCCGGACTGACGCGCCCTCAACTCGGCTCGGATCCCGATGCGCCGGCAGAACGCGCATGGCGCGACACGCTCACCAGCTGCCGCCGACGATTGCTCGCGGAGGGAGTCAGACTCGAAACGCTCAGCTCTGTTCAGGTGGCGTACGATCTGGAGTGGCTCCGGCGCGCGCTCGGCGTACCGCAGCTCAACCTCGTGGGTTCGTCGTACGGCAGTCGCATCGCCGCCGAAGCGGTACGGCAGTTCCCCGCGGCCATCCGTGCCGTGCACTTCAGCGGGCCGATTCCTCCCGGCCAATACCGTGTCGGCGGCGGACGTGAGCAGGCCGACGCGTTGCTTCACACGCTGTTCCAGCGCTGTGCGGAGCGGCCGCAATGCCGGGCTGCATACCCGCGATTGCGGGCGGAGTACGATTCTGTCCTCACACGGCTCCGTGACGCCCCCTTCCGATTG
The DNA here is from genome assembly GCA_964577965.1 of uncultured Gemmatimonadaceae bacterium. Lineage (GTDB taxonomy): Bacteria > Gemmatimonadota > Gemmatimonadetes > Gemmatimonadales > Gemmatimonadaceae > DASUUI01. The sequence continues at coordinate 2,216 of CAZOAT010000130.1, read as the reverse complement.
CGGCTCGCCGCCTCGGATCGGGGGTCGGAGGGCGAACTGCTGGTCGATGACAGTGTGATGCGCGCAGGGCTCGCCGACCTGCTGCTGAACCGCAATCTCGCCGCCGGCGTGCCGCTCCTGATCCACACCATCTTCGAACGCGGTGAGAGCTTCCTGCTGAGGATGGCGCCGCAGCTGGCCCGATCGATCGCCGGCGACCCGAACGATGCCGGCATCGCGCTCGCCTTCTGGTGCAACGACGGTAGCGTGAGCCGGACATCCGACGACCTGCTCCGACAGCAGTGTCGCGCGTGGCTCGGCGAGGAGTGGGATCATCCCGGCGCCGAACCGCTGCGCAGCGACGTGCCCGCGCTGGTCGAGACCGGCGAGCTGGATCCGCGGACGCCGCCGGCCTACGCGCACTCTCTCGCGGCCGGCCTGACTCGTGCCCACCTGGTTATCGTGCCGTGGTACGGACACGAGGCGCCATCCGACTGCGCGATGCAGATCACGCGCGATTTCATCGATGCGCCGGAGCGGGCGCCGGACACCACGTGTCTCGCTTCGGTTCCGCCGATCGATTTCGTAACCGGCGTTGTATACAGCGACTGGGTGGGAGCGGCGGTCACCAGGACGTGGCAGCGCCCATGGCTTGCCGGACTGCCGGGCCTGGCGGCGCTGCTGCTGCTCGTGTCGGCGATCGGGATTCCGCTGCGCGACCTGCGCGGTCACGGGCGCCTGCGATCGCAGGCGAGTCGCGCCACGTCCCTGGCGCTCCTCCTGCTCGCGCTCGTCGGGCTCACCTTCATCGTGGCCTTGGTGGCCGCCGTGATTGCCGGCGCTCGCCGGCACCTCTTCATCCCCGCCATCGGACTGCAGGAGATCTGGGCCTGGCTGCTCGCCCTGCCCTGGGTGCTGCTCGCGCTCGCCACCCTCGCCGCGTTCCTTGCCGCCCGTTCGCGAGCCACCGGTCATCCTCCCGGCGTTCAGGGCTGGAGCGCGGTGATCGGATCAGGTCTCCTGCTCGTGACGTGGGTCGTGAACCTGCTCGCCTGACGTGGGCAGTGATCCTGCCGCGCAACCGTCGCTCACCGACGGGACCGTCCTCCGCCGCATCACTCGCCACGTCATGTACTTCTCGATCTCAACCCTGGTGATCGAACCCACATTCCCGGGCGTCCAACGCGCGCCTCCTTTCGCATGGCGACAGCGATCCGCAGCAGCCACCAGAGGTGGCGCTCGGTCGAGGTGCGAAAAGCCCGGCTGGCGTCGTGGAGCGGATCAGCGGATCGTACGGCAGAGGATGACATGACGGTGGCGGCGAAGCGTGAGATTCGCTTGCGCCCGAGTCCTATCTCACCGCCACCGTCGCCTGGCGAAGCGAACGTAAGAGAAGTGTGAGAGAGCACACCTCCCGCCACCGGCCCCGATGACGCGCAGGCGCCGAGATCGCTGCGAAACCGAGCAACGCCGCGTACGCGGGAAGTGTCGTGACCTTCATCGTGAAGTCTCCTCGTGCCGTTCAGCGGCTGCGTCTGTCCGCGCGGAACGACGCTGAGCACGACGCGATTGGCGCCGAGGCAGCGCTGCGCCGCGGCCTGCACCCTAGCGGGCGTGACGGTGCGGTAGCGTTCGAGATCGGGCTGGAGATGGCCGGGATCGTCGTAGTACGTGGCGTACGCATTCAGCATGTCGGCGCGTCCGAGATTGGTCTGCAGGCGCATTGTGTTCTTCATCAGCGTGAGCAGGTTGGATGTGTGGACATGGTAACGCTATCGTATCGCCAAGGCCACGTCGCGGCGACGCGGGCGCCATACCACATGCAGCGCGGATCCAGCTGGTGCGCGGGGGAAACACCTGCGCCACGGGTTGGGCTGCCAGAGCCGGGGCTCGGAACTCCTCTCTTGCTGTGTGATTACTCATCGTGAGGTGGCGTTTGAGAGTCGATGGCAAAGGCTCGGCACTCGCGGCGTCCGGCGGTCCCGTTTGTGCCCGACGCTCGGCGTTCACAGCGCAGCAGAATTTTTCTTCGGAGCTTTGCGGAGCGAGCCAACGGGTGGGGACGATGCACAATATCCTGCGCGCGGCGATCGCTGGTGCGCTCGTCACGGCGGCGAGCACGCCGGCGAGCGCGCAGCGCGCGGACGATGAGGTTGCAACATCCGCGACGGGCGCGACCTCGTCACGGGCCGCGCAGCAGGCCGAGGTCGCGAGCCGCTGGTTTCCTTCAGGTAGCC
>CAZOAT010000129.1:0-4633 GCA_964577965.1 uncultured Gemmatimonadaceae bacterium | reverse complement strand
CACCTTCGCCACGATCACGAAACCCAATGCCCAACCCGGCAGCCACACGGCGCCACGCGCATCGGTGAAGACGGCCCCATCGCCGGCCGGCCTGACTCTGCCGAGTAAAGCTCGTACCCAGGTGGAGGCCGCGGCTGCGGGCTGGACCATAGCCAGCAGATCGTCGGCGTCACCTGCCGGCGAATCCTCGAGAGCGTCGAGCGGGAGCAACAGCAGCGCCCCCGGTTGCGTCCGCATGTGCCACTCGCGGACCGCGGCGGCCACCCCGCGATCGCGAACGACCACCGCGTGCAGCGACGAGCCCAGATACCGCTCGACCACTCCGGCTGCGCGGCTGTCGGCAGTGATGAAGTCGCTGAGTGGACCCAGGATCGCGTTCTCTCCGAACGAGTTGCGTTCCTGCAGCAGGCGCGCGGCGGCGGGCGCGACGCCTACGCGCTCGTGCTCCAGCGACTCCAGAGCGCCCAGCTTTGCCTCAACCGCGGCCAACTCCTCTTCCGTGCGGTGCAGCTCTGCCCGTGCCTGACTGTCCGCCTCACGGGCGGCAGCAAGCGCCTGCTCCGCGGCCTCGCTAGCGGCGGCACTGGCGGTCGCACGCTGTCGATGACCGGCCAGCTCGTCGGACGCCGCCTTCATCTGGGCCTGGGCGTCGGCAGCGGCAGCTTGTGCGGATTCCTCCTCCACGGCCAGCGCCTCGTACTTGACTACGAGCTCGTCCAGCTGCCGCTGGGCACTCTCCCGGTCGAGGTGCAGTCGATGCATCGCCTCGGTGGCTTCCCGGAGGCGCACTTCTGCGGTGTCGACAGCGGCACGGGCGCTGGCTAGCGCACCGCGGGCTTCCTCCTCACCACCCACCGTACGCTGCAGTGCCTCCGCAGCGGTGCGAAGACGCTGCTCATAGTCAGTGCGCTCAGCCACGGCCTTGTCCCTGTCCGCGGCGAGCCTTGCGGCCACTTCACCACCTTCGCGACGCTCGAGCTCAGCGCGCTCACGTCGCGCGAGTGAGTTCCGCTGGCGTTCCTCCGCAACCGCGATCTCCGCCCTCAACTCGTTCGTCGTCTGTCGGTCGTCCGTGAGCATGTGGGCCAGCTCGGTGCGCTGACCCTCTGCGGCGCCGCGATCTCCGTATGCACGATCGCGCTCCGCCTCCGCCGCCGCGACTGCGGCGTGCGCTACGGGACTTGCCTCCCGCAACTGGGCGAGTCTGCTCTCGAGATCCGCGAGCTCTCCATGCCACGCAGACATCTCGCGCGCTGCCAGCGCCACCTCGACCGTGAATCGCCTGGCCGACAGTTCCGCATGCTTCTCGGTCTTCTTCCTCTGTCGTGCGAGCGATCGCACCTGCGACTGCACCTCGCCGATGAGATCCTCCAGCCGCGCGAGATCTGCCGCGGTTTCCTCCAGCCGCCGTTCGGTCGTCCGCTTCCGATCACGGTAGAGGCTCACCCCTGCCGCCTCCTCGAACAGCTCGCGACGGTCGTCCGGGCGATCCGACAGCAGGGCGTCCACCATCTTCGACTCGATGACGACACCCGATTCCGCTCCCAGCCCGGTCCCGCGCAGGAGATCGTGAATGTCGCGCAGCCGGCATGGAGCGCGGTTCAGCAGGTACTCGCTGTCACCAGATCGACTCAGGCGGCGCGTGATGACGATCTCGCGGAACGGCAGTTCCAGCGTGCCGTCGGTGTTCTCGAAGTAGAGCGAGACCTCGGCAATGTTGACCGGCTTGCGCGCCGACGAGCCCTGGAAGATTACCTCCTCCATTTTCGCTCCCCGCAGAGCACGCGCTCGCTGCTCGCCCAGCACCCAGCGGACGGCGTCGGAAACATTGGATTTGCCACAACCGTTGGGGCCAACGATGGCCGTGACGCCGGACTCGAAGCTCAGCTCCGTCTGATCCGCAAACGACTTGAATCCGTTGAGCTCGAGCTTGGTCAGTCTCACCTAGAGTATTCTCCCCGTTCGGTACGCGAGCACCGGGCGCGAGCCCGCCCGGCTCAGTTCCGCAGCGAACAGCACAGCCTCTTCGGGACGTGTGAACGCCCCCACGTACACCAGAGCACGTCCGTCCGCCTGAACCAGCGCATATGCCGGGAAGCCGCTATCGGTGTGATTTGCAACGACGTCCTGCGCCTCCGCCACTGAGGCAGCGCTGTCAACGAGCAGGGCCAGCGGTGCCCGCAGGACGAAACCGGCGGAGTCCCCGACTATACCGCGTGCGCGTGCGACCCGCAGCAGCGAATCTGCGGCACGCAGTTCGGAGTACGCGCCGACGATCACCTTGTACCAGGTGGCCCCGGCTTCGCCGACCGTGATGGAAGTGAGCGTAGCAGCCGGAAATCTCTCCCGGTTCCTTCGCAGCTCAAAGTTAGCGCCATCGCGTGTGTTGGCCGATACGAGTTCGACGGCAAACGCCGCTGCGGTGACTGAGTCGTATGGGTTGGCCGGCGTCAGAAGGGAGCTGGCGGGTGCTGTGTCCGACCCGCGTACAGCGGGCGGCGGACCGGCTGTGATCATGGTCGGCGCAGGCGGCCTGGTGGCGCGCCACGCCGCAAAGGCCGCGATGGAGAGCAGAGCGACAGCCAGGGTCATGGCGCCAAGCAGCCGGGCCGACGGCCGCACGCCGAGCAGCGATCGGCCTGATGCGGGTGCATCCAGCCTGTGCAGCACGCGTATCCCGGGCGGTGAGGCTCCGCCGACCACGACTGCGCCATCGAGCTGCTCCACGAGTGCGGCCACGCCGGGCGCGCTGCTCTCCGCGACGACCAGCAGCAGGGAGCCAGAAGTCCGGCACTGGCGGGCGAGCCGTCCCCATCGTCCGCTGCTGAATACCTCTTCGCGCGCGACCTCATCGCTGCCGCTCGGGATCAGAAAGAAGTTCTCCACCGGGGTCGGGCGCGATACCCTCCCAAGCGAAATCCCGAAGTCGAAACTGTCCTCGATTCCCTCCGGATCAGCCTCGGTGGAGAGATCGCGCAGCGCCGGTACGTCACCCACCATATCTGCCAGGATGACGTTCCGATCGCGGGCTATGGTGCTGCCGATTGTGCGCCCTACTGCAGCTGCTGCCTCGCCGTCATCACCAATGATTGCCACGCAGTGATATCCGCGCACGACTGCGGCCGCTTCTCTGCTGGCTGCCAGTGAGTCGCTCTCGTCGGCGCGCCGTAGCCAGCTCATGGTCGTCCCTCGAAGATCCAGAACTGCCTCCCGGTGTAACGTCCGGCGGCCTCGGCGTCAGCGCGCGTGAGATAGGGTCCCAGCACCACACGATAAAGCGGAACGCCTGCGGCCTCTCCCGTCGCAACGCGCGCCTGAGCGGTGCCAACGACGATCGATTCCGCCAGCGCCAGTGCTCGCTCCCGCGACAACAGCGCCGCAAAGGACACGGTGTACCCGGCAGGCGCTTGTGGCGGTGTGACGGTCTCCTGGCCTGGAGGTGGAGGCGCACCGGGCATTGGGGGCTGGCTCAGCGTATCCTCGAGCAGATCGGCTTCGACGGTATCCGGGACAGGGAAGGACACGGGCACGTCGATGCCCGCGGCGCGCGGGCGGAATCCGTTCCAGTGGAAGAAGATCCAGAAATCAGCAGCGCCACCCTGCGCGCGCAGCATCTCGCGTCCGCCCTCCGGATCCATGAAGCTGACGTCGCGCTCGCCAAGTGTGGCGATGGCGCCATCCGGGGCGACGGTTGGAAGATCGGCGGTCCACCTGCTCGGCAGGATTGCGACCAGTCTCCCCGTGCCGACTGCGACAACCCACACCGTGTCGGTGCCTGCGGAGCGCGCCAGCACGTACCGCCCGAGTGGATCCATGCGCAGCTCCGACGCTTCATCGGGGAGGATGATCTCGGCTGGAGGGCCCTCGGAGAATCGGTCGATCACCCGTAGCAGAGCCATACCGTGGTGCGCCAGGTAGAGGCGGTCCCCGCTGGGAGTGGACGCAGCAGCTGTGACTCGCTCGCGGGTGCGTACGCTCCGTACAGGCTCGAGCGTGCGGCCGGCCACCGCGATCACGGCGGTGTCCGTTGTGAAGTAGAGCCGGTCACCGGTCTGGGTACCGATTGCGCTACCGACGGGAGGCAGGTACGCCGTGTCCAGAGTACGGTCGTCAGGCGGGTAAACGCGCCACAGTGTCGTTCGATTTCCCTCTCGCGAGCTGACCAGGATTGCGCCGTCCGGCTGGGCATGCACGCCGACAGCGGGCGCCGGCGGCGTGAAGGTCCACGGACCAGTGGGGCTGAGCCGCAGGACGCGGCCGCGTGCGTCAATTCCGTAGATTTCCGACCCGTTGGTCGAGACCTGCTCCCGCAGCGAGTCCCTGGAGGCGATGGTCGCTCGTCCCAGGCGCAGGTCCAGGTGCGCGGGCCGGCCGTTGGTTGCGGTGACCGCGAGCATCCCCGCCTCCGCATCGAAGCCGAGTACCCGACGGAGGGCGGGGAATCCACTCGCCTCCCAGATGATTGAATCGAGTGCCGGATATACCGCTGCGCGTGCAGTACCGCCGGCACGCGGTACACGAACGATGATGGGATCCGGCTCGCGCGATGCCGCAGTCGTGCGCGCATCCGGGGGGGAGGCGTCGCGGCCGCAGCCGATGGTTGCGAGCGCGAGCACTAGAAGCCTGCGCACGC
>CAZOAT010000128.1:0-4656 GCA_964577965.1 uncultured Gemmatimonadaceae bacterium | reverse complement strand
ACGACTCAGCGAGACATCGATCTGGGCCGTAAGCGATACAAGGAGCTGCAAGCATGGCGACGGGACGCAGGGCGATGAAGAAGGGAGGGGGCCGGCCGCAGGTACGGAAATCGAGTGGGAACGTGTTCGCGGACCTGGGCTTCGATCAGGAGGAGGCCGAGCACCTTCGCATTCGCTCCGCCCTGATGGCGACTCTGAGCGAGGTGCTTGAAAAGCGGAAGCTCACGCAGGCAGAAGCAGCCAGACTTCTCGAGGTGAGTCAGCCGCGCGTCAGCGACCTTGTGCGTGGAAAGATCGGGCTATTCAGCATCGACACGCTTGTCGACATGCTCGCGCGGGTCGGACTCCGTGTGGAGGTTCGGACAACCGCGCTCGCTTGATAGCCATCGACTAACTCGCAGCATTCACTAGGAAGGGCCCGCGGCGGAAACCCGCGACCTGGATGGCTCCGCCCGGCGGGGGCGCTGAAGCCTCACGCTTTCGGGCGGCAGACTTTCGCTACGGTGTCCCAGCTGCGGGTCGTCTGCTCCTTGCCGAACGTGCTCTCTATGAGGCGCATGAAATCCGGACCCGGCGGATCCGGCACGTACACGGTGAACGCCTCGGTGTCGGTCATCGACAGAATCCGCGCCTTGCCAAGCGAGACGGGGAGGACCGGCTTCACCTGCATCGACTGTCGCAGAAAGGTCACTACGCGTTTTGAGCCGGGAGCGAGGTCGAATCGGCCGTAAGGGTCGGAAGCGAGCAGATCACGCAAAGTGTCGAGCGACCGCACGATGGTGAGGAACGAGCGGCCGAGCCGCTGCTGCATTGCCGCTTCGGCACGTCGTTCCAGCGCAGCGGCAGATGCGGTACGGGCGCTGAAAACCACGTTGCCGCTGGACAGTAGTGTCCGAACGTTGCGAAAACCGGCCGCCTCGAATGCATCCCGCAGCTCCGGCATCTTCGCGTTCGTAGGCATCACACCGCGCAGGAACGCCGCGTATTCGGTCATTGCTCGCTCAAGCTAACGGCCCCTGAGCCAGGTGCACGCCTCATCCGGCCGACGGTCCGAACCGTCCAGACGGCGCTATCATTCAGGACGAATATTTCCGCCGGAGCGTCGTGAGCGACACATTCGCCAACGTCTATGAGGACGCCGAGCGCGCGGCTGGGTATGCGACGCTCACGTTTCCGGGCACGTACTACCTCGCGTTTCGCGATCTTCCCGCGATCATTGCTGCCCACGTGAGCGGCAGGAAAGCGCTCGATTTCGGCTGTGGTGCCGGTCGCTCAACGCGCTTTCTCCGTGAGCTGGGGTTCGACGCCACTGGCGTCGACATCTCGGTGAGCATGATCGAGCGCGCCCGGGAGGTCGATCCCACCGGCGACTATCGCCTCATCGGCGACGGCAACTTCAGCGCGCTGCAAGCGGGAAGCTTCGATCTGGTCCTGTGCGTGTTTCCGTTCGACAACATCCCGGGAGTCGCACGGCGGCGCGGCATTCTCACCGGCCTGCGGCAGCTGCTCAACAATTCAGGAGTGATCATCATCGTCGGCTCGAGGCCCGAGACGTACCTGCACGAGTGGACCTCGTTCTCGACGAAGGACTTTCCGGAGAACCGTTCGGCCAGAAGCGGTGAGCAGGTGCGCGTACTGATGAAGGACGTCGCCGACGCGCGACCGGTGATCGACGTCCTCTGGTTTCATGAGGACTATCTCGCGCTGTTCGACACCGCGGGCTGCGAGCTGATGGCCGCGCACACCCCATTGGGCAGGCCGGACGAGCCGTTCGATTGGGTGAACGAGACAGCCGTTGCCCCGTGGTTCACCTACGTGGTACGCGAGCGGCGGCCGATCACAATTCCACGATCGCCTTGAAGCCGCCGTAGGCCATGCGCTTCACGTCGAAGGGCATCGCCTTTCCTTCCATCATCTTTCCCATCCGCGGATCGGCCATGACCCTGGCGTTTACACGGTCACGGTGCGCGCGGGACTTGTAGGCGATCCAGGAGAAGAACGCGGTCTCTCCCCGCTTCAGCTTCAGCAGGCGGGGGAATGACGTTCCCATCCCCTTCTTCACGCCGAGATCATCACCGACGCATTCGACAAACTCCAGCGCGCCGTGCTCCTTCCAGATCCTGCCGGCGGCACGTGCCATCCGACGATAGTCCGTCACTTTCTTCTTTGGAACGGCGAGTGCGAATCCGTCGACGTAGCGCATTGATCAGTCCGGTTGTTGAAGGGCTGTGGTTGACATGCCCGTCCACGCGACGCAACAGGTGGACCGCAGCTGCTGCCTGCGTCAGAAGCGCCTCAGCACGCTCGTGGCGCCGTTTGCGGATGGAGCCGCCGACCGTCAAGGTAGCCTGCCTGAAGCTCCGTGCCAGGTGCGTGGGATCCGGTCATCTGCGCTAATCTGGTACAAGCCGGGCTCGAGCACTCCCGGTACATTCTGATCGTTGAACCTTCAGATAGGACAATGGCATGAACAGAATCGTTGCGACCCTTGCCCTGCTCGTCGTCGCCGCGAGCCCGACGTCGGCACAATCGGCGGCTGATTCCGCGGCCATCAGAGCGGCTGCGCTGGACTACGTGGAGAGCTGGTACACAGCGGATGGCGCCCGCATGGAGCGCGCGCTCCATCCTGAGCTCGCGAAGCGAATCGTGCAGACCGACGAGCGCGGCCGAAGCCGACTCGGGCAACAGGGCGCTCTCACCCTGATCAACGCCGCCCGCGGTGGCGGAGGAAGAGATACGCCGCCCGATCAGCAGATCAGGAACGTCCAGATCCTCGACATCTTCGGCAACACGGCCAGCGTTCGGGCGGAGATGTCCGGGTGGGTGGACTACATGCACCTGGCCAGATGGAACGGCGAGTGGAAGATCGTGAACGTACTGTGGGAGATGAAACCCCGGTGAAGTTCATCGCGCTCGCACTCCTCGTTGCCTGCGAGGCGGCAGTCGCCGAACCGCAGGCACAGCCTCCGGACTCGGCGTTCGACTTCGTGGGCCTCTGGAAAGCCAGGCGTGACTTCGGTCCGGAAGCGCGGGGACCGCTGCTGATCGTGCGTACCGGGAGCGGCTACACAGCAGACATGATTGGGTTCACAGTTCCGGTGAGTCTCGAGGGCGACGAATTGCGCTTCGAGCTACCCGATGGCCGAGGAGGCTTCCGCGGCCGGATGCAGGCGGGCGGCACGATTCGCGGCTTCTGGTTCCCCGGCGCAGTCGGCGGATGGTCGCAGGCCGCGGCGACCCCGGTGACGCTGATGCCGGATGGCGGGAACCGCTGGTCCGGAGAAGTCGTTCCGCTGGAGGATACCCAGACCTTCTATCTCCTGGTGAGCAGACGGCCGGACGGATCGCTCGCCGCACTGCTGCGCAATATCGAGCGCGACTATGGGGCGTTGCTCGGTGTGCGCGGACTGGTCCGCACCGGCGACAGAGTCGATCTGGTCGGACGGCGGGGCGCGCAGACCCGTGACACCGTGATCGTCAACGGGTCGTTCGATTCCACGCAGCAGGTGATCACGCTCAACTTCCCGTACCGTGGCGGGAGCTACGACTTCCGCCGCGACGATGATGAGCACAGCGGCTTCTATCCGCGGGGCAGGCGTCCTGCACGTTACGCGTATCGCGTCCCTCCGGCGCTGAATGACGGGTGGCCGACGGCGAGCGTGGACGAAGTGGGCATCGATCGCGGAGCTGTGGAGCGGTTCGTTCAGCAGATCGCAGAACTGTCGATGGACTCCCTGGGCGCGCCGCAGGTGCACAGCCTGCTGATCGCGCGCAGAGGCAAGCTGGTGCTGGAGGAGTACTTTCACGGCGAGCACCGCGACAAGCTGCACAACACACGCTCGGCATCGAAGAGCGTAGCCGCGACGATCATTGGTGCTGCAATGCTTGCCGGCGCACCGCTGCAGCTCTCCACGCCCGTCTACCAGGTGATGAGTGGCGGTGCCTTCCCACCGGACCTCGAGCCGCGGAAACGCTCGATGACGCTCGAGCATCTGCTGACGATGTCGTCCGGGTATTTCTGCGACGACAACAACGACGACGCCCCGGGCCGAGAGGATGGAATGTGGGAGCAGACCGCCGAGCCCGACTTCTACCGGTTCACGTTGAGGCTGCCGATGGCTTCAGCGCCCGGTGAGCAGGCGATCTACTGCAGCATCAATCCCAACCTGGCGCTGGGTATGACCGGCCGTGCAGCGGGTGAGTCACCCCTCTACCTGTTCGACCGCCTCGTGGCAGCACCAATGGGGATCGGCCATTACGCCTGGGCGCTGGATCGCGCGCGCAATCCGTATGGCGGTGGCGGGATGAGCTTCTTCACCCGTGACTTCGCGAAGTTCGGTCAGCTGATGCTCGACGGTGGCAGCTGGCGCGGCCAGAGGATCCTGAGCCCGGAGTTCGTTGCCCGTGCAACGTCGCCATTGGTCCGAATCGGGCAGCGTGAGTACGGGCTGCTCTGGTGGCCTGAAGATAAGCCGTACAATGGCCGGACCGTGCGCGGCTTCGCAGCGCTCGGCAACGGCGGTCAGATCGTGATGGTGTTTCCCGAGCTCGAGCTGGTGATCGCGACCAATGGCGGGAGTTATGCCAGCCGCGGTTGGCGCTACATCGGAGGAGAGCTCATCCCCAATCATATCCTCCCCGCGGTGCGCCCGATCC
>CAZOAT010000127.1:0-4657 GCA_964577965.1 uncultured Gemmatimonadaceae bacterium | reverse complement strand
GCCAGCCGCGCTGAGAGGTTTGAGATCGACGAAGCGGAGCGGACAGTCCGGTTGAGTGGTTCGTACACGTCATCGGCAGGAGTCGTGGCTCAGCTAGGCGGCAGTGCGCAGGGTTTGTCCGGAGGTCGTACGCTGGTCTCCTTCGGCAGCGGTGCCAGCGTGGAGGAATACGACGCCGCGGGGAGCATCGTATGGCGAATGCTTGGGAATCCCGGCTACATTTTCCGCGCGCAGCGGATCCGCTCGCTGTACAAACCGGGTATCGGAGATCCGCGTTGAAGGAAGGCCGCGACCGCGTTGCGAATCGACTGAATTCCCTCGCCACGTGCAGGCGGCACTGAAAGGGTGGCGGCAGTTGGGAGCCATGCCATGAGAGGATCTGTGTAACGGATCCAAGCGGCCGTGCTCTGAACACGTGGTGACGATGCCTGCCGCATCACTGGGCGGCAGGGCAAGGAGTTGCAAGCATGGCGACGGGAGGCAGGGCTATGAAGAAGAGAGGGGGCCGGCCGCAGGTGCGCTGAGGCCCCTTGCCGCAGTCGCCGATCGCGCTCATAATCAGCGCCTGACTCACAGCCCCCCACAACAGATGACGATGGACCGGCGCTCCTTCCTCACCGCACTCGGCGTTACCGGGCTCGCCGCGGTCAGTAATCCAACACGCCTTACAGGCGCTATGCTGCGCGCGGGCCAGTCCCGCACGTTCGGCGTGCAGCTGTACACGCTGCGCAGCGAGATGGCTAAAGACGTGGCCCGCACGCTGCAGCGCGTTGCGAACATCGGGTACCGCGAGGTGGAGTTCGCCGGCTACCATCGGCTCCCCGCGCGCGAGGTCCGCATCGCTCTGCGAAGGGCGGGTCTGACCGCGCCTTCCGTACACATCTCGCTGGAATCGGCCGAGGGCCGGTGGGACACGCTGCGGCGCGCTGCCGATGAGCTCGGACACCGCTACATGGTCGTTCCGTGGGTGCCGGAGGAAAGACGGCGGAGCTATGACGACTGGCGGCGGCTGGCGGAGGCGTTCAACCGGTTGGGACGGCAGGCGCAGCGGGCGGGGATCACGTTCGCGTACCACAACCAGGCATACGAGTTCGAGCCGATCGGTTTCGATCCGCCACTCGACATCCTTCTACAGGAAACCGATCCCGAGCTGGTCGCGATGGAGCTGGACGTGTACTGGATGGGTCTCGCGGGCGCCGATCCGTTCGATTATCTGGCCCGCTACCCGGGACGCTTCGCGATGCTCCATCTGAAGGACTCGTCGGGGCCGCCGGAGAACCAGATGCTCGATGTCGGGAGCGGGATCATCGACTGGGCCCGGCTGCTCGCCGAGGGCGAGAGCGCCGGTGTGCGCCACGTGTTCGTGGAGCACGACGAGCCGGCTGACCCGTTTGCGTCGGTCGAAGCCAGCTTCAACTATCTGAACCGGCTTCCGGCGGCTGCGTGGCGGTGAGGTAACCCACCCAGAAGCGCTCCGCCGAATCTGTCCAGAGCCGGGTGGTCGTGAATGCGGCGGTGGTCACGAGCGTCTCCAGCGCAGCCTCACTGTACTTGTACGAGCTTTCTGTCCAGATCGTCTCGCCCTGCTCGAACGTGAATGTTTCACCGGCGGCGGTAACACTCTGCCGGATCAGACTCTCGAGATGCATCTCCACGCGGGCTGCCCGCTCGTTGAAGAACGCGCGATGCGCAAAGCGGGTGAGATCGAAATCCGCTTCAAGTTCCCGGTTCAGGCGTCGCAGCATGTTCAGATTGAACGTCTCGGTAACACCCTCGGCATCGTTGTAGGCCGCCTCCAGAGTTGCCGCATCCTTGACCCGGTCCACGCCAAGCACGAGCGCTCCATCGTGACCGAGCGTGTTCCGGATACGCCGCAGGAAAGCAGCCGCTTCCGTCGGATGAAAGTTCCCGATGGTCGAGCCCGGAAAGAACGCGAGGCGGCGGCGGCGGGGGTGCAGCGCCGGGATGTCCAGCGGCCGCGTGTAGTCGGCGCATACCGGGTGCACGGGAACGTGCGGATACTCGGCGTGGATCTCATCTGCGACACGCCCCAGCTGCACGGCCGAGATATCCACCGGGATGTATGCAGTCGGCTGAACAAGTGCGTCGAGCAGAAGCCGGACCTTCACCCCCGCGCCGCTTCCATACTCGACGAGCACGGCACCGGGCCCTGTGAGCGCCGCTATCTCGCCCGCGCGCTTGCGCAGTATCTCCAGCTCGGCGCTCGTGAGGTAGTACTCGGGCAGCGTCGTGATCCGCTCGAACAGCTCCGCGCCGGCCGCATCGTAGAACAGCTTCGGAGGCAGCGTCTTCGGAGTCGCCCGCAGTCCGCGAAGTACTTCGTCGCGCAGGCCTGAATCCATTGCGTTTTCCGCTGGCTGCCCCAGTCGTTGCACGGCGTTACGCATCTTCAGCGGCGCGCTCACAGGCCTGCCTCTCGCCCGATCTGGCCGGCATCGTCGTGGGCCAGACGAATTCCGGTGAACTGCCAGCGCGCGTCGGAGGGGAAGAAGTTGCGGTAGGTGACGCGCGCATGCGACCGTGGCGTAGCGCACGACGCCCCGCGGAGCACCCACTGGTCCGCCATCCACTTGCCGTTGTACTCGCCTATCGCGCCGCCGGCAGGCCTGTATCCGGGATATCCCACATACGGGCTCTGCGTCCACTGCCAGACGTCGCCGTACAGCTGCTCGAGCGCGTCTCGCCCTTCAGCTGGTGCGGGGTGGAAGTGTTGCCCCTCCACAAAGTGGCCTGCGACTGGCTCGGTGCGCGCCGCCGTCTCCCACTCGAATTCGGTTGGAAGGCGATGCCCAGCCCAGCGTGCGTAGGCATCGGCTTCGTAGTAGCTGACGTGGCACACCGGTTCGCTCAGCGCCGGCCCGTCGAGGGATCGTGTGCCGCCGAGCGTGAACTCCATCCACCGGCCATCCGCGTCGCGCTCCCAGTAGAGCGGCGCCTGCCATCCGTGCTCCTGCGCGGCCGCGAACCCCGCTGAGAGCCACAGCTCGGCGCGGCGGTAGCCCCCGTCGTGGATGAAGGCGAGATACTCCGCATTGGTCGCCAGCCGCGATGCGAGCCGGAACGGTTCGAGCCAGACGCGGTGCTTCGGACTCTCGTTGTCATAAGCGAAGCCCTTACCTTCGTGCCCGATCAACTGCAGGCCGCCCTCGTACGTATTCCAGCGGAGTGGTGCGGAGCTGCGAGGGCCTTCTGCTTCCCGCTCGCGATACGCCGGCTGCAACGGATTCGTCCAGAGGACGTGCTTGATGTCCGTCAGCAGAAGCTCCTGATGCTGCTGCTCGTGGTTGAGTCCCAGCTCGATGAGGGAGGCGGCAGGATGCTGCGTGTCTCCGGCGATGCGGGCGATGAGATTGCGCATCGCGTCGTCCACGTGTCGCCGGTAGTCGAACACCTCTCGAAGAGTGGGCCGGGTCGCCAGCCCCCGCTGCGCGCGGCAATGCCGCTCGCCTGCCTGCACGTAGTACGAGTTGAAGAGATAGGCGTACCGGGAATCGGGAGATCGATATGATTTGTCGTACTCTGCGAGAACGAAGGTCTCGAAGAACCAGCTGGTGTGTGCGAGATGCCACTTGGTAGGACTGACATCCGGCATCGAGCTCACGACGCAGTCCTCGACTTCCAGCGGACCGCACAGTGTTTCCGTCGCGAGGCGCACGTCCTCATAGCTCTCCGCCAGCGCGGTGCTGGTTCGGCGCTCGGCATCAGTGGTTCTGCTGTTGTGGTCAGTCTCCAGGCTCAACGCCGAGTCCTGACGCAATTCTGTTGACATAGTTGTAGTATGCAATGACGCTCGCGGCGTCGTGAATTGATCGGTCGTCGAGCCCGACGGCGCGGAGTCCGGTGACGTCGTCGGCAGTGATACTCTGTGGTTGCCGGGTGAGCTTGAGTGCATAATCAACCAGTGCACGCGACCGAGACCGTTACAGCCAGCATCTCCCGTTCCGCACGGGTCAGCGGCATCGGTGCCCCCCGTTCTGATGATGTAATGATGGACATGGAGCATCGTCCGGGCCAGCAGCCGGGTGAAGCAATACCGCCCCCGGCTGGCGTTCCGGAGAAGCCTCTCACAGACAGGGCCGGGGGCGCCGCGGGCCCATACGCACAGCGATCGACCTCCCCGGACACCCTATTCATGAATCTGCAGAGCAACGACTCCATGCCCACTCGCTCCGACTCCCACTACGACCTCATCGTGATCGGCGCGGGCCAGGGAGGTGGCCCCCTTGCGGGGGCATTCGCCAGAACTGGCAAGCGGGTGGCCCTCGTCGAGCGCGCACACGTCGGCGGCAGTTGCATCAACAAGGGCTGCACCCCCACCAAGACGATCGTCGCCAGCGCCCGCATCGCGCATCTCGCCGGCCGGAGCGGTGAGTATGGAGTGCGGTTCGGTGACGACGCGGCGGTGGAGCCGGGGATCACTGTGGATCTTCGGATGGTACGCGAGCGAAAGCAGCGGATCGTCCACAGCTTTCGCAGCGGAAGTGAGCGCGCACTCGCTTCCGCGGGTGTGGACCTGATCCGTGCACATGCGCAGTTCACCGGCCCGCGCACGGTGGAAACGGTCGGCCCCAACGGCAACGCGACGCTTACCGCCGACCTCGTCGTGATCAATACAGGGCTCCGGTCGGCGGTGCCG
>CAZOAT010000126.1:0-5395 GCA_964577965.1 uncultured Gemmatimonadaceae bacterium | reverse complement strand
CACAAGCTTCCAGCGATCTGGTGGTCGTTCTCAATTGGTTCGATCAGCTGCGTACTCGCCCGGGGGGCGTCTCAGCGACAGCCGGCAGGCAGTGACTCAGATCAGCTCAGGCCGGGCGCGGATGGGCAGCACTGTCTCAGCGACGCACCAGCAGCTGCTGAAAACGCGGATGTGAACGAAGAGGCGCCCAGCGCGGATCAAAACGCAGCAGCTCGGCATTCACTATCGATGGCACCTCCAGCAACCGCTGGAGTGAGGCGATTGCCGAATCGAGATCGCCTGCCGCCACCTGAACCTGCGCGTAAGTCTCGAGGTAGTTGGCTCCGTCGAGCGCATCCCGCTCCAGAGGAAGAAGCTCCACCGCGCGACGCGTCTCCCTGAGTGCGTCGGAGTGGCGCCCCAGCCCGGAGTACGTCATTCCGAGGACAGTTCGAAAGCCGGGGTCGTCAGGCCGCTCCCGGACCAGCTGGTTCACAGTTGCGAGCGTCGAGTCGAAATAGGCGCGTGCGCGTTCCGCGTCCCCAAGCTCGGTGAAAGCGTCGGCTTTTGCGATCTGCAGAAACAGTACGTTGCTCCGCTCGTGGACGGGGAGTGCGACGACAGCACCTTGATACGCCGGGCCCCCCAGCGTCGCCATGTTGAACAGGCCGTTGCCAACGATGCGCTCGGCAGCCTCCACCGGACCGAGACGTCCAATCATCTCTGCGATCAGCTTGTGCGACGGCGCGTATCCACCAGCCCGGATAGCCCGGATGCGGGCAAGACCGGCCAGAGCCGTCACTTCGTCGGGTGAGAGCGTAAGCGCATGGTCGTACCAGCGTGCTGCCCGATCGTAATCGCGCATGTAGTCGTACGTCGTGCCCAGATCGGTCACCAGAGTCGTCGCACGAGGATCGAGAGCTGCCGCCTGCTCAAGCATGCTCGCAGCTTCCTGCCACTTCCCCTGCCGCCGCAGCACATACGCGGTTGCGGCCATGAGATCGGCGTTGTTCGGCTTGCTCTTTCGGGCGACGTCAAAGGAGGCCAGTGCGCGGGAATAGTCCCTGCTCCCCCAGTAGTGAACGAGCCCCTGGGCGATGTGCGCCTCGGGGAGATCCGGGTCGGCCGCGAACGCACGCTGCACTGCACGACGCGCTTCCTCCAGGCGTTGCTCGGTTCTGTCGTGGTAAAACCAGAACAGCATCGAGTGCGCACTCGACAGCTGTGCATGCGCCACAGCAAAGCCCGGATCGAGAGCGACCGCCCGCTCATACTGGTCCACGGCCGCCCTGATGTCGCGGTCTCCGAAACCCCGGTTTCTGTACTCGTTGCCGCGGAGGTAGTACTGATAAGCCTCGATGTTGGCCGTCGGCGGCTCTTCTGTGGCCGTCTTCGCAAGCAGGGTCACGTTCAGCGCCTGCGCCACCTGGCCGGCAATGTCTGACTGAACAGTGAAGACTTCCTTCAGTTCCGCATCGTAGGTCTGCGCCCACAGGTGCGTGTCATCCGAGACCTTGATGAGCTGCGGGCTCACTCGCACGCGGCTGGAGCCGTCGGCCCGCTTATCCCATCTGATCGTCCCTTCCAGCACATAGCCGACATTCAGCTCCTCGCCTATCTGCCGAAGCGGCTTGTCGGTGTCCCGGTACTGGATGGCGCTGGTTCGTGAGATCACACCCAGTCCGCCCAGCGCAGCGAGCCGCGACGTAATCTCCTCGGTCATCCCGTCGGCGAAGTACTGATCGTCGGCGCTGCCAAGGTTCTGAAACGGCAGAACGACCAGCATCGGCCGGGCAGCGGCGACACTCGCGCTCTCATTTCCTCCTATCCGTGGAACCACGAAGGCAGCGGCTCCGACCGCAACGATCACGGCGGCCGCGGCGAGCATCAGGCGAACGTTACGCGGCCGGTGCACTGACTGTGCTGCCGCCGATATCGAAGGCACCGCAGCTGTCGGCGCCATTCCTCCACTCGGCGTGGCCATCGCGTCCAGCTGCTGGTACAGCTCACTCGCGCTCTGCCAGCGGTCGGCTGGCTTCTTCTCCAGACACCGCATCACCATCGCTGCCAGCGCACCCGGTACTGCCGTGCGGTGCTGTGTTATGGCGGCCGGAGCCTGCGTGACGTGGGCCGCCAGCACCATCTGCGGGGACGAAGCTACGAACGGCGGTGACCCGGAGAGCATCTCGTAGCCGAGCACGCCGAGGGCGTAGATGTCCGCGCGGTGATCCGTATGCGGATCCGCTGATGCCTGTTCCGGGGCCATGTAGGCCGGGGTGCCGAGCGCTACCCCGAGTGACGTGAGCGAGGATTCGCCCGTCGCTTCGCTGACCGCCTTGGCAACTCCGAAGTCGGTGACGACGGCAAACCCCTGCGACAGCAGAATGTTGTCCGGCTTGATATCGCGGTGTACCACTCCATTGGAATGCGCGTACGCAAGTGCAGATACGACGTCGCGCATGATTCGTACGACTTCCGGCACCGGCAGCTCGCCTTCGCGGGCGAGCTTCGCGCGCAGCGATTCACCGCTCACCAGCGGCATCGTATACCACACGAGGTCGTCTGCTCGTCCGGCCCGCAACAGCGGCACAATGTGCGGGTGCTGGAGTGAGGCGGCGAGTTGGATCTCCCGTCTGAAGCGGTCCGCGTTGACACCCGCAGCCATCTCGGGTGGCAGCACTTTTACCACCACCTTGCGGCCGAGCTCGAGCTCCTCGGCGACGAACACACGGCTCATCCCTCCGCCACCGAGTTCCCGGACGACAGTGTAGGAATCTCCCAGGGCGCGCTGGAGGCGTTCGATCAGTGTGCTCATCGTGGGGCCAACGATAGGGCTCCCGGCGCGTGAGGGCCAGCTTCATCACGCCCCATGACTTTCAACGACCCCCAAGCCTGTGGTTCGGCAAGGTCCGGCCACTTGGATTGAAGTGCGTCAGAGTCGATTCAGCGCCGGAGCCCCCTTCCCTACCAAGGGGGCGTGCTTTCATGTTACCTGTATCCCTGACGCCCGGCCGGGCCTCCCGCCCGGCCGCTTCATTCTCCGCCAACATCGAACGCGGCCCGAGCTCCTGCCTCCGCTGGCAGTGCCGGCGCGCTACCTCTGTTTGGAGTGCCGTCTTTATGAGGGAGTACACCAGCGACAACATCCGGAACATCGCGGTAGTCGGACACGGAGCGAGCGGGAAAACCACACTGGTTGACGCGCTCGCTTTCGTTTCCGGCTCCAGCAAACGCCACGGCTCCGTGCGCGACGGAACTGCCCTGACCGACTTCTCTGAAGAAGAGGTGCAGCGCGGGTTCTCGATCGCACTCGGTTCCGCGCACGCCGAGTGGCTCGACACCAAGATCAATCTCCTGGATACGCCGGGTTATCTGGATTTTCAGGGGGACGCTATCGCCGGACTGGCGGCCGCTGACGGTGCGCTGCTCGTAGTGAGTGCAACGGGTGGCGTGGAAGTCGGAACCGAGCGGATGTTCCGGGAGGCCGTGAAGCGGCGCGATCCGGTGCTCGTCGTCGTTTCGATGCTGGATAAGGAGCACGCCTCGTTCGAGCGCGTATGGGACGAGATCAAGGCGAAACTGGACGGACACGTCGTCCCGGTGGAAGTGCCGATCGGTGAAGGACCCGAGTTTCACGGGATCCTGAACCTCTTCGACAAAAAGGCTCATCTCTTCAAGAAGGGCACGAAGACCGGCGAGTACACCGAGGTGGACGTCCCCGCCGAACACCAGGCACTGTTCGACAAGTACTACGAGCAGCTGATCGAGTCGATCGCAGCGACAGACGACCGGCTCCTCGAGCGCTACCTGGAGGGCGAGGAGATAACACGCGAGGACGCGCTCGACGCGATGAAGGAAGCGATGAAGCGGATGGAGATGTTCCCGCTCTTCTGCTCCTCAGCCGAGCTCACTTACGGCGTGCAAGCGCTGCTCACGAAAGTCGTCGAGCTGATGCCCTCAGCATACGAGATGGAGGAGGTTCACGGCTTTGTTGGCTCGGAAGGAGACAATACCGTCGAGATCCACGCGAAAGACGACGAAACCTTCACCGCGCTGGTGTTCAAGACGTTGTCCGAGCCACACGTCGGCGATGTGCTGTTTTTCCGGACCCTTTCGGGGATGGTCAGGAACGGGCAGGATGTATACAACGCCACCCGCGACGGCGCAGAGAAGCTGTCGCATCTGTGTGTCCCCCAGGGTAAAGAACGGATCGAGGTGCCATTCCTGCATCCAGGCGACATCGGCTGTGTCGCCAAGCTGCGGAACACCCACACCAACGACACCCTGTCAACGCGCGAGCACCCGGTGCGGCTCCCGCAGATCGAGTTCCCCCGCCCGCGCGTCTCCTTCGCAGTGCACGCCGCCGCCCGCGCGGATGAGGAGAAATTGCAGCAGGCATTGCACCGCCTGCACGATGAAGATCCAACGTTCGAGACACACTACAACTCGGAGACGCACGAGACGATCATCTCAGGGCTCGGTGAGCGGCATCTTGAGGTCACGATGTCCCGGCTCAAGCGCAAGTACGGTGTGACTGCCGAGCTCACCCGTCCAAAGATCGCGTATCGCGAGACGATCGTCGGCACTGCTCAGGGCCAGGGCCGCCACAAGAAGCAGACAGGGGGACGTGGCCAGTTCGGCGACTGCTGGGTGCGGATGTCTCCCGGACCGCGAGGCTCCGGCTACGAGTTCATCAACTCCATTGTAGGCGGAGTGATTCCGTCAAAGTTCATCCCCGCCGTGGACAAAGGCATTCAGGAAGCGTCGGTGCGCGGCGTACTGGCCGGCTACCCGATGGTGGACTTCAAGGTGGAGCTGTACGACGGGTCCTACCACTCGGTGGATTCGAGCGAGCAGGCGTTCAAGATGGCGGGAATTCAGGGATTCAACTCTGTCGCCCCGAAGTGCAAGCCGGTTCTGCTGGAGCCCGTCGACGAGGTCGAGATCACGACGCCCGATCCATACCTCGGCGACGTACTCGGCACCATCTCCGGGCGGCGTGGACACATACTCGGCACGGAAGCAGCTCCTGACGGCGGCGCGCGCGTACGTGCGACGGTGCCGGAGGCGGAGCTGCACCTCTTCGCAACCGATCTGCACGCGTTGACCCACGGTCACGGCACGTTTTCGCAGAGGTTCCACGGCTACGAACAGATGCCCGCCGAGGCTGCAAATCGGGTTGCAGCCGAGAGTCAGCAGGCGCGGGCGGCCAGCGCTTAGGCGTGTTCTGCGCTTTGATGTGGAACGGGCGCGCGCTGGCATCGTATAACTGATGTCTGCCAGTCCACTGCTCCTGTGCACCTGTGCGAGGAGTGATCCTGATGCAGGCCCTTACGAATTCAAACGAGCTTCTGATGACATCACGCTACTGCCTGTTCATTCCCGCCACGCTTCTCCTTGCCGCGTGCGCAGGGTC
>CAZOAT010000125.1:1792-5693 GCA_964577965.1 uncultured Gemmatimonadaceae bacterium | reverse complement strand
AGTACCTGCACTCCATTCACCCACACGTGCTGCACACCCACCGACAGCTGATGCGGCTCCACGTAAGTAGCCCTGTCTGCGACCGTGGCAGGATCGAAGATTACGATGTCGGCGAACATCCCCTCCCTCAGAAGTCCCCTGTCCGTGACCCGCAGGATCTGTGCGGTCGCGGAGGTCATCTTTCGAACGGCATCCTCGAGACGGAGAATACCCTCGTCCCGGGTGTACTTGCCCAGCACCCTGGGAAACGTGCCGTATGCCCGCGGATGCGTGAGCGACTGCGCGGTCTCCGGGTTGTGGCCACCTGCGTCGCTGCCGATCACGACCCATGGCTGCGCGATCTGCATGGCGACGTTCTCGTCCAGCATTCTGAAGTTCAACTTGCTCAGGCGGTTGTTCTCCGCGAGGACCAGATCCACGAGAGCGTTGGCCCAGTCGCGGCCCAGCGAGTCGGCGATCTGGTTCAGGCGCAACCCCTCAAACTTCCGCAGGCTGTCTGCGCGGAAGCCGACCACCATCATCGCTTCGGGGCCATCGGAGGCGCAGCCGTCCGACTCCTCCCCCGCCAGCATCTCCCGCACGATTCGGGCGCGTAGAGTCGCATCGCCAAGGTTATCGAAGAACCGCCCTTCCGCGGGCACCCAGTCGGGCAGGCACGACGAGAGGCTGTTCCCTGATGCCGAGTACGGGTACATCGTCGCAGTCACGTCCTGTCCGGCTCGGCGCGCCGAATCGATTTTCGCGACCGCGAGAGCGGCTTTCGGCCAGTTCGGGCGGCCGGACGCCTTCAAGTGATATATGACGACCGGCACGTCGCCGTGTCTGCCGATGGCGAACGCCTCGTCCAGCGCCTCGAGCAGCTGATCGCCTTCAGACCTGATGTGCGTAATGTATGACCCCTGGTATGGCGACATCGCGCGAGCCATTTCGGCGAGCTCCTCCGTCATCGCGTAGCCACCCGGCTGATAGATCAGCGCTGTCGCAATGCCGAAGGCGCCATCCTCCATTGCGTTGCGCACCAGCACCCTCATCGTGTCGAGCTCGGCTGCATTAGGCTCGCCCTGTGCCTGTCCCTTCACGTAAGCGCGTACAGTGCTCGCTCCAAGATACGAGCCGACGTTTACCGAGTTGCCGTGCCGCTCCAGCGCCCGGAGCCAGGAATCGAAACCACGTGGTCCTGCAAAGGTGCGCTGCAGCCGCGCGCGCTCCGTTGTGTCGTTCAGATCGATTCCGGCGTTCGCGGCCGAGAGTTCGTTCGAGGGGGCCGGTGTGGTGGACTCGCCCAGGATCTCGGTCGTAACGCCTTGTGTCACCTTGCTGATCACTCTTCCATCGCCGAGCAGGAGCTGGCTCCAGGAGTGGCTCTGTATGTCGATGAACCCCGGAGCAATCACCATCCCGCCAGCGTCCAGTCGCCTCGCCGCCTGTGCGCCGGACAACGCCCCCCGCGAGGCCACGCGCGCAATTCGATCGCCGCTTAGGGCGAGGTCACCGTAGAACCAGGGGTTGCCAGTGCCATCGATGATCCTGCCGTTGGTGATGACGAGGTCATAAGCCGGAACGGGATCAATCCGCTGTGTCGTGGCTGGCGCGCACGCGGTGACAATCGCGAGCGCAAGTACGGACAGAATGTGGACGCGTAGGTGGTGCGACATCGACCTCGGAACGGAAAAGTGGCGGGCGGGGTCCGCGCGTTCTGGCCAGGACAGAAAAGCTACACGACGGCGTTGGACAGCGCACAGCCGTGGCCGTATAGTAGCGCGCCATCGGCAAGTCCGATCAAGGCCGTCGCGCGGGGCCGGCGAAGATCGCTGCAGGCGGGTACTGCCTGAATCCCCGAGCAGCTGAAACCCGTAGTTGGAGACATACATCAGAGGAGGTAAACAGTGCTCAGCGCTCTCGTTGGGATCCTGGCCGGGCTGCTTCTGCTTGCTGATTCGCTTGGAAGGTTCCGTGGCCTCGACGCACTCATCCGGGCCCTCAAGCCATACGAGACCGTGATCGGCGTCACCGCTCTCATCGTGGGGATCTTCAGCTTCTTCAGCATGATGGGCATAGCGCTGATTCTTGCCGGGCTGCTGCTCGGCGCGAATGCTCTGGCCTCAGTTCCGCAGGTCGGCGACAGCCTCGGCAGCGCATCGCGCGCGTTGGCACCGTTCAGTGTGCTTATCGGAGCTGCGGTGCTGATCCTGGGAATTCTGCGTCTGCTGGGGTGACCTCCCGCGAGTGAGCCACAAGTCGCAGCGCCCCGGGGAGCGCGGTTACGGTCAGCGTCGAGCTGGTCCCGAGGCGTACCTCTCCATCGGTGTTGACGAGGGGTGGGGCAGGAAAGCTGAGGGTGAAGCTCGCGCCGCGTCCGAGCTCCACGCCAGGCCGTCCGATGTGCTTTCCGCGGACAGCTGACGCGAGCAGCGCCAGACGCTGGAGGCCGCGCACGTCGCTTATCCGGATCGCTTCCAGCATCCCGTCCTCGGGGCTGGCGTGTGGGGCGATGTGGAACATTCCCCCGTACCAGGCGCCGTTGGCGAAAACCGTCAGCAGCGTGTCGCGTTCCCTGCGATACGGCCACGGAGAGAGGGATACAGGCTCGCTCTTGTAGGTGAACAGCTCTGTGAGAGCGGCCGCCATGTAGCGGATGGGTCCTCGAAGGACGGGCATGCGAGCATTCCGCGTGAGCACTGCCGTGTCGAAGCCGGTGCCGCAGCAGTTCAGGAAGATCCGCCCGCCGACGGTGCCGAGATCGACCCTCCTCTCGCTTCCGCTCTGGATCAGCGCGGCTGTGGCGCGCGGATCAGCGGCCGGGACTCCCGCGCTCTTCGCGAAATCATTGCCGGTACCGGCGGCAAGTATGGCGAGTCGCGGCCTCTTTCCGGACTCGATGATACCATGGGCGACATTGCCCCAGGTACCATCGCCACCTACCGCCACGATCGTTTCCGCCCCCCGTGCAGCAGCCTCTCTTGCCAGTCGCTCCTCCTCTCGTGGCCCGGTACTGATCTCGTATCGCGGGCGGAGGTGAGCGAAGGCGTCCTGGATGGTGCTCAGGAGCGCACGGCCGCGACCGCTCCCGGCGGCGGGATTGAGGATGATGGTGACGTCTGCCATCGCCGGGAAGATAGGGACAGCGCAGTCTCCCGCCGCCGCGCCCCCGTATGGAGGTGACTATTCAGGGGCTGCTCATTCTCTCAGTACGTGATTTCGGCTAGACTTACGGACCGGCGCAGCACTTCCTGTCGATAACGGCTGGAACCATGAACACTGTGGAAACGAGGACCCGAACCACCAGCACGCACCCCGCGGTCGATCCGCGGTTCTCGGCGGCCGCGCGCCTCGCGCGTGAGGCCACGTCCCGGCACACTGCTCCTCAGGCCTGTCGCGCTATCGTCGATGCGCTCTCAACGCCGGCGCTGGGATTCGAGGGGATCGCACTGGTGCTGGATCCGAGCCCCGGATACCCGACCTATCAGGTCGTAGCAGGTGGATGGCCGCCGCTGCCCGACGTCGATATGTCAGCCATTCTCACGGTGCCGCTGCTGCTGGACGACGAGCGGATTGGTGAGCTCACAGTGTTCAGGTCGTCCGGCGAGTTCGAGGAGGCGGAGGCTGCCCTCGTCACGGCCGCAGCCGCCCATGCATCGCTCGGCGTTGGCCGCGCACGATTGCAGGAGGAAGTCCGCCGTCTCCGATCTATCGCGACCCGGAAGCAGGGTAAAGCCAAACGGCCGCGTGCTGCGACGAAGCGGAAGAGCAGTGGCTCCTCGAAGCGCAGCTCCGGTACGGGGCAAAAGGCGGGAGCTGCGTCCCGGAAACGGTCGGCGCCCTCTCGCCGAAAGACTGCACCGACTGCGAAGAAGAAACCCGGAAAGCGCGCGACCAGAACGCGCTGACGTCAGCCGGGAGC
>CAZOAT010000125.1:0-1692 GCA_964577965.1 uncultured Gemmatimonadaceae bacterium | reverse complement strand
GCCGGGAGCGAAACCATGTCGCGGCCATCTTCATCGCGGGAGGGTACACTCCCGCGAGCGCCATCCCGGTGACAAACCTCTCCATGCGAGCGTGCTGCCGTAGTCCGGCGAAGCGAGCAGCGCCGCGTTTGCGGCCGCGCCGATCAACGCCGAAGCGGCGAACAGCCAGCGTGAGGGAACGATGTCCGCGAGGTTGAGAAGGGCCGAGATCGCGGTTCCTGGGCGGCGCTGCTGCGAGCTCGGGCGCCGGCATCGCGTTCACAATGCGAACGCGTACTGTCCCATGACGTCGCCATACCTCTCGAGCGTCGGTGCCGGCGCTGGTGCAGGCTCGTTGCGGAGCATCGAGGTCAGCATCACCGCGTTGGCCACTGCCTGTCCCTCGAAGTGGTTGTTGGTGATGACGTAGACGTCATCGGCCTGCAGCGCGATCTGCCGAACGCGCTCGGCCCATGGGAGCAGCTCGGACGCCGAATATAAGTAGTCGTACCGCTCGTTCACTCCTGCGTCCTCGCGGAACCAGTTCGCGGCATTGCGCCCGTGTACGCGCACGTAGCCGGTCGGGCTTGTGGCGCGCGCTGTCGGCGCGATGCCGTGACGGTGCTTCGGCTGGTCGATGTTGACGAATCCGATACCGCGCTCGGCGAGCGCGTCAAAGAATTCCGGAGTGTTCCAGGAGTCATGCCGGATTTCCACGACGAGAGGGAGGTCGGCGAACTCCTTCGTCAGTGCATCGAGCCACACGCGGTTCACTTTCTCGCGCCTGAACGACCACGGAAACTGCGCGAGCACTGCCCCGAGTCGATTGTGCTCGAGCAGCCCGTTGATAGCGGCACGACTCTCGGCTACCTCTGCCGCGCTCCACATCTCGTCGCGCTCGTGCGTGAATCGCTGCCAGAGCTTGAGGGTGAAGCGAAAGCTGTCGTTCGCAGCCACACGCTCGGCCCAGCGCAGAGCCGCGTTACGCGCAGCGGGTCTGTAGAAGGTGGAATTGATCTCGATCGTGTCGAAGCAGCGCGCGAGCCAGGCGAGCTCGTCGAAGCGAGGTGGCCGCGGGTGCGGATACACCGACCCGCTCCAGTCCTTGTATGACCATCCGGCAGGTCCAACCCGAATCATGGCGACCAGCGGTTAGTGACTGGCGTAAGCAACTTCGGTGACCGCGGTTTCGCAGTGACTTTGCGCCGGCCGCCGGCCGCTGAAGACAGAGCGCTGTGGCATGGGACCAGCGGCTTAATGGGGGAGGGGCGAGCGGGAATGAGCCATGATTTGCTTTCAATCTCGACCCCTTGCATGCGGCTCACGAGGTGGCTAGGTTGAGAATCCCTTTCGCCAAGCCCTGGAACGACTTAGGGGAGGTGCGGGCGGCTGGGAAATCTTCAGGATTTCGGGTCGAAACGCTTGACGGGGCAGGTTTGTCAGGCTATGATTATAGGCTGCCCAAGAATGGGCACGAAAGCTGATTGAAAACTGAGGTTGAGATTCGACGATGTGCGAGGCGATCTCGTTGATCCGTGGCCATTCGGGGCTGCGGGGAGAGAAGACCCGAACTTCTTTGAATAGTGATTCGGACGCGCTGTCATGGCGCGTTTAACGAACGCGACAAATGGCAGCGTTTTCGAAGAGCCTCAAGCTTCTTCTATTGGAGAGTTTGATCCTGGCTCAGGACGAACGCTGGCGGCGTGCTTAACA
>CAZOAT010000124.1:0-5781 GCA_964577965.1 uncultured Gemmatimonadaceae bacterium | reverse complement strand
TGGTTCTTCTCGATCTGCGCGATCGCCAGCCCCAATGCCTTCTTCTTGTCTTCCTGCCTGCGCTCTTCCTGCGTCGCCGTTGCGGCCATTCTGATCACCCGTGGTTAAGCGTACGAGGGGGCTGGCAGTACCGTATTCTACGCTCCTGAGCCCGGCCTGCCGATACCGAAGAAACTACGAAGCCGCGGCCAGCCGCGCAACGGCGGATCAGGCCGCGTTAAAGGCGTTTTCCACATGTTTTACACGGATCTTTGCACCCACTACAAGCACTCCGACGACGTCGAAGCGGTATTCATGGCCCGACGCGCCGTGGCGGGAGATCCACACCAGAGCGGAGCGACGCAGCTCCCGCTGCTTCTGCCAGTGGACTGCCTCGACCGGATCCCCGAAGTCCGACCCGGACCGGGCCTTCACCTCCACGAACGCAATGAGGCGCTGGCGCTGTGCGACGATGTCTATGTCGCGGTGGCCGTTACGGAACCGCCGGTCGCGTATGGCCCAGCCCTTCCACACCAGCCAGCGCGCCGCTATGCGCTCGCCAAGCTCACCGAGTTCCTGGTTGTGTGACACGCGATCAACGTGTCCGCGTTGGTCACGAGCGGCGTCACCCGTGCGCCGCGCCCGTCATCAAGCCATTGCGCATCGCTCCGACCAGGCAGGCGGCCGCGCGCAAAACCCAGCGGGGGCAGGCGGCCGGAGTAAAGAATTGCGTCTAGACTCGTGGGCTCGTGATGCGGTCCAGCTCCTCAAACCCCACGAGCACGTCGCGCGGCTTCGACCCGTCAGGTGGACCCAGCACACCGGCGTAGTGGAGCTGGTCGATGATACGGGCCGCACGACCGTAGCCGACCTTGAGCCTTCGCTGGAGCAGCGATGTCGAGCCCTGCTGGTGCTGGATCACGACCTCGGCGGCCTCGCGGAACAGGCGGTCACGCTCACCCGGCTCGCCGTCACCGTCGCCCGCGCCTGACTCCAGCGCCTCGCGCTGGCGAGCGACCTCGATTGGATCCTCGTCGGCGACCGGCTCTGCTGCGCCCTCCACTCGTGCGGTGCGGTGCGTGTCGTACCACTCCACCAGCTCCTCTGTCTCCTCGCTGGAGATGTACGCCCCCTGCAGCCGCTCCGGCTCCGGCTTGCCGGGCGGCAGGAACAGCATGTCGCCCGTGCCGAGCAGCAGCTCGGCGCCGACGCCATCGATGATCGTGCGACTGTCCACCTGCGACGCCACCTGGAATGCGATACGACTGGGGAAGTTCGCCTTGATCAGCCCGGTGACGACGTTCACGCTCGGCCGCTGCGTCGCCAGTACCAGGTGGATCCCGATCGCGCGGGCCTTCTGGGCAAGCTTTGCGAGCGGCGTTTCGACTTCGCCCTGCACCGTCATCATCAGGTCCGCGAGCTCATCGATGATGATGACGTAGTACGGCAGCCGGTCGCCGTCATGGTCCGCACGCTCGTAAGCCGACGCGGGATCGATCGGCCACTTGAGCTCAACGCCGTCGTCAACCTTGCGGTTGAAGTCCTGCAGATTCCGCGCGCCGTTCGCGGCGAGCAGTTTGTACCGCTCCTCCATGACTCCGACCGCCCACTTGAGCGCGATGGCGGCGTCGTGATTGTCGGTGACGACCTTGCGCCGCAGATGCGGTAGCGAGTTGTACACGCTGAGCTCGACCATCTTCGGGTCGATCATCAGCATGCGCAGCGTACGCGGTGTGTGCCGGTAAAGGAGGCTGGTGATCAGTGTGTTGATGCACACTGACTTGCCGGCGCCTGTCGCGCCTGCAATCAGCAGGTGCGGCATCTTCGCGAGGTCGGTAACGACCGGCTGTCCCTCGAGATCCTTGCCGAGTGCGACTGGCAGTGCAGCGGCCTTGCGCTGGAAATCCGGCAGCTCGATGAGATCGCGCAGCGCCACGACCTCCCGCTTTGGGTTCGGCACCTCGATACCGACAGCTCCGATACCAGGGACGGGCGCAACGATGCGGATGCTCGACGCCTTCATCGCGAGTGCGATGTCGTTCGCGAGGTTCGCGATCTGCCGGACCTTCACGCCGGGCGCGGGCACGATGCGGAACTGGGTGACGACCGGCCCGCTCTTCCAGTCGCGCCGCAGCTCGCAGTCGATCCTGAAGGTGGCAAGCGCCTCCACCAGCTTCCTGCCCGTTGCCTCGAGCTCCTCGTCCGACAGCTCCGCGCTGCGCCCTTCTCCCGGCGTGAGGAGTTCGACCGGCGGCAGCTCGTCTGCTCCGGTGAGTACAGCTCCGGTGAGCACACTCTCGTCGGAAGCGGTGAAGAGACTCTCGCGCAGCTGGCTCGCTCCGTTCCGGGATGCTGCGCGGTCGCGCTTCTTTCGTGTACCGTTGCCTCCGCTCTCCGCACCCACCGCTTCCGCAAGCAGAGGCTCGAGCGCGGGCATCTCCCCGGGGTCCGGGTCCAGCGCGCGCGCAACGCTCACGCGCGGCTGCGCAGCTGCCGTGACGAGTTGCGGCTCGCGCCGACCGACGAGCATGCGCAAGGGATTCCAGTGCAGAGTGATCGCCATCAGCACACTCACGAGCAGCAGCCACACGAGCCAGCCGCCGGCGATGCCCGTCGCAGGGATCAGGTAGAACGCGATGAAGGAGCCCCACATCCCGGCGAGCGGATGTGCCTGAGGCTGCGCGCCCGACATGAGTCCGAAGGCTACCGGCACGAGCAGAGCGCCACCGAACAGAAACACGAGCCACACCCTGCCCCTCCGCTCCGTGAGCCGCCCGAACAGCTGAAGGGCGTGCATTATCGGTGCGATCGCGATGAGTGCGGCACCCGGCCAGCCGAACCCGGCTATGAGGGGAGTGACAAGGCCGGCTCCGAGCCAGCCGAAGCTCGTCCGTACATCGGATGCCCCGGCGCGCAGCAGCGCGACGCCGTGGAGCAGAAGCGTCCCGGCCAGGAACACGCCGAGGATCAGAAGCGCTATCGCGGTCAGCTCGCGCCTGAGCTGGGAACTCCGGGTTTCGCTGTCGAGCTGGTCGTCAGCCGCGGATGCGCGCGAGCGCCTGGTTACGGACACCCCCGAAAATCGCGGTTCGGGCGCCGTTTTTCCACAGTTATTCCACTGCTTATGCCAGATCCTTGAACAGTTCCGGCTCCCGCTCCAGAAACTTCGTGTCCACCTCGCCCTTCTTGAACCGCTCGTTCTGCATCACGCGGGCGAGAAACGGGATCGTCGTGGTGATTCCCTCGATGATGAAGCTCTCCAGCCCCATCTGCATCCGTCGCACGGCCTCCGCCCGGTTGCGCCCCTGACAGAGCAGCTTGGCGATGAGTGAGTCGTAGTACGGCGGCACCGAGTAGCCGGCATACACGTGGGTGTCGAGGCGCACGCCGGGACCGCCCGGCGGATGAAAGACATCGATCCTGCCCGGCGACGGCTGAAAGTTGCGGGCGGGATCCTCCGCGTTGACCCGGCACTCGATGACGTGGCCGCGCAGGTACGGCAGCTCGTTCACGGTGAGGTGATCGCCTCCGGCGACGCGGATCTGCTCCTTCACGAGATCGACTCCCGTGAGCATCTCGGTCACCGGATGCTCGACCTGGATGCGGGTATTCATCTCCATGAAGTAGAACGAACCGTCCTCGTCCAGCAGCATCTCGATCGTGCCGGCCCCGACGTACTCGATCGCCCTGGCTCCGGCGACGGCCGCATCTCCCATCTTCTGCCGCAGCTCCGGTGTCATGGCCGGACTCGGCGCCTCCTCGATGAGTTTCTGGTGACGGCGTTGCACGGAGCAATCGCGCTCGCCCAGGTGGATCACGCGGCCATGCTCATCTCCGAGGATCTGGAACTCGATGTGCCGCGGGCGGGCGAGGTACTTCTCGACGTAAACGTCACCGTTGCCAAAGGCGGAGAGCGCCTCCGAGCGCGCGAGCTGGAACGACCGTGCGAAGTCGTCCGGATCCTTCGCGACGCGCATCCCTTTTCCGCCACCCCCGGCTGCAGCCTTGATGATGACCGGGAATCCGATCTTGCGCGCGAACGCCAGCGCCTCGTCGGAGTCCTCCACCGGGCCGGGCGTGCCCGGGATGATCGGCACGCCGACGTCCATCATCGTACGACGCGCAGTGGCCTTGTCGCCCATCTGCCGGATCTGCTGCGGAGTCGGCCCGATGAAGTGGATGTTCGACGCCGCACACGTCTCGGCGAACTCGGCATTCTCGGCGAGGAAGCCGTACCCGGGGTGGATCGCGTCGGCGCCGGTTATCTCGGCGGCCGCTATGAGCCTCGGAATGTTCAGATACGAGTCCCGAGCCGGTGCCGGGCCGATGCAGACGTCGTCGTCAGCGAACCGGACATGCAGCGACTCGCGGTCCGCCTCGCTGTACACGGCGACGGTCTGGATGCCGAGCTCGTGGCAGGCGCGGTTGACGCGGAGAGCGATCTCTCCGCGATTGGCTATGAGAACTTTCTTGAACAAGCGATCAGCGGTTAGCGGTCAGCGGAAAGCTACCTCGGAAACCGCAGTAACCGCAGTCACTCTCCGCTAATCGCCAGTCACTAGTCGCAGTCCGCGCCGGCGATCAAGTCGCCTGGCTGCCGGTGAATGCGTCCCACGTCGTGTCGCTCGATCCCGCGACGCCCTGCACTTTCAGCGCGAACTCCGTCGGATTCGTCGCGTAGAAGAGCGCGTTGTCGTACGACACGACACCCTGCGAGTACCACTGCATCAGCGACTGATCGAACGTCTGCATTCCGTACTGAACGGTGCCTTCCTTGATAAGGTCGGGAATGTTCAGCGAGCGGCTCATGTCCAGAACATTGTCGCGAACGGCCGCCGTGTTGATCAGGATCTCTGCCGCGGGGATACGACCCGGCTTGTCCATGCGCGGGACGAGCCGCAGCGATATCACTGCCTGAAGCGCGCTGGAGAGCATAAAGCGCACTTCGGACTGCTGGTGCGGCGGATAGAACGACAGCACGCGGTTGATCGTCTGCGTCGCGTCCGTCGTGTGCAGGGTGGAGAAAACCAGGTGGCCGGTGTCTGCCGCTTTCAGTGCGGTGTCCAGCGTCTCGATGTCGCGGATCTCGCCGATGAGTATGACATCGGGATCCTGTCGCAGAACGCGGCGCAGCGCCTGTGCGAAGTCCCCGGTATCGGTGCCTATCTCGCGCTGGTTGATGTTGCAGTTGATGTCGCGGTGCAGGAACTCGATCGGATCCTCGATCGTGATGACGTTCGCGCGACGGTGGATGTTGATGTGGTGAATCATCGCGGCCAGCGCGGTGGACTTACCCGAACCGGTCACGCCAGTCACCAGGACCAGTCCGCGCGGCCGCATCGCGATGTCGCCGATGATCCGCGGCAGATGCAGCTCCTCGACGGTCTGCGCCTGGAAGGCGATGGTGCGGAAGGCGAAGGCGATCGTACCGCGCTGCTGGTATGCGTTCACACGGAAGCGGCCGATGCCTGGTACACCCAGCGCGAAGTCGCACTCCTTGAACTCGACGAATTCCTGGATCTGCTTCGGCGTCATCAGCTGCTCGGCGATGAAGCGCAGGTCTTCCGGCCGGAGCGGCGGATTGTCGAGCGGGGTCAGGTCACCGCTGATTCTCAGGGCCGGCGGACGGCCGACTTTGAGGTGCAGGTCCGAGGCGCCCCGCTTGACCAGCTCCTGCAGGACGTTGCGGTACTCGAAGGGAGCTGCGGACGCCCCCATGGGAGCTGCCCCTGCCGTCGGCGGGGTCGCGAATGGCGAGATCGAGCTCGGCGTCTGGGCCCGGCCCGGATTGGCCGGAGGTGT
>CAZOAT010000123.1:0-5804 GCA_964577965.1 uncultured Gemmatimonadaceae bacterium | reverse complement strand
ACCGCCTTCGCCCAGGACACCACGGCAACGCCGACAGGCCAGCCGCCGGTTGGAATGCCTGTCCCCACTGATGGCCCGGTGCCGCCAGCGACTGAACTCACCACGCCGCCCGCGGACCCCGCAGCCCCGATGGCACCGCCAGTAACGACGCCGGCGCAGCCCACCACGACTACGGTGATCATGCAGCCCCCGATGAGGCTGTCGCAGGTGGTCGTACCGCCGCAGGCGAACGGCCCGATGACGGTCGGAAACTTCAACGCGGCTGTCAACAGCCAGGCGCAGCACCTCCGTCGCCTGAATCAGCTCGGCACCGTCCCGGGCGAGCGGATCACGATGATCAACGTCGCCAACCTGTCGCCGAGCCGGACTACCGCGGGCATCGAGAACGCGGTCTCGCGTGCTGAGACGCGGTCGGCCGCATCCGCGCGTACGGCCGCCAGCAGCAACGCGTCGATTTCCGCCGCGCTTTCGAGCGCCGGCGTCAGCGCGGACAACGTCGTGGCGATCGCGGTGCGCGGTCACAATCTGAACGACGTAACCATCTATCATCGCTAGGCGCACAGCACCGAAGTTCGAAGGGGCCCCGCCCGCGGGGCCCCTTTTTTTTCGTCCCTCCGGCCGGGGCCGCTACGCAGCCGCCGCCGGGCGCTCTCCCCTGGTGAAGACCAGATCGCCACTCTCGCCGATGTCAGCAACGATATGATCGCCGGCGGTGAAGCGACCTTCCAGCACGGCGAGCGCGAGCGGATTCTGCAGCATCCGCTGGATCGCGCGCTTCAGCGGCCGCGCACCGTAGGCAGGATCGTAGCCCTCGGTCGCCAGTCGCCGGCGCGCAGCCGGGGTCAGTTCCAGCGTCAGCTTCCGGTCGGCGAGGAGCTCGTCCAGGCGGGCCAGCTGCAGATCGATGATGCGCTCCATGTCCTCCGTTCCGAGTTGGCGGAACACGATGATATCGTCCACGCGGTTCAGGAATTCGGGCCGGAAGTGCTGTCGCAGGGCAGCCGTCACCTGCCGCTCGGTTTCGTCCCAATCCGCCGCCGCGCGCTCGAGGATGTAGTGGCTGCCGATGTTCGACGTCATGATGATGACCGTGTTCCTGAAGTCCACCGTGCGACCCTGCGAGTCGGTGAGCCGCCCGTCGTCCAGTATCTGCAGCAGCACGTTGAACACGTCCTGATGGGCCTTCTCGATCTCATCGAACAGAATCACGGAGTAGGGACGCCGACGCACCGCTTCGGTGAGCTGTCCTCCCTCCTCGAAACCCACGTACCCTGGTGGAGCGCCGATGAGTCGCGCGACCGCGTGCTTCTCCATGTATTCGGACATGTCGATCCGGACCATCGCGTGCTCATCGTCGAACAGGAACTCGGCCAGTGCGCGCGCGGTCTCGGTCTTTCCCACGCCAGTGGGGCCGAGAAAGATGAATGACCCGATCGGGCGGTTGGGATCCTGCAAACCCGCGCGCGAGCGACGCACCGCGTTGGACACGGCTGAGACCGCCTCCAGCTGACCGATGACACGCTGGCCCAGTTCCGTCTCGAGTTTGGTAAGCCGTTCCCGTTCGCTTTCCATCATCCTTGAAACGGGGATCCCGGTCCAGCGCGCGACGATCTCGGCGACATCCTCTGCGGTCACCTCCTCCTTGAGGAACTGCCGGCCGCCCTGCTTGCTGGCAAGCTGCTGCTCGACGTCCCGGAGCTGTGACTCGAGCTGAGGAATCGTACCGTACGTGACCTCCGCGGCCCGCGCGAGATCGCCTGAGCGGGTGGCCTGCTCCGTCTGCGTGCGCGCTTCGTCGATCTGCTGCTTTATGCGTCCGACGGAACCGAGCGACTCCTTCTCCGCCTGCCATTGTGCCTTCATGGTAGACGATCGCTCCCGCAATCCGCCCAGTTCGCGTTCGAGCGCCTCGCGCCGCTCCTGTGACGCGACGTCCTTTTCCTTCCGGAGCGCTTCACGCTCGATCTCCAACTGCACGATCCGGCGTTCGACTTCATCTATCTCCTGCGGGAGCGAGTCGATCTCGATGCGCAGGCGGGACGCCGCCTCGTCGATGAGGTCGATGGCCTTGTCGGGAAGGAACCGGTCTCCGATGTAGCGGTGCGACAGCGTTGCGGCAGCGACGACCGCACCGTCGGTGATCCGTACGCCATGATGTACCTCGTAACGTTCTTTGAGTCCGCGCAGGATGGCGATCGTACTCTCCACGCTCGGCTCGCCTACATACACGGGCTGAAAGCGGCGCTCCAGAGCGGCGTCCTTCTCCACGTGTTTGCGGTATTCGTCCAGTGTCGTCGCACCGACCACACGCAACTCGCCGCGCGCGAGCGTCGGCTTCAGCATGTTGCCGGCGTCCATTGCGCCTTCCGCTTTGCCGGCACCGACCAGTGTGTGCATCTCGTCGATGAACACGACGAACTGACCCTCGGCCGAGGTGATCTCCTTGAGCACCGCCTTGAGTCGCTCCTCGAACTCGCCGCGATACTTGGCGCCGGCGATGAGGGCGCCGAGGTCGAGTGCGACCAGCCGCTTGTTGCGCAGCCCCTCGGGGACGTCGCCGTTCACGATGCGCTGCGCCAGGCCTTCGACGATGGCCGTCTTGCCGACTCCCGGTTCACCGATCAGCACCGGGTTGTTCTTGGTGCGCCGCGACAGCACCTGGATCACGCGCCGGATCTCCTCGTCGCGACCGATGACGGGATCGAGCTTGCCCTTCCGTGCCGATTCGGTGAGGTCGCGCGTGTACTTCTGCAGCGCCTGGTACTGCGTCTCGGGAGTCTGGTCCGTGACGCGGTGCGAGCCGCGTACGTGCTGCAGGGCCTCCATGAGAGCATCGAGCGACACGCCCAGCTCGCCCAGGATCGTACGGCTTTCCGCGCCCCGGACATCGGCGAGCGCGAGAAGGAAGTGCTCGGTGGAGACGTACTCGTCGCCCAGCGACCCTGCGAGCTGCTCTGCGCGATCGAATACCTGATTGATCTCGCGCGAGAGTGTGGGCTGCGCCCCGGACTGCTTCGGATAGCGCTCACTCTCCTTCTGCGCCCGTTCCCGCACCGCGGCCACGCTCACGCCCAGCTTCTGGATGAGCGGCACCACGATGCCTTCGTCCTGATCCAGGAGAGCGAGCAGCAGGTGGAGATCGTATACCAGCGGGTTGCCCGCGCGGCGCGCGGCGTTCAACGCCTCCTGCAGGGCTTCTCCTGCCTTAACGGTCAGCTTGTCTGGGTTGATCACGTCGTACTCGGTGGTGGTGACGACTCCGCTGGCTCAGGAATGTCGAGCCAACCATGCCGTGGGGCAATCGTGGTGCCTGATACCGCTGCCACAGTGGCATGGACACGCTCAAGCGTCCTTGACGGAAGGGGAGCGGCTGGAGAGAGCCCTCAAGGCGAGTTCGGAGGCGGAGTCCATGCCCTGGGTTCCCAGAAGCAGGACCAGCTCATCGCGGCGCACGCCGGATAGGAGCAGCTCGATCGCTTTGGCCAGCGAGGGTTCGGTCTCGTAACGCAGGGCCTCGGGCGCGGCCTCGAGCAGTCGCGATAAAGTGTCCAGCACTGCTGTTCGCTCACTGGCGGTAACGGTGTCCCTCTCGCCAGCGGCCTCTTCACACCACGTGACGACGAGACGCACTGGCTCCTCCCGCGCCCTCTCGAGCAGCAGTTCGCCGAGCGCTCTTGCGAGGAGCACGTTGATCTCCACGCCGCGTGAACCCCGGAGACCGAAAACGATGCGAAGTCCGGAACGCGGTATCGATTCGGCGGTTTGCAGCACCGCGCGCAGCGACTCCGGGTTACCGGTCGTGTCATCGATGATGAGGGGGTCGGCGCCGCGCACGATTTCCATCCGGCGCCGCACGGCTGACACACGTGAGAAGGCGGATGCAACGTCATCGGGCGCCGCGCCGGCGATCAACGCAGCGGTCGCGGCTAGCGCGGCGTTGGTAACATGCTGGATTCCGAGCAGCGGCAGCGACAGCGGAAGATCATCCAGCTGAACCTCTCGACCGTCCAGGCCGGGGAGCGGCGCGCGAAAGTGCAACGCGAAGTCGGAACCGCGCTGATGCCAGCGCGCGTCACGGACGACCACGGTGGCGTCGGCTGAATCCGGTGCGTCCTGCACTCCCACTCCCACCAGCTCCCGACCGGAGCGTACGCCGCGCTCATCCATCACCCTGCGCA
This sequence comes from uncultured Gemmatimonadaceae bacterium, assembly GCA_964577965.1. Classification (GTDB taxonomy): domain Bacteria; phylum Gemmatimonadota; class Gemmatimonadetes; order Gemmatimonadales; family Gemmatimonadaceae; genus DASUUI01. Next base: position 1,626 of record CAZOAT010000123.1, on the reverse strand, counting down.
GGAGGGCGTCATCGGCCTGGTACACGAGCGGGGCACCCGGAAGCAGGTGCTCAAAGTACCGCGCCTTCGCGGCGAGGTAATCGTCTGCGGTGCCGTGAAATTCCAGGTGTTCGTCGGGCACAAGGTTGGTGAAAACGCCTAACACATATCGCAGCCCGCGCACCCGTTGCTGCGCGAGCGCGTGGGACGTGACCTCCATCACCACGGTCGCCACCCCGGCATCCGCCAGCACACGCAGTGCGCGATGCAGCGCCGGCGCGTCGGGTGTGGTCATTCCATGCAGGTCGATGACCGGTCCACCGCCGGCACCCTCCCGTACCAGCTCGACGCCGAGAGAGCCAATCACGCCGATCCCGGGGCCCGCGGCCGTCGATTTCAGTGCTGCGCTCACCAGCGCGGCCGTGGATGTCTTGCCAAGCGTTCCCGTGATCCCGATGAGGCGCAGTGCCTCGGCGGGATGGTCGTGGAACGCGGCGGAGAGGTCGGCGGCTGCAGCGCGCGCGTCCGGAACCAGCAGCAGCGGCAGGTACGTCGTCAGACGAGCAGCTTCGGAGTGCTCGATGCAGACCGCGGCCGCGCCGTTTCGCACCGCCTCTTCCAGGAACTCTGCACCGTCAGTCATGGCGCCTGCCAGCGCGACAAAGATCTCGCCACCCCTGACCTCGCGCGAATCGAGCGCAATGCCGGTGACGGCGACGCTGTCGTTGCCGCGCAGCTCTGCCCCCGCAGCCGCGGCGAGTGCCGAAAGGATTCTCATACGTTCCGCGACTACAGAATCCGAGCCAGCAAGCGCAGTAGCCGACCGCCGATGGCCAGTAGGCAATGGCCAAAGAAAAAGCGCCCCGGAGGACGCTCACCGCGTACCTACGAAGCGCTCATCTGGACTTGAACATCTTCTTCACGTGCGGGCGGCCGTCCACCTCCAGCCTGTAGAGGTAAACCCCGCTTGGCGCCGACTGTGAGGAGTGCAGATAGGCTCCGTCCCAGTACGCCGTGTACTGCCCACAACTCAACATCACGTTCTCGAGCGACTCGCCCCCGGCGGCCGAACCCCCGCTTTCCAGCACTGGAACCGACACTACCTGTGACAACAGGTTGAAGATTCGCAGCGACACCCGGTACTGCCGGCCATCAGTACACGACGGATAATCACCGAGCGTGAACTGGATCCTGGTGTCGATCCCAAAGGGGTTCGGGTAGTTCTGGCCCAACCCTGTACCGGCGACGCGCTGGCCGGGTTGAGGGTTGATCCCCTGGGCCGCGGCTTCACGCGTCACCGATGTGCCGAGGACAAGCACCAGTCCTGCCAGTGCTGCCCATCGCGACATCATGTGTGCTCCCTGCTGACGGAAAATGTTCTAGCCGATACCCTCGGTTGGAAAATTGTCCTGATATACCCTTTGGGCGCGAACTTAGGCGTAGTGCAAAGGGCTGTCAACGAACGCCTGCGCCCCGTTCTTTATTAGACGTCCGAAAGGACGCCAATGTTTCTATCCCCGCAAAACCCGCTCGGAACCGCGCCTCTCGGTCACCTGGACCCGGTCGCAGTACTCCAGAAGCGGAATCAGCAACCTGCGTGAGACCCCAAGCGCGTCCCGAAGTTCAGCCGGAGAGTAGCCTCTCCCC
>CAZOAT010000122.1:0-5923 GCA_964577965.1 uncultured Gemmatimonadaceae bacterium | reverse complement strand
ATCGCAGCCGGTTTCCCTCGCGATCCCAGACTTCGACGGACCCGAAGTTCCGGGCCCGGATGGGCGCCTCGATGGTTGCCAGATCGCCAACCACGACCATCGTGATTGCCTGAGGATCGAGTCGGGCTTTTGCAATCGCGACGATATCCTCCGCGCTCACGGCTGCAAGGCGCTCGCGATACGTGTCGTAATAGTCCATTGGCATGCCATAGATCAGGATCGTCTGGAGCCTGCCGGCGAGCTCCTGGACGCTCTGCACCGAGGCTGGAAAGCTGGCGACGAGGTTGTTCACCGACGCCTGCAGCTCAGCGGCCGGGACCGGCTCTTCGGCGATTCTGCGGAACTCATGCATCACCTCCGTGAGCGCCGAGTCAGTCGCGTCTGTCCGAACGGAGGACGCGGCGAAGAAGGTCCCGGCATTCTGCAGTGCCTGCAGAACGGTGTTGGCGCCGTATGTGAAGCCGCGGCGTTCGCGAAGATTGGCCATGATCCTCGATGTGAATCCTCCACCGAGTACCCGATTGAGTACGGTCATTCTGAAGAAATCAGGATCGGGCGTGGCGATTCCGGGCACGCCCACGTAGATAGCCGACTGCACCGAGCCCGGTCTGTCCACGAGGACGATTCTGGTGCCGGACGGTGCGCGGGTGGGGTTCGGCGGCAGTGTGCCTCCGGGAGCCGGAGCGCTCCAGTCGCCAAAGAGTCGGGTCGCCAGGCTCACTGCTTCGTCGAACCCTATGTCGCCGACGAAGAGCAGCGTGGTGTTCGCAGGCGAGTACATCCGCGAGTGCCAGCCGGTCACGTCGTCCCGCGTTATCGCGCCAAGCGTCGTCGCCGTACCTGATGGACTGCGCGAGTACGGTGCGGTTGCCTCGTACATCGCCCGGGAAAAGGTGCGATCGGCGATCGCTTCCGCACTCGACATCGCCTGCTCATAACCCGCGAGCGCCTGCGCCCGCACACGGCCGAACTCCCGCTCGTCGAAACCAGGAGAACGGACGGCCATCGAGGCCAGCCCAAGCGCCTCGGGGAAGACCGTTCCGAGCGAAGTAACGTTCACTGAGGCCAGACTGTAGCTCGCTGAGGAGGAGATCTGCGCACCGATGGCTTCGATGCGCTGCGCCAGCTCGGCCGAGCTCAGCCCGCCTGCGCCCCCCTCGATGAGCAGCGTGCCTGTCATGGTGGCCAGGCCGCTTTTCTCAGCCGGCTCGTGAACTGCGCCCGCATCCGTGATCACGCGCGCGTGCACCATAGGGAGTGCACGTCTCTCGGCTACGACCACGCGCATCCCGTTGGGAAGCCGCGTCTCCTTGATCTCCGGAACGCGGAACGGCCGCAGCGGTCCGGGCGCCGGAGGCTGCTCCCGCTCCTGCGCGAAGGACGGTGCAGTGAGCGCCGCGAGGGCGATGGCGGCAAGAAAATGACGGCGCATCAGTTGCTCCCTGGCGCGCTCTGCTGCGCGGCCGGAATGAAGACGAGAGTTATCCGGTTAGCGGGCACGAGATGCGCGGATGCGAGCGCACGGATCTGGTCGACAGTCACCGCATCGAACTCGGCGAGCCGCCGGTTCACCCAGTTCGGGTCACCGTAGAAGGTCTGGCCCTCCGCAAGCCGATCTGCTCGTCCGCCGAAACCGCCCATGATTTGCAGCTGGTTCACGAACTGGTAGCGGACGCTTGCCTTGACGCGCGCGAGCTGCTCCGGAGTGATCGCCGCCACGGCGTCATTGAGCGCGCTATGGAGCGCTTGCTCCAGCGAGTCCGGATTCGCGCCGGGTCTGCCGAACGCGGTGGCTATGAGAAGGTCGGCACCATCCACCAGGCCGAGATTGAACGCTCCGGAGCTTGTCGCCGCCTGCCGCTCCCGCACCAGCGTCGAGAAGAGGTGACTCGTGCGGCCGCTGCCAAGTATCGCGGAGAGGAGCGGGATCGCGGGGGAAGCCTCGGAACGTTGCGACGGAATGCGGTGGCCGATGTACACGCCCGGCGTTCGCGCGTTGGCGTCGTTGACAACTTCGCGTACCGGCGCGGGAAAGAGCGGCGGTACGGCAGCAGAGCGCAGCCCGGGACGTGGAAGTCCGCGCGGAATGTCCAGGAAGTGCTTCCGGACGAGCGCCCTGGCATCCTCCAGATCGATGTCGCCGGCAATCACCATGACTGCATTATCCGGCGAGTAGTACATGCGGAAGAAGGTCCTCACGTCCTCCAGAGTCTGGGCGGACAGATCCTCCATCGAACCGATGATGTGGTGGTGGTACGGGTGGTCCGAGGGGAAAGCGTGTCCGACCATCCGCTCGAGCCAGCTGCCGTACGGCTGGTTGTCCATAGACTGGCGTCGCTCGTTCTTCACGATCTCCCGCTGTGCGTTCACACCTTCGATGGTCAGGGCCTCATCGACCGTACGCATGTGATCGGCCTCGAGCCACAACGCGAGCTCGAGCTGATTCGAGGGGACCTGCTGGAAGTAGTTCGTCCGGTCGAAGCTGGTGGTGCCATTGATCTCCACGCCCGCACGGCCACCGGCCTGCTCGAGCAGGGCGAACCGCTCGCCGTCTCCGACGTTGCGGGACCCCTTGAAGAGCATGATGTGCTCAAAGAGGTGCGCGAGGCCGGTGCGGCCCGGCTGCTCGTGCTTGGAGCCTACGTCGTACCAAGTATTCACAGCCACTATCGGCGTGGCACGATCGACGTGGTAGATGACGTTGAGCCCGTTGGGGAGCGTATCATGGACGTAGTCGAGGCGCACGCCTGAGCTGGGTGCTGCAGCAGGGGAGGCGGGTGTCCTGGCGGCTGGGGGCGCAGTAGTGCACGCCATTCCGGCCAGGAGCACAGGCAGGAGCAATCGCTTCATGATTCCAGTCAGCTCGCGGTTGAGGGGTTCGACCTGGGAGGCCGTTCGACGGACGAACAGCTGCCGTAAGATGGGCACCGGACGCGGCCTGTGGGACCCACAGGGTCGGCGGGTCCGTTTCCTGAGTTGGACACGGGGGAAGCCTCTGAGGATTCGCGGCACTCCGTCGCGGCCCTTCGTCGGGGCGCGGCCGCGGGTTGCGCCCGAGACTGAGAAGGCTCAGAAGCCTGTCGGATAGGTTTCCGGCGGCTCGTCTCCTTTGGCGAGCGCCACTTCCTCCAGCGGTTCGAGCGCGCGGGTCGTATCACAATGGACCACGGCGTCGAACTGGCGGGGAAGGTGCGCCTTGAAGTAATGGCTGATGCGCTCCGTCTCGGGCCTGTAGATGACGCCGATGGCACGCTCGAGCAGCGGACCGTCCAGCGTCCTGCTCAAGGAGCTGTCGCCGCGAAACAGCAGCAGGAAGTCGCGGGGATGGTCGGCGTCAGGGTCCGTGGTCAGCTTGTCCGCAACATCGTGGAACAGCGACTCATAACTCTCCGGGAGACCTGGCCTGACGTGCTTGTGCTCGGCGGGGCCATCCCACTCGGATGCGGCTGTCACGCTGCCTGCGTAGGTGGTGAAACCCAGGTTCAGTGTCCCGGCCCCGTGCGCTTCACGCAGCAGCTGTCCCACGTTCAACTCGCCGCCGCGACCCATCTCGGTGGCACGCGCATCGCCCAGGTGCGAGTTGTGAGCCCATACCACGAGACACGGGGAGCGCCCGAGCGTTGCGTTGTGTGCGGCCAGCGCCTCCAGTGTCTCGACCATGTGTCGGTCGCGAAGGTTCCACGATGAGACCCGGCGCTGGAACATCGATCTGTAGTATCGCTCCGCCCTCGTGATGAGACGCGCATTCTGTTCGGCGAAGAACAGCTCGTCGGCGGCGACGTAGCCGTCGAGGCGCGCATATGCGGCGGCCTCACGGCGGAGCTCGACCAGCTGCGCGACTGCCTCATCCTCGCAGGACCTGCTCACGTCGATCGAGGCAGCATAGCCGTACGCCTGGGGATCCTCTCCGAAGTGCTCGAAACAACCGTACCTGTACCGTGCGCGGCGCGCTGCATCGGGATCGACTCTGCCGAGGTAGTCGAGGACGGCGTGAATGGAGCCATGGAGAGAGTACAGGTCCATCCCGTAGAAGCCGACCCGGGCATGGGCTGCCTGTGGAGCATTGTACTCGCGGAGCCAGTTCACGAAGTCCACTACATCGAGGTTGCGCCACATCCACTGAGGGAACCGTTCAAACCCGGACAGCGCTTCCTCCGCGGTCCGATCGTCGGACTCCATGCGAACGTACCGGTTGACTCTGTACGCATCGGGCCAGTCCGCCTCGACCGCAACGCCGCCAAACCCGTGCTCTGCAATCAGGCGCGTGGTCAGCTCTGCGCGCATCCTGTAGAACTCGTGGGTTCCGTGGGATGCCTCGCCGATCAGAACGAGGCGGCAGTTGCGGGCGAGTTCGAGGAGTGGAGCGAGATCGTCGATTTCGTTGACGACGACCGCGTGGTGAACGAGGTCGTCAGGATCCGGTGAGGAGACTGTCATGGCCTGCGCGGTTGCGATGCCATGACAGGACTGCAGGATACGTGCGGAGCGTGCTTGCGGCCTCCTGCTGCTTTGGTTTGCTTGCCCTCGAGCCGTGACGGCATACACCCTCTAGCCGGGCGGGCTGATGACGCGCGCGGGAATAGTGACGCTCGCTGGGAAGCCGAACGTTGGGAAGTCCACGCTGCTCAATCGCATGGTCGGCCAGAAGCTGAGCATAACCAGCGAGAAGCCGCAGTCCACGAGGGAGCGCGTCGTGGGGATCCACACGACCGGCGACACGCAGATGGTGGTCCTGGACACCCCGGGGTTGCTGGAGCCGCGTTACCGGCTGCAGCAGGCGATGCGAACCGCGGCGAGCAGGGCGCTGGAGGATGCGGATGTAATCGTGTACCTCAGCGACGCCCGTGAGGGGGTCCCCGTGCCGCTGTCGGAAGCTGCCGACCTCACCAGCGCGCCTAACGCGCCGGTGCTGACCGTTGTGAACAAGATCGACGCGCTTCCGGCCCACCGCGCACAGGAGCTTCGTCTTGCGATGCCGGACGCGCACTTCATCAGCGCTCTGAACGGTGAGGGAGTGGTTCAGCTCCAGGAGGCGGTGGTGGAGCGGCTGCCGATGAGTCCGTTTCTTTACCCCGACGACGAGGTGAGCACGCAATCGCTTCGGTTCTTCGCTGGTGAGCTCATCCGTGAGACGGCGCTTGAGCAGCTGGGGGAGGAGGTCCCGTACTCCGTGGCGTGCGTGATAGAGGAGTTTCGGGAGGACCGGTCGCCGGTGTACGTGCGGGCGTTAATTTACGTCGAGCGCGAGAGCCAGAAGCGGATCATCATCGGCGCGAAGGGCTCGCGGATCCGGGCGATCGGTGAGTCGGCGCGCGCAAAGATCGAGGCACTGGTGGGAGAGCAGGTCTACCTGGACCTGTGGGTGAAGGTCTCGGCAAACTGGCGTCGCGATGCGGGTGCGCTGGAGCGGTTCGGCTACCGCGTCGGCTGACGCCTCCGGGCGCGGTGAAGCCCGGCATTAGCAACACGGAGTCCACGTCATGGCTGTGTCCGAACAGCTTCTGCAGATTCTGGTCTGCCCGAAGTGCAAGGGGGAGCTCGAGTACCGCGAGCAGGAGCAGAGCCTCATCTGCCACTCCTGCAGTCTGCGGTACCCTGTCCGCGACGACATCCCCATCATGCTCGTGGATGAGGCTACGCCGCTGTAGCCGGGCCGCGCTCGCCCTGGTACTGGCGGGCGTCCCGGTCAATGCCGAATCTCAAGTCTCCTCGAGCGACGCGGCGCTGTATCTCGTGATTCCGGTTGGCGCGCGCGCCACGGGTCAGGGCCACACCCTCGTTGCGGAGGATTCCGCGGGTAGCGAAGCTATCTGGTGGAACCCTGCCGGAATCGCCAGGCAGCGCTCCCGCGAGGCGGCCATCCACCACTCCCAGACCGTGGCTGGAACCGGAGACGCCATCTCGTTCGTCCTTCCAACGCGGG
>CAZOAT010000121.1:0-5923 GCA_964577965.1 uncultured Gemmatimonadaceae bacterium | reverse complement strand
TCATGCCCAAACCCCACTGGAGGTCGTGATGCACCGAAGGGCATTGACAATGCTTCAGCTTCAAGTACCGATTACGCCCAAACCCCACTGGAGGTCATGATGTCTCGCGTTTCGCGACCGGTAGCAAGCGCGGCAGCACTGCTCGTCGTCGCGTGTGCCGACACCCCGACGGAACCCCCGGCGTCACTGAAGGCCGCGGAACCCCTGGTTGTTTCCGGAACGACGGTCATCATGAGCAACCTCAACAGCCCCAGAGGGTTGGCCTTCGGGCCGGAAGGAGCGCTGTACGTGGCCGAGAGCGGCACCAGCGTCATCAACGGCCCGTGCGCGGCAGTGGCTCGCGGCGAGAACTGCTACAGCGGAACGGGTTCGATCACGAGGTTCTGGAAGGGGGACCAGGAGCGCTTCGCGACGGGGCTGCCTTCCATCTACAATCCAGCGCTCAACGACATTGTCGGACCCTCTCACATCGACTTTCAGGGCCGCGGCAACCTCTATCTGACGGTAGGCTGGGGCGGTAATCCGGCGGCTCGCGCACTGCTTGGTTCACTCGGCGCGAACCTGGGAGTCACCCTGAAGGTGCTTCCAACCGGCGCCTGGATACGCGACGCCGATGTCGCAGCATTCGAAGCTGCGAACAACCCCGACGGCGGATTCATCGATTCGAACCCGTATGGCATACTCGCCGAGGGCGGGCGTCGGTTCGTTACGGACGCCGGCGGCAACTCGCTGCTCCATATCCAGGAGAATGGTACGGTGTCGCTCGTCTCGATCTTCTCGCCGACGGCAGTTCCGGCGGGCCCATTCAACCCTCCGTTCGCCACATCGGAGGCAGTGCCCACGCAGGTACGCCGCGGACCTGATGGTGCGCTGTACGTCAGCACGCTTACCGGTGTGCCCTTCCTCCCTGGAGCAGCCGCGATCCTCCGCGTCGTGCCCGGTGTCGCCCCGCTGGTGTTCGCCGGCGGCTTCACGCAGATCACCGATTTCGGTTGGGATCGCGCGGGCAACCTTTTCGTGCTTCAGTATGCGAGCGCGCCATTCCTGGGGGGGCCGGGCGCGCTGATCCGAGTATCGCCCGAGGGCGTTCGCACGCAAGTTGGCGGCGCGCTTGCCAGGCCCACCGGGCTGGCGATCGGAGACGATGGTGCGCTGTACGTGGCGCAGAAGCACAACGTTCCCGGAGGCGGCGAGGTGCTGCGCATCGTGCCCTGATGCAGGACAGGACCCTCAGCCGAGCGGCAGATCAGCCACCAGGCATCAGCGGCTGGCAGTGCGAGCAGAAATACGTCAGCCGCCGAAATTCTCCCTGCCGCACCATCTCGATCGGTGTCGCACACACGAAGCACGGTCGGCCGCGGCGACGATACACCCAGTTCCGCTCCCACGGCACCCACCGCAGCTCTGCCGGCAAGGTGATGGTGGCGCCGTACGTCGTGCGCGCTGCCTGCATCAGCGGGATCAGCTCGTCGAACAGCACCCGCAGCTCGGGCGCGGTGACGCTGTGCGCCGGCCGTTGCGGGTGGACGGTCGCCAGGAACAGCCCTTCGGACTTGTAGATGTTGCCGATCCCCGACACGATGCGCTGATCGAGTATCGCGTCGCCGATCTCGCGTGCACCCTCCGCGTGCAGACGGCCGAGCACGAGCTCCGCCGTGAAGTCATCGTGCAGCAGGTCGGGACCGAGCGACGTGAACCGCAGGTGGGCGCCCAGCTCCTCTCGCGTCAGCACCTCCATTACGGGTCCATGGTAGAACACCGCCTCGTGCCGCGGCGTCACCACCCGCAACCGGACGAAGCGCGCCTCCTTGCGAAGCGCCTCTCCGGGCGAGCCGACCTGCCACGATCCGTACTGCATCGCGTGAGTGTGGATCACCCAGCCGCTGTCGAAGTGAAGCACGAGGTGCTTGCCGTGCGTCTGCACGCGCGTGAGCCTCGCGCCGCGAACATGCTCGGCCCTTTCGCGCCACCGCGCGGGCACGTCGATCTGCTCGACCGCCTCTCCCTCCAGCACTCTCAGCGCGTCTCCCCAGCGCGCGACCGCGTGTCCCTCCGCCACGACTGCTGCCGTAAGCCAGAACAGTGCCGCCTCGGAGCGGAGCAGAGCTCAACTCCATGAGCATTGGGCCAGACTCCATTGATAGCGGACGACGCAGGCAGCAGATCCTTGAAACCCCGCTTCCCCCACGCGTATTCTCGTGCAAGCGGTGCTCGTCGAGCCACCGTTTCATGCCTAGTCGGTCACTACCACCTGCGCAGGTGCCACATGACCCTGCTCAACACGTCCCTCGGACGCTGTCACGATTTCGCCGCTCCGAGCTGCTCCGTGCGCGTGTCTTCCGGCGATGCGCTGCGGACGGCGATCCCCAGCGTCGGAGGTGCTGCCCACGTCGGTCAGTTCGCGGTCACGTACCGAAAGACGCTGCGCCGGTGCCTTTCGGTCGTGTCCCTCTTGAGTGTCCTCCCGCTCGCGGCGGCGGGCCAGCAGAGCCGCGCCGGGCGGGAGCCGGCCGGATTCGAAGACTACCGCGTGGCCGTGGGCCGGCTCGAGGGGAACGCGCTGCGTGTGACGCTGGAGGCACGCCCCGCAACATGGCGCCCTTGGGGCGACAATGGGCCGGCGCTGGACGTCAATGCGTTCGCCACGCCGGGCGCTGGCGTGAAAGTCCCGGGACCGCTCCTGCGAGTAGCGGCAGGCACCCCCATGCACGTGACGGTACGGAACGGGTTGGACGACACCCTCGTCGTACGTGGGCTCCGCGATCGCGGGCAGCCGATCCGCCCCGGAGCGCTGCCGAACGACATCACCCCCGCGTTTGCGGGGGACTCTCTCGTGGTCGCGCCGGGCGAGAGCGCCGAGGTTCGCTTCACGCCCACAGTGCCTGGCAGCTACATCTACTACGGCGAGACCTTCGAGCCCTTATGGAGCGCGACGCCCCAGCCCCTTCTCGGGGCCGATCCCCACGACCGCGGACTTGCCGGCGTGTTGGTCGTGGACCCCCCCGGCGAAGCGGCCGACCCGGACGAGCGGATCCTGCTCATCACCGCCTGGGCAGATCCGGCGATCCCCGAAAGCTGGCTCCCGACCGGCCGCTTCATGGTCAACGGGCGCTCGTGGCCCCACACGGAACGGCTGGAGTACGCCCAGGGCGATACCGTTCGCTGGCGGGTCATCAACTGGAGCCGCGCGTTTCATCCCATGCACCTGCACGGTTTCTTCTTCGAGGTGTGGGAGATGACCACGCAGACCGGCGGGAGTGCGGTGCCGGGCGCGACGCTGCCGCTCCCGCTGTTGGTGACGGCCCCCTTACCGCCCGCCACCGCCTCTCGCCTGACCTGGGTCGCGGACGAGCCGGGTAACTGGCTCTTCCACTGCCACCTGATGCGCCACATGTCGTGGATGCAGGCTCACCCGGACCCTGCTGACCGGACCGCGTCCCATGCGCATGCGGCGGCGGAGGGTGTGGATCTGCTGGGAGGTCTCGTAGTAGGCATCACCGTGAACCCGCGGCCGGGACACGCGCCCGCGGCCGACGTGGCGCGGCGGAGGCTCCGGCTCCACATCGGGCAAAGGGATGGCGTCTTCGGTACGGAGCCGGGATACGGCTTCGTGCTCCAGGAGGGACCCGAGCCACCCGCGCCCGATTCTGTCCGCTTCCCTGGCAGTCCGATTCTTCTGACGCGGGGCGAGCCCACGGAGATCGCCGTCTTCAACCACGCAGACGTGCCGTTGGGCGTGCACTGGCACGGCCTGGAGCTCGAGAGCTGGTCCGACGGCGTGCCGGGCTGGAGCGGCTACCCGGGGGCGATTCGACCGGCGATCGCGCCGGGCGACTCATTCGTAGTCCGCATGACGCCGCGGCGGGCCGGGACCTTTATGTACCACGTGCACAGCGAGCCCGGTCACCACCTCGCCCAGGGACTGTACGGTGCATTCATCGTGCTCGAACCCGGTGAACCGTGGGACCCGGAGACCAACCGGCTCCTTCTCCTCGGCTCCCTGGGTACCGGTGAAGACGCGCAGCCCGCTGTGAACGGAGAGCTGGATCCGCCGCCGATGGCCTTCCGGCACGGCCAGAGCTACCGGCTCCGCTTCATGCATATAAGCCCGGACGACAACAAGGCGGTGCACCTGCTCGACGGCGATGAGCACGTTTCGTGGACCTGGATCGCGCAGGATGGCGCGGACCTGCCGCCGAGATGGGTGCGAGCTGCTCCAGCCGTCCGCCCGTTCCTCGACGTGGGCACGACGTTCGACGTTCTCTGGACGCCTGAGAAGCCGGGCGATATGACTCTGCGGATCGTCACCACCCCGACCGGAACCCTGCCCGACTTCCCGCGCGAGGAACGACCCGCTCACACTCTCGACATTACCGTGAGGGTGCGGTGAGGACCGGCCGAGCGAGAGCGCGGCACTCAGCGGGATTCGACCGCACGAGTTCGTGCAGTTTCGTGGCATCGAGATCTCGAGGGCCCAGCACGAGCTCGCTCTGTAAGCGACTCACGTCAACCCAGCGCGGCATCGGCACCGGACGCACCGGGGGCGGAAGTCGAAGCATTTCTTGCGTCACTCGATCACGACTTCAAGCATGAGATCCGGGCTGTGCGGGAGATCATCCGACGCGCTGTGGCGATCGTGAACGCCTCGTTTGGAGGAACTGGATGAAATCCGTCGGCATTCGCCGCGTGGTCGTTGCCTCGACAGTTGCGTTGTGCCTTCCCGGCAGCTCCTGCGCAACGAGCCATTCGGTCGCAGAAGGCGAGGTTGCCGCCACGATCGAGTCAGCCGCACAGATGCGGGACGGCAAGCGCTGGACGACGGGGAATCTGAATCGCGACGTTGCCGAGTCCTATTGCTACGGAGATGCGGAATCTCATTGTCGGCAGTACGGCCGTCTGTATACCTGGGAAGCGGCGCAGCGGGTTTGTCAGTCGCTGGGCGACGGCTGGCGCCTGCCGACCAACGACGACTGGCGCCAGATGGCGAAGCACTACGGCGGAATCCGTGAGGAATCGGCCGACACGGGCAGAGCGGCCTACCGCGCGCTGCTGATGGGAGGCAGCTCGGGCTTCAATGCGCTCCTGGGTGGCGGCCGCTCTCCCGACGGACGCGAGTACGCTCGGCTGGACGCCCATGGCTTCTACTGGACGGCATCGGAAACGGGTCCGGCGACTGCATGGTTCTACAACTTCGGCAAGGGCCAGCTGTCTCTCGGTCGTCACGACGATGGCGAGAAGCAGCGGGCGTTTTCCGTGAGGTGCGTCAGGAACCAACGCTGACATTCACGAAGGTGACGCATCACGAGGTGAAAGACGATGAGACACTGCGGCATCCTCGTCGCCGCTGCCGCGGCGGCGATCGGCTGTGGCGGCGGCAGCGGAGCACAGGAACGGGCAGCGGCGGACTCGGTCCCGAACGAGCGGGAGGGGGAGGCGCACATGGTGGTCACGATGCTCGAGGCGCGGGTGGCGCCGGACAGGGAAGCGGATCTGGTGCGTGAATACTCCGGTGTGGGCGGCGGGCTGCCGCCGTTCATCGTCGAGACTTTCCTCCTGCACTCCCCCGATAGCGGCCTGTGGAGGATTGTGACCGTCTGGCGAAGCAGTGAGGATCTGGAGGCGTACCGCCGCTCGGTCGAGACTCCGGAAGGGGTGCGGATCTTTCGCGCGGCGGGGTCAGAGCCCGCGCTCACGATTTTTGACGTCGCCGCGCACGCGGCTCAGTGATCGGGCAGCGGCTATGCTGCGGCGGCAAGGCTCCTCGCCGCTCAATAGTAGTATCGCGCCTGAATGAAGACTATTCGGTCGTCAAGCACGACGGGCGTGAAGGAGCACCCTTGACGAATCAAGAAACCTTGATATATTAGAAACCCATGGCGACCACCCGAACCTCAGACCTGACCCGTGCCGCGCAGCTGTTCCA
>CAZOAT010000120.1:3093-6162 GCA_964577965.1 uncultured Gemmatimonadaceae bacterium | reverse complement strand
GCGACCATCTCGTACACCGTGCATGCCAGACTGTACTGATCGCTCTTTCCATCCAGGTTGGTGGAACCGCTCGCCTGCTCGGGACTGAGGTACGCCGGCGTGCCGATGGCGACGCCAGTGCGCGTGAGATTGTCGCTGGCCGCCGCCGTGAGCGCCTTGGCGATGCCGAAGTCCAGGATCAGCGGCTCGTTCTCGAAGAGGATGACGTTCTCGGGCTTGATGTCGCGATGCACCACGCCGTGCCGGTGCGCGAAGTCGAGCCCGGCAGCGATGCGGCTGGTGAGTCGCGTCACCTCGGCGAGCGTGAAGCGCTTCTCGCGGTTGAGCCGCTCACGGAGCGTCTCGCCCTCGATGTGCGGCATCACGTAGTACACGACACCCTCGTGCTCACCCGAGTCGTGCACGGGCACGATGTTCGGGTGGCTCAGTCCAGCGGCAGTCGTGATCTCCTGCAGGAACCGCGTGGTGCCAAGCGCGGCCGCGACGTCGCGATTGAGCACCTTCACCGCCACGCGGCGGTGATGGCGCCGATCGTGCGCGCGGTACACGGTGGCCATGCCGCCGCGGCCCACCTCGCCTTCGATGGAATAAGCGGTGCCGATGTCGGGGGTGGATGTGCCCTGTGCGGTCATGGAACCGGTCAGACCGGCGGAGTCTTGTCGGTGAGCAGCGCCTGGAAGCGCGGGTCGCTCCTGATGGACTCCAGATCGGGGTCGGTCATCAGCCAGTCCTTGTTCCGCATGCCCAGCTCCATCGCGCGCTCGAGGTGATCGAGCGCGAGACCCGGGCGGCCGGCCGTCGCGTGAAAACAGGCGATGTTGTACAACAGTAGCGGATGCGATGGATCGGTCTGTACGGCGCGACGGGCCCATTCTTCGGCGCGGCGCTCGTCACCGAGACGCTGCAGCGCAGCCGCGCCGAGCTGCATCGCCCGCGAGTCGCCCGGATTCAGCGACAACGCGCGCTCGGCGGCGGCGACCCCGCGACGAAAGGCCTCCTTCGCCTTGTCTCGCTTTCCGATCGATTCGTGGCAAAGAGCCGCGAAGAGAATGGCCTGGTAGTCGTCCACCCGAAGATCCGCAGCCTTCTCATACAGATCCGCAGCCGCGGCAAGATTGCCCTGGGCCTGCAGAGACCGAGCGTAGTACCAGGGCGCCTCGTACAGGTTGGAATCCAGTTCCATCGCCTTCTCGAACTCACGCGCGGCTTCGTCAAACCGTCTCTGGTACGTGAGCGTCAATCCCCGCGACGCATGCGCCTCGGCAAGATCCGGGTCCAGTTTCAGAGCGCGTGTGCTGGCCGCCTCTGCCTGAGCCAGCGCCTCGTCGCCACCGGCGTGCTCGAAGTAACGGAACGCGGAGCAGTCGGCGAGCCCGGTGTATGCCAGCGCGTAATCGGGATCGAGTGCGATTGCGCGGCGGTACATGTCTTCGGCAGCGTCCAGCGTCTCGGGCCGGCGCTGATGAAACAGCTGCCGGCCGCGCAGATAGTACTCGTACGCGCGCACGCTCTGCGTCGGAATCTTCTTGAGCGCTGCCTCTTCCTTGTCGCTGAGCACCACCTTGAGAGCGTTGGTGATGCTGCTCGCGATCTCGTCCTGGATCGCGAAGATGTCCTCCATCTCCCGGTCGTACCGCTCGGACCAGAGATGGAAGCCGGTCGCGACGTCGATGAGCTGCGCCGAGATGCGCAGCCGGTTGCCGGCCTTGCGGACACTGCCCTCGAGCACCGAGCGCACCTTCAGCTTGCGCCCGATCTCGGTGATGTTGTCCTTGCTCCCCTTGAACGCGAAAGCCGACGTGCGCGACGCCACATCCAGCGCGCGCACCTTCATCAGGGCGTTGATGATCTCTTCGGCGATACCGTCGGTGAAGTACTCGTTCTCCGGGTCGGCGCTCATGTTGGTGAACGGGAGCACCGCGATCGAGTGCTTTCCCGAGTCAGCGGGCTGAGCCAGCTCCGGTTCCGCTGCCTGTGACAGCGCCTGCGCAAATTCTGACACGGTCCCGTACCGCCCCGGCGGCTCCAGAGCGAGCGCCTTGAGCACGGCGTCCGACACCGCGGTGGAAATGCTGCCATCGATCTTCGTGAGCGGCGTGGGTCGCTCGGTGAAGCGCTTGGCTATGACCTTCTGCGCGGTGCCCGCGGTGAACGGGGGTGTGCCGGCGAGCATCTCGTACACCATGCAGGCGAGACTGTACTGGTCGCTCCTGCCGTCGAGGTCGGTCTCGCCGCTCGCCTGCTCCGGACTCAGATACGCCGGCGTGCCGATCGCAACGCCGGTGCGCGTGAGGTTCTCGCCCGCTGCCTCGGTGATCGCCTTGGCGATCCCGAAGTCGAGGATGAGTGGCTCACCCTCGTAGATGATGATGTTCTCGGGCTTGATGTCCCGGTGCACGACGCCGTGCCGATGAGCGAAATCGAGTGCCGCCGCGAGCTGCCGCGTGAAACGCACCACTTCGGCAAGCGGTATCCGCTTCTCCCGGGAAAGACGCTCACGCAGGCTCTCGCCGTCGATGTGCGGCATCACGTAGAACAGCACGCCGTCCATCTGCCCTGAATCGTGCACCGGCACTATGTGCGGATGCGTCAGGCTGGCCGCGGTCTTGATCTCGTGCAGAAATCTGTCGGTGCCAAGAGCGGCTGCGACGTCGCTGTTCAGAACCTTTACGGCGACACTGCGCTCATGACGTCGATCACGCGCCTGATATACGGTCGCCATGCCACCGCGGCCGATTTCACGCTCGATGGCGTAATGGTCGCCAAGTCCGGCGACTGGAGGGATTGAAGATGTCACGGGCGTCTCACGTCAGTGTAATATCGCCCGGTGCGCAGCATCCGCGTCAGTCCCTAGACGAGCCGCTCTCCTCCCATCAGCACGGCCATTATCGCTTTCTGCACGTGCAGCCGGTTGGCGGCTTCGTCCCAGACCCGCGACCAGGGGCCGTCTATCACGCCGGCAGTGACTTCCTCCCCCCGATGCGCAGGCAGGCAGTGGAGGAAAATCGCGCGGGCGGATGTCTTCTCCATCAGCTCCTCGTTCACGACGAACCGGGCGAACGCACGAGC
>CAZOAT010000120.1:1842-2993 GCA_964577965.1 uncultured Gemmatimonadaceae bacterium | reverse complement strand
GACTTGCCGGCGAGCGGCCGCAGCACGTACTCCCGGTTCTTCATCTGGTCCGCGAGATCGAAGAGCGCGTGCAGCTCTTCGGTGGAGAAGTCGGGGATTGCGAGGAAGTCGCGATGCGGACAGTCGGGCACGAACGGAGCGGTTAGGTGTTAACGGAAAGCACGGCGGAAAACGCGTTGCCGGGCGAATTATACGGCTGGGGCCAGAGGACGGCAGGGCCGCAGGGTTCAAACGTCGCCGGTCACCGGCCGCCCCTGCCCGGTCGGGCCTGCGCCCTGGCTGGACGCTGGCTGGACCTACAGGATGTACCGCCTCAGGTCCTCGTCCTCGACGATCCGCTTGAGCCGCTCCCGCACGAGATCGGCGTCCACGAGGACGCCCCCGTTGCCACTCTCCGGAAGATCGAACAACACGTCTTCCAGCAGGGTCGTCATGACCGTGTGCAGACGGCGGGCGCCGATGTTCTCCATCCGCTCGTTGACGTGCGCCGCAGTGCGGGCGATCTCTGCGACTCCATCGCTGCTGAAATCGAGCGCGGCCCCCTCGGACTCCACCAGGGCGGCGTACTGCTTCGTCAGTGCGTTCTCCGGCTCGGTCATGATCCGGATGAAATCCGCCTCCGTGAGTGGCTTCAGCTCCACCCGGATCGGGAAACGGCCCTGCAGCTCCGGAATGAGATCGCTCGGCTTGGAGACGTGAAAGGCGCCCGCGGCGATGAACAGCACGTGATCGGTGCGCACGGTGCCATGCTTGGTCTGGACCGTCGAGCCCTCCACGATCGGCAGCAGGTCCCGCTGCACCCCCTCCCGCGAAATGTCGGGGCCCGCTCGCTGCCCCTTCTCCCCGGCGATCTTGTCGATTTCGTCAAGAAAGATGATGCCTATCGACTCCACACGCTCCAGCGCGTCAGCAGTGACATCGTCCTTGTCAACGAGTTTCGCCAGTTCTTCGTCGCGGAGAATGCGGCGCGCTTCACCGACCTTCATCGTGCGACGCTTCCGCTTCTTCGGGAGCATGTCCTTGAGCACGTCGGTGAAGTTGTCCATCCCTTCAGGTGCGCCCTGCGGTACCATGACGTCGAACATCAGCTGCGGCGTCTGCGTCACCTCCAGGGTGACCTCGCGCTCTTCGAGAGTGCCCTGCCGCAGCAG
>CAZOAT010000120.1:0-1742 GCA_964577965.1 uncultured Gemmatimonadaceae bacterium | reverse complement strand
CGCTCGCGACGCACCAGATCCACCGCATTCTCCACCAGGTCGCGAACCATCGATTCCACGTCGCGGCCCACGTACCCGACCTCGGTGAACTTGGACGCCTCCACCTTCACGAACGGCGCGCCGGCGAGCTTAGCCAGGCGGCGGGCGATCTCCGTCTTCCCCACCCCCGTCGGACCGACGAGGATGATGTTGTTGGGCGAGATCTCGTCACGAATAGCATCGGGGGCCTGCTGCCTGCGCCACCGGTTCCGCAGCGCTATCGCCACCGCGCGCTTGGCGTCGTCCTGGCCCACGATGTATCTGTCCAGCTCGGCGACGATCAGCCGCGGAGTGAGCGCGGCCAGTCGCGTCAGCGCCTGCTGCGTTCGGGGGGAAGCCACTACTCGGGCTCCAGCACGGTGATGTTGGTGTTGGAGTACACGCATATCTCCCCGGCGATCCCGAGCGCACGGCGCACGATGTCGCGCGCAGGAAGCTGCGTCTCCCCCACCAGAGCACGAGCCGCGGCGAGCGCGAACGAGCCGCCGGAACCGATCGCCAGAATTCCGTCGTCCGGCTCGATGATGTCGCCGGTGCCGGAGATGATGAATCCGTGCTCCGCACTGCTCACGGCCAGCAGGGCCTCCAGCCGGCGGAGCACGCGGTCGCTGCGCCATTCCTTAGCCAGCTCGACTGCCGCACGGGGCAGGTTGTTCGGATAGCGCTGCAGCTTCTCCTCGAACTTCTCGAAGAGAGTGAAAGCGTCAGCTGCCGCGCCCGCGAAGCCGGCCAGCAGCTTTCCATCGCCGAGTCGCCGCACCTTCTGCGCGTTCGACTTCATCACGGTTTCACCGACTGTGACCTGGCCGTCTCCGCCGAGCGCGACCTTGCCGTCACGTCGGACCGCGAGAATGGTGGTGGAGCGTACCTTCTGCCGCGTCTCGGTCATGACTGAAAGTTAGCCGCTGCGCCTTCCTCACGCGTGCGCGTGTGGACAGCTTTCCACGGTGTTCAATGTCGAGCACGTCCCTCTGCTTCTCGGCGTCCTGCTGGTGCTGGCCGGCGCCGCGCTCGTTTTCGACGCGCGGCGCGAGGATGGGATCAGGCGGCTGCGTGAACGGCGGCGCCGCCGCCGGACGCCGCGCAACCGTGCCGGTGAGGCGCTGATCGGAATCGGAATGACCTTCCTGGGTTCGTCTCTGATCGGTGGCGAATTCTGGCGCTTTGGGACGGTAGCCGTTCTCGCAGGAACTGCGCTGGTTGTCGCGGGCACGCTGGCCAACCGTCACTATCTGAAGGAGATGCTGTTCTTCCGGGGTGCGGCCCGGCGGACTGCCGAGCACGAAGCGCCACCGCAACCGCCGGAGGACGACCGGCCCCGGCCCAGAATCAGATAGGGATCAGCCGACGGCCAGGGATCAGCCGACGGCTGCGGGCCCCGACCCGGGCTCGACGCCCCCGTCGCCACTCAAGCTGCCATTGCCGCGTACTACATCCTTCGCCTGGCTGCAAAGGGTGCGAAGTTCGGTGAGTGGCAGACGGTCCCAGTCCGCGGGAATCGGCCAGTGCCGTCGGCGCCCGCGTGCCGATTGGAACACGAGCCACCCGTCCCTCAGCTCGGCCGGCAGGTCAGCCCTGATCTCGTGCTCAGCGCGCCGGTCCAGTACGCCGCGACGATCCTCGCCCGTGGGATCGTGGATCAGCCGCCGCTCTCTGAGGCGCCGCTCCGTCTCCTCCGGGCGCACGTCCCACACCTGCCAGGG
>CAZOAT010000119.1:0-6201 GCA_964577965.1 uncultured Gemmatimonadaceae bacterium | reverse complement strand
TGGTCGTCTGGTTCGAGATCTGGAAGAAGTTCCCGACAACCTCACTCCCCTCCCCGTAAAGCCCGCGGTACGTCAGCCCCATCTGCTGCAGTCCCGTGAGCGCCTTGCCTATCTGCTTCGTGAGGACCAGCCCCGGCAGGTGAATCAACACCGAGGCACGCATCCCCGTTCCCGTATTCGTCGGACATGACGTCAGAAAACCGAACTCGGGGTGGAAGGCATACGGCACCTGCGCGCCCAGCTCGTCGTCCACCCTGTCCAGCGCCGCGTACGCCTCCTCGAGATCGAAGCCGGACCGCAGCGCCTGGAGCCGGAGATGGTCCTCCTCATTTACCATGACGCCCAAACCGTCGCCGAGAAACACGGCGGCACCGCTTCGCACCGGATGTTGCGGATCGAGCCCCGCCAGCTCCTTGCTCACCAGATGTCGCTCGTGCAGCAGGAGGCGCTCCCCCCCCTCCAGCTCGTCCACCCGCACCAGGACGCTGTTGCGCAGCGAAGCCGCCGAGCTGATGGCTTCGCGCAGCTGCGCCAGGATCCGCAGGCGCTCCCCGTCGCGGGCACGGGTAGTAAACGCGTAGCCCTCCACATTGCGCGCCAGCCGGATGCGGGAGGAAAGCACTATCGTGGCGTGCTCGCCGGAGGCATCCAGCCAGCTGACGCCGCCATCCGGGAGAAGAGAAAGATCGAGCGTCATTCGAGCACCCGTAGCTGATCGCGGATCCGCGCCGCCAGCTCGAACTGCTCAGACTCCACGGCCCGGCGAAGCCGCTCGCGCAGGTCATCGACGCGGGTCGGCTGCACGTCCGGCGCCTGCGTTGGCGGCTGATAGCTCTTGCCGATGTGTCGCGAGTGACCGTGGACTCGCCGCAACAGATCGCGCAGGCTGGGCTCGAACGCCGTGTAGCAGCGGGCGCAGCCCAGCCGGCCGGCGGCCCGGAAGTCTCGCAGATTAGCCGAGCAGAAGCTGCACCGCGCCTGGTCCGCCGGCACACTGGGCAGCTGCTTCTGCACGGCCATCAGGAACTCGCCCAGCTCATGGGGGTGAGCCGAGCTCACAGTCGTCTCGATCCCCCGCTCGGCCGCGCACCGCTCGCACAGGCGGATCTCGTTGCGCTCCGCGTCGACGACCTTGGTCAACGTGATGACCGCGTCGCGCTCTCCGCAACTCTCACACAACATCTCACGACACCATCGTGCTGATGTCCGTATCGCGCAGCATTCCGTCCTCCAGCAGCAGCGCGCGGTCGGCGCGCGCCGCCAGCGACCGGTTATGCGTCACCACGACCATGGCCACCTCGAGCTCGCGCACGAGCTCAATGAAAAGCTCGTGCAGCCGCTCGCTGTTCATGTGATCGAGGTTGCCCGACGGCTCGTCAGCCAGTACCACCGTGGGGTCTATGGCCAGCGCGCGCGCCACTGCCGTGCGCTGCTGCTCGCCACCCGACAGCTCCCCAGGACGGTGCGACATTCGCCCGCTCAGTCCCACGCGTGCCAGGAGTTGCTCCGCCTTGGACCGCGCCGCACGCTGATCCCAACCGGCGATACGCAGCGGCATCATTACGTTCTCCAGCGCCGAGAACTCACGGAGGAGATGATGGAACTGGAAAACGAACCCCACCTTTCGGTTGCGCAGCTCGGCCAGTTCGTCATCGGTGCGCTCGTGCACCGCTATGCCATCAATCGAGATGACTCCGGCCGTCGGCCGGTCGAGGGCACCGAGGAGATGCAGCAACGTGCTCTTTCCGGCGCCACTGGCGCCGACGACTGCCACGAGCTCGCCCCGGCGCACATCGAGATCCACGCCGTCGAGAACGGTGATCAGTCCGCCGTCACCGCCGCGATACGTCTTCCGTAGCCCGCGCCCCTGGATGATCATCACTCCTCCCTAATCGCTTCCACGGGATACAGACGCGACGCCTGGACGGCCGGGTAGAGCGTAGCCAGCGCAGCGATTGCGACGCTCGCGGCGAGGATCAGGAGAACATCGCCCGGGTCCAGCAGCACAGGCAGGTGGTCGATGAAGTATACAGTCGGATCGATGCGGATCAGATGACCGCGGTCTATCAGGATCGACGTGAACAGTCCGAGCAGGAGTCCGGCAGCCGTTCCCACCCCGCCAATCACCACGCCCTGCGCGAAGAAGATGCGCCGGATGGAGCGCCCGGTAAGACCCATGGCGCGAAGAATACCAATCTCGCGTGTTTTGTCCTTCACTACCATGGTGAGTGTGCCGACGATGTTGAACGCCGCCACGATCACGATGAGCAGCAGGATTGTACTCATCACCAGCTTCTCCAGCTTGAGCGCCTGAAAGAGCGACCGGTTCTGCTCCTGCCAGTCCACGATGCGGTACGGGTAACCGCCGAGCGAGTGAAGCAGTTCGCGCCCAACCTCCGGCGCCTGCCACATGTCCGTGATTCGCGCCTCGATCCCGGTGACCGCGTCGCCCAGACCGGCGAAGTCCTGCGCCTGCTCGATGGACATGAAGACGTACGCATTGTCGTACTCGTACATCCCCGTCTCGAAGAACCCGGAAACCTCGAACTCCGTGAAGCGCGGTACGACGCCGCCGAGTGCTGGATTCACTTCGGTGCCGGCAAAGCCGACCATCGTGATACGGTGACCCGGCACGACACCGAGCCGGTCGGCCAGGCGACGCCCGATCACCACCCCTTGTCGCTCGCCGTCTGTGCTGATGAAGCGGAAATCGCCCGCCTTGGCGAACTCACGGATCGACGTCACGTCCACCACCCCGGGGCCATCCGGTTCGACGCCCACCACCATCACACCTTCTCCATAATGGTGACCGGCGGTGACGAGGCCCTGAGTCAACACGAACGGCGCAGCAGCCTCCACGCGCGGGTTGCCGCGCACACGCTCGAGCGCGGTCCGCCAGTGTGGCATGGACAGATCCTCACCGATGGTGAGCACGCGCAGGTGCGGACTGCCCACCAGGATCTTCTCACGGAGGTCGTTCTGAAGCCCGTTCATGACGCCGATGATGACGATGAGCGCGCTCACGCCCACCAGGACGCCGCCGATGGCGACGACGCTGATGAACGACAGCAATCGGGAGCTACTCCGGCTGCGGAGATAGCGCCACGCGATGGAGAGCTCGAGCTTGCTCATTCCGGCCGCATTGTGGGAAACAGGATGACATCCCGGATGTTCGGAGTGTCGGTGAGATACATGAACAGTCGGTCAATCCCGATGCCAACGCCGCCCATCGGGGGCATGCCATACTCCATCGCCCGGAGGTAATCCTCGTCCACCTCCGTCGCCTCCTCGTCGCCGGCTGCGCGCAAACGCGCCTGCGCATCGAAGCGGTCCCGCTGGTCAATCGGATCGTTCAGCTCGCTGAAGGCGTTTGCCAGTTCGCGACCGCCGGCGAAAAGCTCGAAGCGCTCGGTCAATGCCGGATTGCCACGTTTCGGCTTGGCGAGCGGGGAGAGCTCCACCGGATAGTCGACGACGAACGTCGGTGTCTCCAGACGATCCTCCACCAACCGCTGAAACAGCTCGTCCAGCAGTTTGGGCCGGCTCAGGTCGGCTGCATCTTCAACCCCCAGGCCGCGGGCCGTGTTCCGCAGCGAGGCGTCATCCATCGCCATCGCATCGGCGCCTACCGCCGCGTTGAGCGAAGGTACCCAGGTGACGCGCGGAAAGGGCGGACGCAGCACCGGCACTTTTGCCACTCCTGCCGCGCGCACCGCGTCCGCAGAGCACACCAGCAGTGCCTCGACCACATCCATCATCTCGTCGTAGTCGGCATACGCCTGGTAGAACTCGAGCATCGTGAACTCGGGATTGTGCGTCCGGTCGATCCCCTCGTTGCGGAAATCATGCCCGACTTCATAGACGCGCTCGAGGCCGCCCACCACCAGACGTTTGAGGTAAAGCTCGTCGGCTATGCGCAGGTACAGCGGCATGTCGAGTGCATTGTGATGCGTCACGAAGGGGCGCGCCGCCGCACCACCGTACAGCGGCTGGAGAATGGGCGTCTCCACCTCGATGAAGCCGCGCGCGTCCAGGAAGCCCCGCTGCGCGGATATCATTCGCGTGCGCGCGATGAACAGCGCGCGAACTTCCGGATGCACCGCGAGATCGGCGTACCGCTGCCGGTAGCGCTGTTCCGGATCGGTGAACCCGGAGTGCCGCACGACCTGTCCGTCGACCTCCTCTTCCTTTCCCAGAGGCAATGGCCGCAGCGACTTGGCCAGGAGCTCGAACGACTCGACACGCACCGTCACCTCGCCGGTACGGGTGCGGAACAGCAGACCCTCCACCCCCACAACATCGCCAATGTCGAGAAGCTGAAGCACCGCCCAGTTCCGGTCGCCCAACTCATCACGCCGGAAGTAAAGCTGGATGCGACCGTTCTGATCACCCAGGTGCGTGAACACGGCCTTCCCGTGACCGCGCCAGGCGAGCAAACGTCCGGCGATCCGCACGCGCATCCCTTCCTCGTCCCCCTCCCCCTCCACCTCCCCCTCCCCCAGCGCCGCCAACGCTTCGGTCGTGCTGTGCGTGCGGTCGAATCGGTAGGCGAAGGCTGGCACATCGAGCGCGGCAAGCTGCGCGAGTTTCTCGCGCCTCGCCTTCATTACAAAGTTGAGATCTTCGCTCACGCCGCCTCGCCGGATGCGGTCTGCTTGAGGTACGCCTCGATGAACGGATCGATCTGTCCGTCCATTACTGCCTGCACGCCGGTGAGCTTCAGCTCGGTACGATGATCGGTCACCATCGTGTACGGCTGAAAAACATAGCTGCGGATCTGACTGCCAAAGCTCACGTCCGCCTTGGTCGCCTCCAGCTCCGCCTTCTTCTTGTCGCGCGCCTCCACCTCCCGCTGATACAGCGCCGCCTTCAGCATCTTCATCGCGGTCGCTTTGTTCTTGAACTGCGACCGCTCCTGCTGGCATGTGACGACGATCCCCGACGGGATGTGCGTCATTCGCACCGCCGAGCTCGTCTTGTTGACATGCTGTCCGCCCGCACCGGACGCCCGGAACACATCCAGCCGGATGTCCTCATCGCGCACCTCAATGTTGATCTCGTCGTCCACCACGGGGTAGACGAACACCGAGGCGAAACTCGTGTGGCGCCGCGCCTGTGAGTCGAAGGGCGAGATGCGCACGAGCCGGTGCACGCCGGTCTCGGCGCGCAGAAAGCCGTAGGCATACTCACCGCGGATCTCCAGCATCGCGCCCTTGATCCCGGCCTCTTCCCCCTCGCTCAGATTAAGGATGTCGACCTCATAGCCGCGGCGCTCTGCCCAGCGCGTGTACATCCGCATGAGCATCTCCGCCCAGTCCTGCGATTCCGTCCCACCGGCGCCGGAACTGATCTCGAGCAGCGCGTCCCGGTGCGCGTCGGGACCCTGCAGCAGAGAACGGAGCTCGAGCGCTGCGAGCGCCGACTCCAGCGCATCCAGCTCCTCGTCCAGCTCGCGCGACATGTCCGCATCGCTCTCCACCGCGAGCAACTCCTCGATCTCCCGCGCGGCTGCGAGCCGCCCGTCGAGCCTGTCATAGGGCTCCACCCACCCCTTGAGTGCTTTCACCTGCTGTATGACGTCGCGGGCCGCTTCATGGTCGTCCCAGAAACGGGGCTCGGTCATTCGCCCCTCGAGGATCGTCAGCGTCTCCCGCTTGCGATCCAGGTCAAAGATACCTCCGCAGCTCTGTCAGCCTGCTCTCGTTGCGACGCAGTCTGCGAACCCGTTCGGTTTCCGTCATGCCTGACAATCTCCGCTAGCAGACGAGCCGTCCCGCCGGGGTGGCGGAGGACGGCTCGGCTGGCATCCCCTCAAATATATCGGATTCCCAGGCGCGGCTCTACCCCACACCGGTACCGCCGAAGATCCTTTTGCCGCCGGCGAGCACGTCGTTCAGAGCATCCTGAAAGTGCGTCGTGCTCTCGGCAAACTCCTTTCCCATCTGTTCGGAGTACTCCTCGTAGCTCTTCTTGATCTCCTCGCGGAAGAGCTCGGGAAGATTCCCATTCCGCAGGCCTTCCTGGTGCTTCTGCGGGAAGTAGACGACGATGTCCGACACCAGGGCGCGGGCAAGTCGCTTCGCCTTCATGTTCGGATCGTTGGCCAAAAAGGGATTGATGGGACGCCGCGTCGGCTGTGCTCCCTGGGCGCCGCCGGCTGATGCTGGCGGCGCCGCCCGTTCCTCGCCAGCGGGCGCCGTC
>CAZOAT010000118.1:0-6252 GCA_964577965.1 uncultured Gemmatimonadaceae bacterium | reverse complement strand
TCTGTTCGTCCTCGCGCCGCTCAACGTGCGCGGCGCGACTGGATCGGCTGTCAATTCGATCGCGGTGTTCTGATGAGTCCACTTCAACTGCTCACGGGGAATTTCATGAAGGTTTCAATTCGCACGCTCGCACCGGTAGTCGTTCTTCTCGCTGCCTGTGCCGGCAGCGCTCAGGAGCCGCGCACGGTGCAGGGCGAATGCGCTGACGTGTACGGCGCCAGCGTGTGCACCTGGGCGACCCTGGACGGCACCGGCGCCGTTATCGATTTCGGGGCGACCGTACCACTCGCGGCGGCCGAGCGAGCACCCCATGAGATGGAGATGGCATGGCCGCCGGTCGCCAATGCGATCGTGAGGATGCCGGCCGAGGTGATAGCGGCCACGGGTGTGGACCACCTGACCGTCTACTGGGAAGCGCACGGTCACCCGCCGGGAGCGTATCTCACGCCCCACTTCGACTTCCACTTCTACAACATCTCGAGCGCCACGCGAGAAGCGATCGACTGCGCTGACAAGACGAAGCCTGCGGTCCTGCCGGCCGCCTACGGGATGGTCGATCTGGAGGTGCCTGAGCTCGGAACGCTCGTCGGACTGTGTGTCCCGGAGATGGGTATGCACACGCTGCTCGCGTCCGAGCTGGAGAGCGACCAGATCTTCGACGGGACGATGGTCATCGGATTCTATCACGGCTCCCCGATCTTCTTCGAGCCCATGATCGCGCGTGACATGCTCATGCGGCGGCAGTCCTTCGACCTGCCGATGCCCTCCGTTTCCGGCCTGCCGGCGGGCGTGCGCTATCCGCAGCGCTTTCGCGCCGAATACGATGCGGCGGGCGCTGCGTACCGATTCATTTTCTCGGAGCTCTGAGGCGGTCGTGACGACCGTCGCGGCGTCTTACGCGGAAGCCGGCGATGAGTGACCGCGACCGACTCGCCGCGGCCGTCGCCGACCGCTACACGATCGAGCGTGAGCTCGGCCGCGGTGGAATGGCGACCGTCTACCTGGCGCACGACATCAGGCACGGGCGGAAGGTCGCGCTCAAGGTGCTCAAGCCGGAGCTTGCCGCCATCCTGGGCGCTGACCGCTTCGTCGTCGAGATCAGGACGACGGCGTCGCTGCAGCACCCGCACATCCTTCCGCTGTTCGACTCGGGGGAAGCCGACGGTTTTCTCTACTATGTGATGCCGTTCATTGACGGCGAGACGCTGCGGACGAGGCTGGATCGCGAAACCCAGTTCGGCGTCGACGAGGCGGTGAGCATCGCCGTGAGCATCGCCAGCGCGCTGCAGTACGCGCACTCGCACGGAGTCATTCACCGCGACATCAAGCCGGAGAACATCCTCCTGCACGAGGGGCGGCCGGTGGTGGCCGATTTCGGGATCGCTCTTGCAGTGAGCGCGGCGGCCGGCGGGCGGATGACGGAGACGGGTCTGTCGCTGGGCACTCCCCACTACATGAGCCCCGAGCAGGCGACTGCCGACAGGGAGATCACCGGCCGTTCTGACATCTTCTCGCTCGGCTCGGTGCTCTACGAGATGCTGGCGGGCGACCCGCCGCACACCGGCGCGTCGGCGCAGCAGATCATCATGAAGATCATCACCGAGCAGCCGAAGCCGGTGACGGAGTTCCGGAAGGCGGTGCCGCCCAACGTGGCGGCCGCGATCGCAAAATCCCTGGAGAAGCTTCCCGCCGACCGCTTCGAGAGCGCGAAGTCCTTCGCTGATGCGCTGTCGAACAGGTCTTTCACGACGGCGCGGGACGCCGTGGTGGCGGGGCGCGTCGACGGCAGGAACTGGCGGCGTATCGCCGCGGGACTTGCCTTTGCCGCGCTCGTGATGAGTGGCGTCGCCACTGCCGCATGGGTGCGTGACGCGTCCGGCAGCGGCGGGATCGTACGGCGCTTCTACGTCACGATGTCGCAAACGCCCCCCGACTTCGGCAACGCCATTTCGTCTCCCGGCGGATCGCGCCTCATCTACACGAACGTCGAGGGATCGCTGATGATCCGCGACGCGGACGCGCTCGAGTCGCGTCCGATCCCGGGATCAGAGCAGGCATGGGCGACCGTGTTCTCCCCGGACGGGCGATCGATCGCGATCAACACCGGTTTTCCGGGAGCGGTGAAGGTGCTGGGACTCGATGGCGGTTCCGTGCGCACGCTCGTCGCCGATTCGACGCACGGGAACGGGCTGGCATGGAGCCCGGACGGCTGGATCTACTTTCTGCACGGTTCTGATTACGGACGGGACCTGCTGCGGGTCCGAGCCACCGGTGGCGCTCCGGAGTTCGTCGCCCGACCCGACTCCGCAGCCGGCGCACTCTTCTTCAAGTTGCCAAGGGCGCTACCCGATGGGCGCCGACTCCTCCTTACCGTGCAACCACGGCAGGGGGAAGCGACAGTCGGTGTTCTCGAAGTGTCCTCCGGTCGTGTCACGACTCTCGGAACAGGAGTACAGGCACGGTACTCGCCGACCGGTCACCTTCTCATCGTTCGCGGCGACGGCTCCCTTCAGGCAGCGCGGTTCGACGCACGCCAGGGCGAGTTGCGGGGACCATTCGTCACCGTGGCGGAGGGGTTGGCGATCTGGAACAACTTCGGGGAGTCCGTCTCGCTGTCCGACGATGGCACCCTCGTCTATCAGCCGGCGTTTCCCCCGGGGCGCATCGTCCAGGTGACGAGGGAGGGACGCGAGACGCTCGTGGATGACAGTTGGCAGGGAGAGTTCAATAGCCTGGCTGTTTCCCCCGACGGTGAGCGCCTCGCGATCGGAGTGGTGAGAGGCGGGCGCAGCGACCTGTGGCTTCGTGATCTGGCCACCGGGGCGATGACGCGGTTGTCGAGTGGCGGCTCGCTCAACTATCGCGCCAGCTGGAGCCCGGATGGACGGGAGCTGCTGTTCACCTCGGACCAACAGGGGAGGATCACGACCTTTCGTGTTCCCGCCGACGGCAGCTCTCCCGCAACTCCGGTGGCGCTTGGGACTCGATCCGTGGACGAGGCGCTGCTCTCGCGCGACGGCCGGTGGCTGGTCGTGCGTACCGGATCGGGCGGACGGCGGAATATCAGCGCGATGCGCGTGGGCGAGGACAGTGCGCTGCAACCGTTGGTCGCGACCGCAGCGCAGGAGTTCTCACCGACGCTTTCCCCGGACGGGCGGTGGCTCGCATACGGCTCCGACGAATCTGGACAAACCGAGGTGTACGTGCGCCCCTTCCCGAACACCGCCGCCGCCCGGTTCACCGTCTCGCGCAACGGGGGAACGGAGCCGCTATGGTCGCCCACGGGGCGCGAGCTCTTCTACCGAGACGGGCAGAACAACCTTGTCGCCGCCGAGATCGCCCAGGGTGACGCATTCAGGATCGCGTCATCACGTGTGCTGTTCTCGACGCGGCCGTATGCGGGCGACAACCGGCACCGGTCCTACACGGTCGCACCGGACGGCGGTTCGTTCTACTTCATAAGGGCGCCGTCGCTGCTCACTGGATCGAGCCAGGTCGTTGTGGTGCTCAACTGGTTCGAGGAGCTGAAGCGGAAGGTTCCGCGCTGACTGCCGAATCCGGCGTGGCCGGTCGAGACATGACGGCGCGCTGAGCGGCGCCTTCGTCGTGGGGCGATCCCGCTGGCGCAGCAGTACCCGACCGTGTCGTCGAGCTGAACACCTCGAGGTCGTGTGACGACGGTCGTGATCCGACCGCGGCGGATTCCCCGACGCCTCCCACCGCTGTCCCGGCTCAACTCGCGACCTTCGCGCAAATATCCGCGACATTGCGGCTAACGCGCCCGGCATTGAGTCCGTTACCCTGGATAGAGCGCTTCGACGGGCGAGGCGCTGAAACCAGGGACGATGTGAATGCCCCGACCATCCTGATCGTCGATGACGACCCCGACATGCGGCTCTACCTCCGCGGCTGCCTGCGCGGACTCGGCGCGGCGGCGGGTCCGGTGATCAACGCGGCCGACGGTATCGAGGCGCTGCGACGGGTCCGGGCAGACGGCGTTGGCCTCGTTATCAGCGACGTGGTTCTTCCCCGCATGGACGGGCTGGGGCTGCGCCAGGCGATTCGCGGTGACCCAGTGCATCGGCATCTCCCCGTCCTCCTGATCAGTGGAGAACCTGAAGCTTCACTCGCGGGCGGTCCCGACGATGCTTTTCTGGCTAAGCCCTTCAACGCCGCCGAGCTCCTGACTGTGGTGAGACGCTTGTTGAACCTGGATGAAGACCCACTCCAATGACCCACGTTGAACGGGAGACCGTCAATTGACCATGCCTTCACCCGCCGCCCTGCACCACACCTGCTTCCTCGTTCGGGACCTGGAGAGGACCGCGCAATCCCTCAGCGACTCCCTGGGAATCGGTCCGTGGAACATCTGGACGATCGAACCCGCCGAATGCCGGATGCACGGCCAGGAGAGTCCCTTCTCCTTCCGTGTGGCGCTGGCCCAGGTGGGCGGAGGGACCTTCGAGCTTATCACACCCCGCAGCGGCATGAGCGTTTACCACGCGCACCTGGAGAACCACGGTGAGGGGTTCCACCATACCTGCCTCGTCTACGCCAGCCTCGCGACAATGCGCGAGGCGAAGACCGAGCTCCTCCGGCAGGGACGCGAGATGATTCAGGAGGCCAGCGCGGGGGACGTGTTCCACTTCGCCTTCTTCACCTTTCCGGAGATCGGTGCGGCCGTCGAACTACTGTACCTGGACGCGGCGCAGCTGCCTCCACCGGAGGCAGTGATCGGGGAGGCCGCTCCTGCCGTATAGAGCAGGATGTCTGGCGAAGCTCTGCCGCACCGCTCCCACCGGGGTCGCGCCATGAAGGTGCGCCGACGGTCGCTGCAGGCGGTTACCGCATCCGGAAATCTTCCGGCGCGCAACTCGGCCACCCTTTGCAGCCGAAACGGAAGGAGGTGTGGGCTACCTGACACCAGGCACGACGTTCACTCTCGTTTCGTCCGGCCATTCAACTTTTCACGGAAGGAATCATGAACATCTCGTTTCGCACGGCTCTACCAATTTTCGTTCTCCTGAGCGCCGGTGCACCCGCTATCGGCACCGCTCAGGCCGCACCGCAGCAAGCCCAGCAGGAAGTTCGCTTCGTCACGATCACCAAGATCCAGATGCCGCAGGACAGCGCGGACGCCCGAGCGCTGATGACCATGATCGACAGCGTATTCGTCCCGCAAGCGCGCATGAACCCGAACGTCCTGTCCTACCGCGTCCTCCAGCACAACTGGGGCGCCAACTCGCGGGACGTCCTGATCCTGGCCGAGTACCCGAGCTGGGCAGCCATTGAAGCCGATTGTCAGGCGTGTGACGAGTGGCTCAGGTCGAAGACCCCTGCGGAAGGCACTCCCGAACGTGCGCGCTGGAACGCCATGCAGGCAGGCTTCGTACGGGCGTTCGCGGGTCATGGGGACGAGATCTACAACGCGCAGATGCGGCGGGCCAAGCAGTAATAGCGCCAGTGGAGGTGCGTAACCCTCCCCTCCCCCTGGAACGGCTTCCATGGACAGGGTCGCTCCTGGGGGATCGGTGGGTCGCTCCGCTTCGGGGGAGTTCGCGTGAGGCAGAAACTCCCTCGCTCGCAGCTGCCCACCATCGCCCAGGGTCCGCGCGAGACGGCGCTATACTTCTACGGGGAAAGCGCGGAGGAGATGAAGGGATTGATGAGCGAGGTTCTGCCCACCTATCCGCTCTGTACAGGCGCTCGCGTCGTCACCATCGATCGCGCGCTCGCCGGAATTGCTCCAGAGCGACGTCGCGGTCGCCGTAGCGTTCGTCGGTCTTTGTGCCGCTTGCAGGTTACCTTGGGGCGTTAGCAACTGTCGTGAAAGTCAAGCGTTCTGAAGCGCTGGTGTGCCGACCTCCGGACACCAGCGCTCGTTCGTTCGGACCATCGTGTTGAGGATGGTCAGCAGCTTCCGCATGCAAGCGACCAGCGCCAGCTTCTTCGGCTTCCCCGCGGCCAGGAGCCGCAGGTAGAACGCACGGATCACCGCGTTCCGCTTGGTCGCTACCAGCGCCCCCATGTAGAGCGCACCCCGGACACTGGCACGGCCTCCATGGATGAAGCGCCGCCCGCGGAGCGTGCCGGAGGCGCGGCTCAGCGGCGCGACACCGAGCAGCTTCGCGATCTCGCGCCGGGAGAGCCGCCCCATCTCTGGGAGATCCGCGAGCAGCGTGCGCGACAGCCCCACGCCCGGCACGCTCCGCAGCAGATCATCGCGTTCGCGCCAGGCATGGGCTCTGCCGC
>CAZOAT010000117.1:0-6417 GCA_964577965.1 uncultured Gemmatimonadaceae bacterium | reverse complement strand
TGAGCAGGCGGACGGCAGCTGGATCCTCAATGGCACGAAGATGTGGATCACCAACGGCTCGACCGCGCAGGTCGCGATCGTGTGGGCCAAGACCGGTGACGACGACAGCGACAGGTCCATCCGCGGATTCATCGTCCCGACCGATACTGCAGGGTTCAGCGCCCGCGATCAGAAGGGGAAACTTTCACTCCGCGCATCTGACACGAGCGAGCTTGCGCTCCAGGACGTGCACCTTCCGGCGACTGCACTGCTGCCGAAGAGCAGCGGAATCAAGTCACCTCTGATGTGCCTGACGCAGGCGCGGTATGGGATCGCGTGGGGCGCGCTCGGCGCGGCAATGGCCTGCTTCGAGGAGGCGACAAGCTACGCGGGGACGCGGGTGATGTTCGGCAAGCCGATCGGCGCGTTTCAGCTGCAACAGCACCGCTTGGCCGAAATGCTGACGGAGATCGTGAAGGGCCAGCTGCTCGCGCTCCATCTGGGGCGCCTCAAGGACGCGGGCACGTTCACGCCGCAGCAAGTCTCGCTTGCGAAGCGGAACAACGTGAGTATCGCGACCGACATCGCGCGCGAGGCGCGTCGGCTGCTCGGTGCGAACGGGATTCTCGCCGAATACGCGTCGATGCGTCACATGGCGAACCTGGAGAGCGTGTACACGTACGAGGGGACGCACGACATCCACACGCTCGTGCTCGGCCAGGCCGTGACTGGAATCAACGCCTTCGGCTGAGCCCTGATTGGAGACCTGATCGCACGGGATGCCGTGCCCCCAGACAGCGGATCACTCCTTCCGCGTGCCCTTCCGGCCGAGGAAGATCGTCAGGACCAGGCTGACGATGGTCACGACCAGCGCGCCAAGGATTGCCGGCAGAACGCCCTGGACCTGAAAGCCCAGCCCGAGCGCGCCCGAGACGGCGCTCGTGATCCAGAGCAGGAAGCCGTTCAGGACCAGCACGAACAGACCCAGGGTGACGACGAGCAGCGGGACGGAGAGGAGCAGCAGCAGCGGGCGGATGATCGCGTTCACGATGCCGAATACGAGAGCAACCGCGATCAGGTGAAGCGGCCGTCCGGTAAAGGAGACGCCGGGGACCAGCTGGACTGCCACCCAGAGGGCGGCTGCGTTGATCAGGAGGCGCGCGAGGAAGGACATGGCCGGAATCTCGTCCCTGGACGCGCCCGGCACCAGCGTTCGGCTCCGGAATTGCACTCCCGGATCGCGTCCAGCGCGTGACGGGGCGGTGACATCGCCAGTTACGGTTGCGACTTCCGGGGAAGGGTGTTCATTCGAGCGAAGCGGGAAGGCGGGCCGGTGCCAACTGGCCCGTTCGCTTTTTCGGGGTGCGAAGCTGCTTTCCGATCCGGGCATGATGTCACACCTTTACCACGAGTGCCTGGGAGTACGGCTTCACTCCGAGTCCCCGTTTGAGCCGCTTCATGGACCCACGATTCGACGGCCGCTATGCAAAGGAGTTTCTGGCTGGCTGGGGCGCCATGGACTTCAACGGCCACCTGGCGAACACTGCCTATCTCGACCTGGCGGCCGATGTCCGGATGGCGTTTTTTGCCGAGCATGGGTTTCCCCCGGGCGAATTCCGCCGGCTCGCCATAGGCCCGGTCGTGCGGAAGGACGAGCTCGAATACTTCCGCGAGGTCGGCCTTCACGACAGGGTCACTGTCACCCACGCGACGCTCGCGATGAGCGCTGACGGTGCCCGGTTCGTGCTGGAGAACGAGATATGGTCGGCGGCAGGTGAGCGCGCAGCCACGGTGAGATCGACGGGTGGCTGGCTCGATCTGCGTGCACGGAAACTGGTGGCCCCGCCCGCGGCGCTCCTCGCGGCTCTCCGTAAGATTCCGCGCGCGCCCGGCTTCTCGGAGTTGCCCGCCGCTGAACGACCCGCCTGACTTGCTGATGGCGAGCCGGGAGGCGAAGCGTCCGCCGCAGGCAGTCGCGGCTCACCCGGAGTTCAGGGTACTCGCCGGGCTGAGCACGCCGCGCAGGATCCAGGATTTCCTCGACACCCTGCGGATCAATCACGAGCGTGGTGGTGAGACCTGTTCATCACCGCTAGTCACGCTGCGCCGCGGCACGGCGCACTGCATGGAAGGAGCGCTCGTGGCGGCTCTGGCGCTGTGGATGAGTGGCTACCCGCCGCTGGTCATGGACCTCAGGACGAATCGAAACGATTACGATCATCTCGTGGCGCTGTTCAGGGTGCACGGCTGCTGGGGCGGGATCACCAAGACAAATCACGCTGTGCTGCGGTATCGCGAGCCGATCTTCCGCGATGCGCGCGAGCTGGCGACTTCCTACTTCCACGAGTACACGCTTCCGAACGGGCGAAAGACGTTGCGCTCGTACACTGCGCCGTTCGATCTCAGGCGCTATCCGCACGACTGGATGATCACAGAGGAGCCGTTGTGGGATCTCGACAGGCGCATCACCCGGTTGCCGCACCGGAAGCTGCTGAATCGCAGGCAGATCGCGGCTCTGCGACCCGCCGACGACATCGAGATCCGGGCCGGCCGGCTGATCGAGTGGCGATAGCGGATTCCGTGATGCCCGACAGTCACGACGTGCACGCATGCACTATCGAGCGACTCGAGCCGCCCGTTGCCGAGTCTGATCTGCGGTCACTGGCTCTGCTTCTCGTTGAGGCGGTCGAGTCCGGTGCTGCCGTGAGTTTTGTCGCGCCTTTGTCACTGGAAGCCGCCGTGGAATGGTGGCGCACGGCGGTCGCAGGTGCGGATCCGCGGGCCGTGTTCCTGGTTGCTCGCGACGAAGAGGGAATCACCGGCACCGTTCAGCTCCACCCTGCGTGGGCGCCGAACCAGCCCCATCGTGCAGAGATCGTGAAGCTGCTGGTCCATCATCGAAGCCAGCGTGCAGGCATTGGTACGCAGCTCATGCACGCAGTGGAGGATGCGGCGTGCAGCGGTGGATTCAGCCTGCTGACGCTGGACGCGAAAAGAGGAGCGCCGGCTGAGAGCCTGTACCGGCGCCTCGGATGGACGCCTGTCGGGACGATCCCGCGTTACGCCATCGATCCGGACGGCACCCCGCACGATGCAGTGTTCTTCTACAAGGAACTCGATGGCTCGCGGCCCGGCTCCACCCGCTGACGACAACGGCTTCATGCGCCTCGCGTTCGAACAGGCGCTGAAGTCGTACAATGAAGGCGGACTTCCGATCGGCGCGGTAATGACGGAAGGCGGGAACGTCATCGCGCGCGGCCATAACCGGCGCGTGCAGGATGGCGACCCCACAGCGCACGGCGAGATGGACTGCCTGCGACGCGCAGGTCGGCGAGCTCGCTACGACGGTGTGACGATGTACACGACACTCAGCCCGTGCATGATGTGCACAGGCACCATCCTGCAGTTCGGAATCCGTCGTGTCGTGGTTGGCGAGGCCCGGAACTTCCCCGGGAACATCGATCTGCTGACCGCGAACGGCATCGATGTCCGCGTGCTCGACGATCCTGACTGCACGGAGCTCATGAGCCGCTTCATCCGCGAGCGGCCCGAGCTGTGGGACGAGGACATCGCAGGGATCAGTTCCCAGCCAGCTCCGTGAGTGCGTTCGCAACGTTCACAGAGACGATTCGGCTGGCAAAGGTGCCGCCGGCGTACACGACATCGCTCCCGTTCGGTGCCCACGTCGGATTGAACTCCTGCACCTTTGGAGTCTCGGTCAGCCGCTGCCACTCGCCCGCGGGCCAGGTGACGATATGCAGGTCCTCGGTGTCGTGGGCGTACACGTAATCCGTTACGAGGATGCGACTGCCGTCGGGCGACCAACGGCCAGGGAACTGGTACACACGTTCGGTCCGGCTGGTGAGTCGCACCGGCGGGCCCCCGGCCGTCGGTACGACATCGATCCATGCCCACCCCTCCGCGAGCGACGCGTAAGCTATGTGCGCGCCGTCGGGGGACAGTTCGGCCGTGCCGATGCGTACGTCCACTCCGAGCGACCGCGGAGTCCCGCCAGTCGCCGGGATCACGTGTAGGCCATGTAGTCCGCTGCCCGTTGCTCCGATGTAGAAGATTTCGCGGCCGTCGGGAGCCCACATCAAATTGCGGGCAGCTGCCTCGGTGCGCGTCAGCCGGGTCGCCTCGCCACCTGCTGCGGGAATGGTCCACACCTCGAACTGGCCAGCATCGCGGTTTGAGGTGAAAGCGATCGTAGAGCCGTCCGGTGACCACACCGGCCACGTTTCGGCCGAAGGCCAGTCCGTGAGCTGCCGCGGCTCGCCACCCGTTGATGGCGTGACCCAGATGTCGGGTGTACCGCCGCGCAACGACATGAACGCGACCATGCTTCCGTCAGGCGACCAGCGCGGCTGCACATCGACTACGGGGCTGTTCGCGATCGGGGTTGGCTCGCCACCGCCCATGGGCACCGTCCAGACATCCCACACGCCGCTTCTGTTGGACTGAAACAGTACCGTGCGTCCATCGGGCGCGGCACTGACATTGAACAGGGTAGCCTCCGGCCAGGCGAGGATCTCGCGGGAAGGGCTGCCATCCGTCGGGATGACGTTGATGGCAGTGGAACTCTCGTCGCGGCGGAAGAGGATCGACCTCCCGTCCGCCGACCACTGAGGCAACGCCTCCGCGGCACGATCGGCGGTCACGCGGCGTGGCTGGCCTCCCGTAGCAGACACGACCCACACGTCCACCTGACCTCCGCGCCCTGACAGGAACGCCACCCAGCGACCGTCAGGCGACCACACGCCTTCGTAATCGTCCCGCACGTCCTGCGTGAGCTGGCGCAGCTCGCCTGTCTCGGCGTCGGCGATCCACAGATTCGTGGTCCCGGTCCGGCGCGAAGTGTAAAGCAGATATCTGCTGTCGGGCGACCACAGCCGCTGCGATGCAGCGGCCTCGAACCCCTCAGTGGTCAGTTGACGCCGATCTGCGCCGTCGGCGCCCTGCACCCATATCGTCGAGCGGCCACCGGTGCTCTGCTCGACAACGACACGCCTGCCGTCCGGTGACGGGTACGCGATCAGGTTGCCGTCAAGCCCGGACACCAGCGGGCGGACCTCTCCGCCTTCGAGCGGGGCTACCATCGTTCGCGTCACCCCGGCACCCACCTGCCGATAGACTACCGCGCTCGCGTCCGGCAACCACCCGATTGGCACGTCATCGGTGCGGCTCGCGGTCAGAGCCCGCGGTTCGCCCCCGTCGCTCGATATCAGCCACAGATCGTGATCGGGGTCCTCCGCGTGATAAGCAATCCATCGTCCATCGGGCGACCATTGCGGCTGCACATCCCACGTGCCGTGCGTGAGGCGTACGCGATTGCTCCCATCGGCATTGGCCACGAAGATCGCCGCAAGCCCTTCGACCGGCTCGGAGAAGGCCAGCCGGGTGCCATCCGGCGACCATTGGGCGCTAAGCGGCCGCGCCGGGCCTGAGAGCAGGTCGGTACGTTCGACGCCCAGCCCGTCGTCATCGCGGGAGCATCCCGCGAGCAGAACAGTCACCCCCACCAGCACAGCGACGAAGTGTCTCATGAGTTCGTTTATGGTCTTATTGGTTGCCCGCCGACCGGCCAGTCACGGCGCCCTGAACTCCGGTCGCGATCTGACGAACGACGGAATCCTGCGCCGCGAGCACGTCCCTGACGTCAATCTCGTAGCTGTGGCTCCACAGCTGCGCGATGGTACGCGGCTCCACGAGCTGCACGTTGATCCGCATCCTGTCGCCGGCGCGGAAGACTGTTCCCTCCAGCACGGAGCCCACGTTGAGCTCCTGCGCCACTTCTGACGTGGGTTTTGGCGCGGTGCGGTAGGTCATCACGGCCGATCGGGACACGACGAACACCCCGGGCGTCTGCGCCAGCGCGACGATGAGCTGATCGTGCATCGCATCCACGAACATTGCGTCGGACGCTGAGATGTCCTGAATCGGCAGAACGGCCATGCGCTCCGGCCCGGCCTGACCGCCCGCGTTCAGGGCGAAGAAGCCACCGATGCCGAGGACCATGAGCAGTGCCGCAGCCGCAGCACCGACGATCCATCGCGATCGTTTTTCCGGTCGCGCGGCCGCGCGTACTGGACGCGTCTGCGTGGGAGTGACGCCGCCGCTCGAGGTGTTCAGGCTCTCGAGCTGCTGCAGCATCTCCTCCGCCGACTGCCAGCGGTCGGCAGGGTTTTTCGCCAGGCAGCGCATCAGCAGATCGGCAAGGACAGGCGGTGTTGACGGGCGCAGCTGCGTGATCTGCCTCGGAGCTTCCATCACGTGGGCCGAAAGCACTGCCTGTGCAGACTTGCCGGCGAACGGCGTCGAGCCGGTCAGCAGCTCGTAGCCGAGGATTCCGACAGCGTAGATGTCGGAACGCTGGTCTATGTGCTCCTCGCCCGTCGCCTGCTCGGGGGACATGTAAGCGGGCGTACCAACCGCGAC
>CAZOAT010000116.1:0-6476 GCA_964577965.1 uncultured Gemmatimonadaceae bacterium | reverse complement strand
CTCACTCCCGGCACGTTGAGTCTGGACGTGTCATCCGATCGCAAGGTTCTGTACATCCACGCGATGTACATAGACGACTGGGATGTCGAGCGACTCCGCGCGGGCCTGAAACGCGACCTCGAACGGCGCGTGCTGGAACTGCTCGGCGCCGAACCCGGGGTTACACCAGAGCCGGAGCCGGAGCCCCGGTAAGGATACCCTTGGCCTCAGTCATCGCCTTGAGTTTTCCGAAGGCGATCTGCCGCGGCAGGTGGTTCATCCCGCACGAGCTGGTGATCATCGTCTGCTCGGGCGCAAGCCATGAGTAGGCACTGACCCGCTCGGCGATCGTTTCGCCGGATTCCACCGCAAGGTCCTGCACGTTCACGGCTCCGATGGCCAGCTGCTGGTTCCGGAGCAGCCCCTCATAGTGCGGCGTCATGTCGCCCTCGATGAGCAGCGCGTCACACTCGATTCGCGCGATGGCGTCGGCCGGGTACCGCCCCTCGAAGTACCGATGGCCGATCTGTCCGTCCACATCGGGGCCAACGGCGTAGTTCCCCTGGCAGACGTGCATCTGCACTGACGCGCGGGTGAGGCCCTCACAGCACATGTTGATCGCGTCCACCGCAGGCCCAAGCTCGTCGTCGGACGCGAGCGCGAAGAGCGGCTCGTCGATCTGCACGTACCGGCAGCCGGCCGCCTCCAGCTCCAGGAAGTTGCGGTTGATGACCATGGCGATGTCCTGCATCATCCGGCCCAGGTCCCCGTAGTGTTCGTCGTAAGCGACCTTCGCCAGCATGAACGGAGAGGTCATCGTGATCTTCACCGGCGCCCGCGCGAAGGAACTGACGGTGCGGAATTCCTCCACCAGGCCAAGGTCCGCGTACCCGATCGGCCCGGTACAGACGGCGGCAGGATGGAACACGTTCGCGTGCTGGACGCTGATGCGCTTCGGCCTGGTCTCCCTCGAGAATCCCGGGAGCCGCTGCCAGAAGTAGTTCAGCATCGCATTCGGCGGCGCGTGCCGGTTGTTCGTCCGGCGGTGCATCTCACCACCGGTGATGATGTCGATCCCGGCGACCTCCTGATCGAGAATCGCCCCCTGTGTCGCCCGAAACTGAGCGTTCTCCATCTCGTCGGCGGGCACCCCCCCTTCCTCGACCTGCTCCTCGATCACCTCGTACCAGCGCGGAACGCTGTACGAGCCAACCACCGTGGTCGTGTACCTGGGGTATCGCAGCACCGTGACTCAGCTCCCTGGGATGAAGTCGCTTCGCACTGACGTCTAGCAACCAGAGTGCCGTGGCGCCCGGAAGCGGCGTGTACTGGCCGAGCAGTCAACGCGAGCAATTGAGAAGAGGGCGATTCCCGGGTAAATTACATGGTTCCTGGAGAGATGGCCGAGAGGCTGAAGGCACCGGTTTGCTAAACCGGCATACGGGGTCAACCTGTATCGAGGGTTCGAATCCCTCTCTCTCCGTTCCCCGGCCCGCGCCCGAGCGCGGGCTTGTACTTTCGCTCCGTGCCGCCGCTGCGACCTCCCAATCCCCGTCTCAGGTTCGCCCCGTCGCCGACGGGCTATCTGCACGTGGGCGGCGCCCGGACGGCGCTCTTCAACTGGCTGTACGCCCGGAAGTACGGCGGAGTTTTCCTGCTGCGCATCGACGACACCGACCGCGCACGCAGCACGGACGAGAGTACCCGCGCCATCTTCGACGGGATGCGCTGGCTCGGCCTCGACTGGGACGAGGAGGTCGTTTACCAGGGCGCCAACCTCGAACGTCACCAGCGGGACGCCCGCCGGCTGCTCGACACAGGAGCCGCCTATCGGTGCTTCTGCACGCCCGCGGAACTCGAAGAGCGCCGGCGTCAGGCAGAATCCGCGAAAACCGCCTTCAAGTACGACCGGCGCTGCGACCGCCTTCCTGCGGGCGAGGCCGATCGCCGCACCGCTGCATGCGAGCCCTTCACCATCCGCTTCCGGATTCCCGAGGGAACGACCGAATGGCACGACCTGGTACACGAGCGCGTCGCCTTCCCGAACAAGGATCTCGACGACTTCGTCATCCTTCGATC
Source organism: uncultured Gemmatimonadaceae bacterium (assembly GCA_964577965.1). GTDB lineage: Bacteria > Gemmatimonadota > Gemmatimonadetes > Gemmatimonadales > Gemmatimonadaceae > DASUUI01. The sequence goes on along the minus strand of CAZOAT010000116.1, from coordinate 4,418 downwards.
CGATACGACTCCGATCTACAACCTCGCGGTCGTTTCCGACGACATCGCGATGCGGATCACGCTGGTGATGCGCGGTGACGACCACATCTCCAACACACCCAAGCAGATTCTGCTGTACCGTGCGCTGAGTGAGCCCGAACCGCAGTTCGCGCACCTGCCGATGATCCACGGCGCCGACGGCAGGAAACTCAGCAAGCGTCACGGGGCAACAGCAGTGGGCGATTACCAGCACATGGGACTCGTGCCCGAAGCCATGGTGAACTTCCTCGCGCTCCTGGGCTGGTCACCCGGAGGCGACCGTGAGGTGCTGTCGCGAGCCGAACTGATCGAGCTGTTCTCGCCGGACGGACTCCAGAAGAAAGCCGCGATCTTCGATCCCCAGAAACTGGAGTGGATGAATGGGCAGCACCTCTCGCTGCTGCCACTCGCGGAGCTCGAGCCGCGGGTGACCCCGGCCGTGATTGCGGCCGGACTGGCATCCGCCGACGAACTGAACCGTGATCGCGACCGCTACCTGAGTCTGCTCGACCTGCTTCGCGTGCGTGCCCGGACCGTTGACGACATCGTGCGCCAGGCGCGTCCCTATTTCGACGGCGAGATCGAATACGATCCTGCCGCCGTCAGCAAGCACTGCCCGGATGCCCGGGCTGCCGCTGCGCTGCTGCGCGATGTCGCGGACGCTCTTCGGGGCGAGACTTCCTGGACGGGTAATGCGCTCGAGGCGCGCTTGCGCGCCTTCGCCGGCGCACGCTCCATCGCGCCGGGCAAGGTGTTTCAGCCTCTGCGCGTAGCGCTGACCGGCCTGAGCGTCAGCCCCGGGATATTCGACGTTCTTGTGATGATGGGCCGGGAGCGGGTTCTGGCCCGGATTCAGGCCGCCGCCGGCTGGCTGGCGGCGGCCCCAGAGTCCTCCTCACAGAAACAATCGCCATAAACATTCGTTCTGCGCGTCTCGACGCGGTTGACCATACCCGGAAACACAAGCATTTTCACGCGCACCAGTATAGCCGTGCGTTTCCGCATGGTTTCTCACGCAAGGAGCAGTCGTGGCTGAGCCACTGACCAGCCTGGAAAGCTCGGTCTACCACTATCTGATCGATTTCACGGCCGAGAACACGTATCAGCCGAGCATCCGCGACATCGGCGCCCGCTTCAAGATCAAGTCCACCAAGACCGTTTCCGATCTGCTCCAGTCGCTCACGCGCAAGGGGTACATCGAGCGCGATCCAGCGCGGTCGCGTGGCGTCCGTCTGCTCGGATTCGCCGGGGGATTCAACACCCAGCCGATCCCCTACTACGGACGCATTCATGCAGGCGAGCCGGCTTTGGTGCCGGAGAATCGCGAATCGCACATCACGCTGGATCGCCGGTTCGTGCCGGCGCCGGACGCGTTCTTCCTGCGGGTTCAGGGCGAGAGCATGGTTGGCAAGTGCATCGCCGACGGTGATTACGTGCTGGTGAACCCGACGACGCAGCCACAGGAAGGCGACGTCATCGCAGCGCGGATCGGTGACGAAGCGACCGTGAAGACCTACACTCTCCGTGACGGCCATGTCGTGCTGCGCGCAGCGAACCCGAACGAGCGCGACATCACGATCGGTCAGAGCGACGACTTCGCGGTCCTTGGGGTTGTGAGCGGTGTGTTCCGTCCGATGCTGGTGGCGCCCCGGATGAACCCGCAGCAGCTCGAATCGTAGGCTACCGCGTCTGATCCTGCGGAGCGGCGGGAGCAGTCTCCTGTCGCTCCCTTTCGTTTTCCGGAACCCGCTCTCCGTCTCGCTCCGCCCGTTCACGCTCCTTCCGCTCGCGCAGATTCCGCACGTTGCGGCGGAACTCGTCTTCGGTGATCGCACGCCGCGCGTGGTGATTGATGTCCTCGTTCATGTAGCGCAGCGCGCGGTCCCGCTCCAGGGCGTTGGGATTCGCCTGGGCGTTGATTGGCAGCAGCGCCAGGATGGCCGTAGGGATTGAGACCGGTCCCAGCCTGATGAATTGCGGATCGATCCCGTACTTCCGACCATTCCGTTCGACGGTCCAGTCGCCCGGCGCCCGGCGGGGTGCAGCCGCCATCACCGAGTCGGTCACACGCGCGACGTCGCTGGCGATCATGGCGTCGATCGTCTCGCGCACGGACATCGGCGCGGTCACTGTCGGAACCGCTTCGCGCCACAGTCGGGGGTCGTGATACTCCGGTCGCACGCCACGTCGCGGACCACCGGTGCCCACCAGTGGTCCGGAGCCCGTTTCGACCGCCGCCCGTGTCGGTGCGGAGGGCGCCACAGGCACCCCGGTCGGGACTGTGACAGGCGCCTGAACTCGCACCTCGCGCTGCGGCGCTGCCGGCCTGTCGTCACCACCGGAAACCCCTGCTACCGTCTCGCCCGCGGTGCGTGGAAGCGACAGAAAACCAATGCGCTCGACCGGCACTTCCCCCTGTTTCCCTTCGAACAGGCCGGCAACCCCGCTCGGAATCGACAGCACGTGCGCAAGGCCCGCGAACGCGAGCACGTGAAACACGGTCGAGAAAACGACCGAGGCGGAAGGTCGGCGCCTCAGCTTCATGCGACCAGCGCCCCGAAGCTGGAGAGAACCCGGCCTGCACGCGATGCGGCTTCCCTGATCCGATCCGGTGGTGCGATGAACGACACGCGGAAATAACCCTCACCGCCCGGGCCGAAGGCGGATCCGGGAAGGACGATCACGCCCTGTTCCTCGAGCAATCGCTCAGCGAAAGCTGCGCTGGGAACGCTGGAAGGCAGCGGCACCCAGAGGTACATCGTCGCTTTCGGTGCAGTGCACTCGAATCCCGCATCGCTGAAGGCGGCGACCGCGGCATCCCGCCGCTCCCGGAAAATCGCGACGTTCCCCGGCACGAACTCCTCCCACGAGTCGAGCGCCGCTGCGGCAGCCGCCTGCACGCCAAGGAAGGAACCGGTATCCACGAAGGATTTCACACGCGTCAGCGCGCCTGCGATCGCCGAGTTGGCCACCGCCCAGCCGCAACGCCATCCGGTCATGTTGTACGTCTTCGACAGCGAATGGAACTCGATGGCCACCTCCCGCGCTCCCTCCATTTCGAAGATGCTCGGCGGCACGTAACCGTCGAAGGCCAGCTCCGAGTAGGCGTTGTCATACACCAGGAGGATGTCGAGGTCCCGACAGCGATCGACCACGTCCTGCAGGTACGATCGCGGAGCGATAGCCCCGGTCGGATTCCCCGGATAGTTGAGATACAGCAGTTTGGCGCGGTCGAGGACCTCCTGCGGGACCTCGTCCAGGTTCAGGAGAAACCCATTGTCGCGCCGCAGGCGGTAGCGATACGGCTCTGCCCCGGAAAGCAGTGTTCCTCCCAGATACGCGAGGTATCCCGGCTCCGGCATTATCGCCGTGTCACCGGCCTCCAGATAGGCGAGAGCCAGGTGGGCGATGCCCTCCTTGGATCCGATCAGAGGGACGGTCTCGGACAGCGGATCGAAGCTGACGCCGAAGCGGCGCTCCATCCAGCGGGCGATGGCGTGCCGGAACTCGGGAAGCCCGAGTGCGAAGCCATACCGGCTCATCTCCGGACGTCCGACCGCCTCCCGCAACGCCTCGGCGGCGGCTGGATTCGGCGGCAGATCGGCATCGCCCGCTCCCAGGTCGATGACGTCCACCCCGCGTGCGAGCAGCTCCCGCTTGCGCGCAGGAATTCTGGCCAGCGGATACTCCGGCAGACTGTGCAGTCGGGCGCTGAACGCCGGCATCAGTAGCCGTTCCTCACGGGGTTCCTGACGGTGCTCACTCCTTCGATCTCGACCTCGACCGTGTCCCCCGGCTCCAGCTGGCCGACACCGGAAGGCGTCCCGGTCAGAACGAAGTCACCGCTTTCGAGTGTCATCACGTCGGAGATGTACGACAGCAGCGCCGGGATGCTGAACACCATTTCACTGCTACGGGCGCGCTGCCGTTCCTCACCATTGACACGAGTGACGAGCACCAGATCGTTCAGCGCGGGAAACGACAGAGCCGGTCTCCCCAGGGGGCAGAACGTGTCGAAACCCTTGGCCCGGGTCCATTGCCCGTCGCTTCGCTGGAGATCACGCGCAGTAACGTCGTTCGCCGCCACGATCGCGCCGATCGCCGCTACCGCTTCCTCCTGCGAGGCGCGCCGCAACCGATCCCGCAGCACGACACCGATCTCTCCCTCGAACTCCACGCGCATGGACTGATGCGGCAGGAGAATATCCGCACCATCGTCTATGACGCTCGACGGAGGCTTCAGGAAGATCAGTGGCTCCCGGGGAACTTCGTTGCCTAGCTCCTTTGCGTGCTCGGCGTAGTTACGGCCAACGCACACGATCTTGGATGGACCGGACGTCACGGACGCAGGAGCAGGCATCGGGGAAATCTAGCGCTTTTCAGTCGTGTCTCACCCACCG
>CAZOAT010000115.1:0-6565 GCA_964577965.1 uncultured Gemmatimonadaceae bacterium | reverse complement strand
CCGGGGATTCCGCGCGCGCGGTCGTGGCGCTCGTCGAGATAATCGAGCGAGATGTTGAACTGGTTTATCCCAGCCTCCCAGAGCGACAGCGCCCGGCTCACGTCGAGCTTCGCGCCATGCGTGATCAGCATCACGTACTTCAGCCGCACCTCGGAAACCACCGCGCGTACCAGCTGCTCGAGGTCCGGGCGAAGCGTCGGCTCTCCGCCGGTGAAGGTGACCAGCAGCGGCCTGAAGAACCGCGCGGCATCAGCGAAGCTGCGCACCTCAAGATCACGCGCCCGCGGGTCGGTCTTCCAGTAGTCGCAGAAGTCGCAGCGCGCGTTGCAGCGGAGCGTCACCTCGAAGTGTACGAGGATGGGCCGGCGCAAGGCGACGAGCCAGGCGTACTTCCCGATGAACAGGGGCACGTGCCACGGTTTGAAGCGGGCGGACAGCATCGCCCGGGTCAGTCCGCCAAGCCGGGCATCGGAAGGTCGAGACCGTGCCTGTGCGCAGTCTCGACGGCCGTGTCGTAGCCCGCGTCGGCGTGACGGGCCACGCCGATTCCGGGATCGTTGGTGAGCACGCGCTCAAGCCGCAGTCGCATCTCAGGCGTGCCATCGGCAACTATCACCTGGCCGGCGTGCAGCGAATTGCCGATACCGACTCCACCGCCGTGGTGAAAGGAAACCCATGATGCCCCGCTGGCGACATTCAGCATCGCGTTCAGAATCGGCCAGTCGGCGATCGCATCGCTCCCGTCCCGCATCCCCTCCGTTTCGCGAAACGGGGACGCCACGCTGCCGGTATCGAGGTGGTCGCGGCCGATGACGATTGGCGCGCGCAGCTCCCCCGACGCCACGAGATCGTTGAGCGCGACCCCGAAGCGCGCACGGTCGCCCTGTCCGAGCCAGCAGATGCGCGCCGGCAGTCCCTGAAACCGAACGCGCTCTCCAGCCATCCGTATCCAGCGGCGGAGGTGCGCGTCGTCCGGAAACAGTTCCAGGACGAGCTCATCGGTGCGCGCGATGTCGCGCGGATCGCCCGACAGAGCCACCCAGCGGAACGGCCCTTTCCCCTCACAGAACAGCGGGCGAACATAGGCCGGAACGAATCCGGGGAACGAAAAAGCGTTCTTCACTCCGGCGTCGTAAGCCACGGTTCGGATGTTGTTGCCGTAATCGAAGGTGACCGCGCCGCGCTCCTGCATCGCCAGCATCGCGCGCACGTGCTCCGCGATCGACGCAGTCGCCGCGACTATGTACCGCTTCGGGTCGCGCGTCCGGAGCTCTGCGGCTGCGGCGATATCATGACCTGCCGGCACGTAGCCGTTGAGGGTGTCGTGCGCGCTCGTCTGGTCAGTGAGCACGTCGGGAGTGATGCCGCGCCGCACGAGCTCGGGAAGCACCTCGGCGGCGTTGCCTGTGAGTGCGACCGAAACGGCGCGTCGCGCGCCAATGGCTTCCCTGATCCAGAACAGCGCCTCGTCGAGATCGGCCGTAAGCCGGTCGCAGTACCCCGTCTCGAGCCGTTTGCGCGCGCGGTTCTCGTCGACCTCAACGGCGAGGATCGCGGCGTCGTTCATCGTGGCCGCCAGCGGCTGCGCGCCACCCATCCCGCCGAGGCCGGCGGTGAGAACGAATCGCCCCGCGAGCGAGCCGCCGAAGTGCTGCCGCGCGACGGCGCCGAACGTCTCGAACGTTCCCTGCAGGATCCCCTGCGTCCCGATGTATATCCAGGAGCCCGCGGTCATCTGCCCATACATGGTGAGACCGAGCTGCTCCAGCTCGCGGAAAACGTCCCAGTTCGCCCAGCGACCCACCAGGTTGCTGTTGGCGATGAGCACGCGGGGGGAGGATTCGTGCGTACGGAAGACCGCGACTGGCTTGCCACTCTGAACCAGCAGTGTTTCGTCGTCCGCCAGCCGTCGCAGCGTGCTGACGATCGCATCGTAGCACTCCCAGTTGCGCGCCGCTTTCCCGGTACCGCCATACACTACCAGATCACCGGGTCTCTCGGCGACCTCCGGATCGAGGTTGTTCATGAGCATGCGCAGCGCGGCCTCCTGCTGCCATCCCCTGCATGAGATCTCCGTCCCGCGAGGCGCGCGAATCGGTCCCCTCGCGGCTGCACGGTCGATCCCCCGGGGCGCTTCGACTGAAGTCATGCCGGCTCTCCCTGCATGAATGCGCCCGCCGCGATGAGCTCCGCGATCGTGGCGATGTCACCGCTCAGCACGCGGTCGTCGCCGAGTCGCGGGACACGCTGCCTGACGGCGCCATGGGCCATCAGCACTCCGGCCCCGGGCCTCAACGGCGCGCGATAGTCCACCCCCTGGGCAGCGCACATGAGCTCGATTGCGACAACGTGCCGCGCATTCGCCGCCACGCGTCGCGCCTTGAGGGCGGCCCCCATCGCCATCGGAACGACGTCCTCCTTGCTGCCGTCGGTCGGGATCGAATCGACACTCGCCGGGTGCGCCAGCAGTTTGCACTCACTGACCAGCGCCGCGGCCGTCACCTGAGCCATCATGAAACCCGAGTGGAGACCGGGCTCGGGCGCGAGGAACGCCGGCAACCCCTGATTCAGGTCAGGGTGCACGAGACGGTCGGTTCTCCGCTCGGACATCGTCGCAAGGGTGCTGAGCGCGATGGCGAGGACGTCCAGTGCCAGCGCCACCGGCTGGCCGTGAAAGTTGCCGCCGCTGAGCATCGCGCCGTCGTCGAACACCAGCGGGTTGTCCGTGGCGGCATTCAGCTCGCGCGCAACCACGGAGCCGATCCAGTCGAGCGCGTCGAGCACAGCGCCGTGAACCTGGGGAATGCAGCGCAAACTGTAGGCATCCTGCACACGTGGATCGCCATCACGGTGCGACTCCCGGATCTCGCTCCCCGCAAGCAGTGAGCGCAGCACCGCGGCAGCGCGCTCCTGGCCGCGCTGTCCACGCGCCTCGTGGATGCGCTCGTCGAACGCGACCGGCGTCCCGAGCAGCGACTCCAGCGACATTGCCCCGGCCACCTGGGCGGATGCCCAGATCGCGCGCGCATCCACGCAGAGCAGAGCCGCGATCGCCGTGTGCGCCTGCGTCCCGTTGATGAGGCTGATCCCCTCCTTCGGGCCAAGTCGGATCGGCGACAGACCCGCCGCCCGCAGCAGGTCCGCAGCCGGACCGCGGCGCCCCGATCCGGCGAACAGCTCGCCTTCACCAATCAGCGGGAGTGCCAGATGGGCCAGGGGAGCGAGATCGCCGCTGGCACCGACGCTCCCCTGCTCGGGCACCACCGGGTGCAGCCCGGCGTTCAGCATTTCACAGAGGAGCTCGGCGACCTCGGGCCGTGCGCCCGCGCGCCCACCGGCGAGTACGTTCGCGCGCAGCAGCATCATCGCGCGCGTCTCCTCTGCCGGCATCGGCTCGCCCACGCCTGCGGCATGGCTGCGGATGAGGTTCACCTGCAGCGCGTCCACCTGTTCCCGCGCAATCGGGACCTCGGAGAGCTTGCCGAACCCTGTGTTCACACCGTACACCGCGGCGCCCGATTGGGCGGCTTCTTCCACTATGCGGCGCGTACGCAGCATGTGCGCCCGCGCCTCCGCAGCCAGCTGAACGGAGGCGCTGTCCCGCGCGACAGCGCGAACATCGGCAAGCGTCAGCGAACTCCCGTCAAGCACGACGGCGCCGCGGGTCATCTATCCAGCGGCCGATAGGTCTGCTTGTCGTAGTTGAACTTCAGATCCGGCTGAGCGATGAGCGAAACGAAGAACATGAAGGAGAAGTTACCGTTTTGCGCCTTGGTGAATGCAAAATTGCTCCGCCAATCGTGCAACTGACGCTCGAGAGTGACCTGGTGACTGGCGAACTCGCGTGCACGGAAATCATACGTCGTTCGCCACTGTGCCGCCCACTTGGGTGTGATGTGGAAGTTGGTGTTCCACTGCAGCGTCTCGCGCGGCGGCATTCGGATGAAGGGAGCGCCGATCACCGGATTGAACGGAACGGCGCTCGTCGGCCTGGTCTGCTGTTCCAGCAGGCACTGCTGGTAGATGAGCGGATTCTCGAACGCCCGGCAGTTCTCCGCGGGATCGAAGTCGATGATGTTCCCGCCAGTCGGCTCCCGCTGTCGCTGGGAGGAGAAGGCGAACGTCGCCTGCCAGGCACCGGCAGTTGGGAGGGCCATCTCCATGTCACGCCTCTGGCTCCCGGCCACCGGCGTACCGGCGATACGCATGGCGAGCGCGTCGTCCGGCCCCGCCTCCAGGCGGTCCACCTGCGGGGCGGCGGGCTGCACTGCCCGGCCGAAAATCCTGCCGAGCGCGGCAAACACCGGCGATCGCTCGTTGAAGCTGAACGACGCGCTGATGTCCTCCCGGTACGGCTTGAAGACCGCGGTGTCGCTGAGCGGGTTCCCCTGGAACAGGGAGTAGCCGACCCGGAGCCCGAAGCCAGGGAGCAGGTCGGATGCTATGTCGTACTGGAAGTTCTGCGTGGTGAAGCCGCTCCTGCCGGTGGCCCGCTTCCGCTCGAAGTCGTAGGTGAGCGGTGTGAAGTTGACCGACATCAGTCGAAGCTTCCGCCCGGGATCTGCATCCGTGGTGTCACTGCCACCGCGCAGCTTGGCCTCGAGGACCTGCGACAGGTGCAGCGTGACCTGGTTCTGCGTGAGATTGCCGAGGTAGTCCGCCGCCGTCCGGTTCGTAGCGCGGAGGTACTCATGATCCACCTCGGCTCTCGGCGAATAGCTGTAGCTCAGTCGCGGCGAGATCGAATGTCTAATGCGTGACAGCGGCCCGATTCCGGGAAGGAGCGCGAACATGGTGGGCGACACGGACAGCGAATAGTCCACGCGCTTCGACTGGCTGATCCAGTTGCCGCCGGTGAACTGCGACCGTACCCACAGCGGTCCCGGGTCCACGTTCCTGAAGCTGATGTTGGGAGACAGGTTCCACGTCCCGCCGAACAGCGCTGGCAGGCTGATCCCCGTCTGCCAGTCGAGCCCCGACTGGTAAGTACGGGCGAACGCCCTGGTTGTGAACGCCGTGCGATCCTCCGGGTCGGCGATTCTCACCTGCGTGGGATAGTCGTCCAACCGGTCGTTGAAGCTGAAGGAGTTCTGCCACGTCCAGCCGAACAGCTTGAGCGGCGTGCTGAAGCTCGCGGAGGTCGTGCGCTGGTCGCCCCGGACGAGTGCGCTGTCCACTACGCCGTCACGGAGGAAGTGCCGGAAGCCGACGGTTCCCGGCTGATCGAGCGCAAGCGTCTGCTGGTTGTCGAAGCGGAAATCAGGTGTCCACTCGAGCCAGCGGCCGAGCGCGATCGTCGGCACCGCCAGTGCCAGCGTGGGAAGCGTCTGCTGCACCTGGGTCCGCCCCGGATACTGCGTGCGGTTACCGCCGAGCGACAGTGACGCGGGCCCGAGCTTCTGCTGGTAGCTCGCCTGCGAGCTGATGGTCGCGAGAACCTGCTGCGGGTTGAAGGCGTTCTGCCGCTGCAGTCGCGTGTTCGTCACGTAGTTCACGTTGGTCGTGAGCCGCCGTGTCTGTGAGAACGCCTGCTCGTGGCTCCAGCTGACCGCCGTGTTGGTAGCATCGTTCTGATCGGATGTATGCGACGATGCGATCCGGCCTGTCATGAACCTGTTGAGCCAGCGGTAGCGCACCTCTCCGTTCCACCTCGTCCAGCCGGGATCCTGCTCGGTTCCGCGCGCGCCGCTGCGCCAGTCCATCCACACCTGCGAGTCCAGATAGTCGCTGAACGCGAAGTAGTAGCCGAGGTTCTCAACGTGCCGGCGATAGAGAGGGCTGTTACGCACGAGCTCGCTGACGCCGAACCGCGGGGACAGCACGCCGCTCCTGCGCCCGGACCTGATGTCCTGGAAGACGAACGGCAGCCACATCACCGGGACCTCACCGATGTACAGAGTGGCCGGGCGCGCCACCAGGAAGTTGCGGGTGATCATTTTGATCTCCCCGGCCCGGAAATGGTAGTCGGGAACTTCCTCGTCGCAGGTTGTGAACGATCCGTCGCGGACGTAGAACGTGGCCGGGCGGACGCCCTCTGTGTCACGTATGAGGAACCCGCCGGTGCCCTGCACGTACCATTGCTCACCGCTGGTCACGGCCGTGCTGATGTTCGTAATGGAGCCGTGACCACGCGCGATGTCGTAGGTGAGGCTGCCGCGCGCGATCACGTCCGCCGTGTTCTGAGCCGGGTCTCTCAGAATGTTGGTGTCGCCACGGACGACCACGATCTGGGTCGCGTCGTTGTACGAGATGGTGTCACCCACCAGCAGTGCCTGTCCCCGGCCGACAGCCGCAGGGGCTCCCTGCACCTCGAGCCCGCGCGTGCTGGCGTTAAAGGTGACCCTGTCGCCGCGATAGCGGGTGGCAACGTAGTCGCGCCTCTCGAGCAGCGACCGCTCCACGGAATCGGACTCAGGCCACGTCACCAGCTCGGCTGGACCCGCAGCCGTGTCGCCCCGCGCGGCCCGCACGCTGGCGGTGTCCCGCGCCACCCTCGCGGCAGCGGCCGTGTCGCGTACAACCGTCGCAGCCATGGCCGTGTCGTGCGGTGCGGGACGTACGCCCG
>CAZOAT010000114.1:0-6710 GCA_964577965.1 uncultured Gemmatimonadaceae bacterium | reverse complement strand
CTGCTGCACGAGGGACGTCCGATGGTGGCGGACTTCGGGATCGCGCTGGCCGTGCAGCAGGCCGGCGGCGCGCGCATGACGCAAACTGGAATGTCGCTCGGGACGCCGCAGTACATGGCGCCCGAGCAGGCGATGGGCGATCGCAACGTGGATCACCGCGCGGACATCTACGCGCTCGGCGCGGTCACGTACGAGATGCTGACCGGCGAGCCGCCATTCGTGGGTCCGAACGCGCAGGCGATTGTCGCTCGCGTGCTCACGACAGATCCGGCCGCGCCAAGCATCAAGCGCCGCTCCATCCCGCTGCACGTCGAGGAAGCAGTGCTTACTGCGCTCGAGAAGATGCCGGCCGACCGGTTCGCATCGGCGAGAGAATTCGCGCAGGCGTTCCAGGAAGGCTCGACGACGACGCGGTCACGCACTGTTGCATCGGCGGGACGCACGCGGAGCGGTTCACGCCTCCGCGATCCGGTTTTTTTGGGCGTTGCGCTCGTGGCGACTGTCGCGGCCGTGCTGGCAGCGGTCGGATGGACCGTGGCGCGGCGGGTTACTCCCATGCAGACGATCCGCTTCCCGCTCACTCTCAGCGCGGGCATGGCCACGATTACAAGCACGCAGACGCTGCTGGCACTGTCTCCAGATGGGAGTACGCTTGCATTCGCCGCGCGAGAGCCGACGGGCACCCAGCGAATCTTCGTGCGGAGCATGGCCGATCCCACGCTTCGGCCGCTCGCAGGGACCGAGGACGCGTTCCTGGTCTTCTTCTCGCCGGACGGCGAGTGGATCGGGTTCGTCAACAGCACCCGGATGCGCAAGGTTCGCGTCGGTGGCGGGCCGGTGCTGGACATCATGGATTCACCCGGTGTGCTTGCGGGCGCGTCCTGGAGCCCGCGTGACGAGATCGTCGTCTCCATGGGCAATGGCTTCCTTCACACGGTTCCGGCAAACGGAGGTACGCCGCGCAGGACGTGCACGAGCGGCACAGCGATGAATGCCACTTACGAAGCAAGCCCGCTCGTGCTCGACGACGGGCGCGTGGCCCTGTACACCAGCTGGTCCACGCAGGGAGTGACCTCAGCCCGGTTGGCGATCGCCTCGCTCGGAAGTGGTGAATGCACTCTGCTCGATGTCGCCGGTTTGCAGGCCCTCGGCGTGGTGGACGACGGGGTGATCTTCGTCACCGACGCGGGAACCGTGATGGCCATGCCGATCGACCTGGGCGGCCGCGCCGTATCGGGTACTCCGCAGCCGCTGCTCGGAGACGTGGAAGTGAACCAGACAACCGGGACAGCACAGGTGTCGCTTTCCCGGAGCGGCACGCTCGCGTATCAGAGCGGCTCGCCCGCTAACCAGGTAATGCTCGCCGACATGCGCGGTAACCTGCGGCCCTTCATCGAACAGCAGCGCCGCCACGCCTATCCGCGGTATTCTCCCGACGGCCGCAGGGTCGCGCTCTCCGTTTCGGCTGCTGCACAGCGCGACATCTGGATCCTCGACATAGCGAGCGGAACGATCACGCGGGTCACGACCGACGGCGCGCTCAACGAACGACCCGAGTGGACACCTGATGGGGCCCGCGTGCTCTTCAGAACCGCGCGTGAGAGGCGTTCGACGATATGGTGGCGGCCGGCCGATCTGAGCGGCCCCGAAGAACCACTCCTCACCGATGAGCGTGAGGATTACTACGAGGCCGTGATAACTCCTGACGGGAGTGCCGTCGTGTATCAGCTCGACACCGCAGGCGCGGCTGTCATGTACCGCCGGCTTGCCGGAGACACATCTCCGCACCCCATATCAAATCCGGCCTTCGCCGCGTTCATGCCGCGCCTGTCCCCCGACGGACGCTGGGTAGCGTTCGTATCAACGGAGTCGGGAGGAGACCAGGTGGTCGTCCAGCCCTTTCCCGGCCCGGGCGGGCGCGTTCAGGTGTCGATCGCGGGCGGGTCCGAGCCGGTCTGGTCCAGGGACGGCCGCAGGTTGTTCTACCGCGATAACCAGAACTTCCACGTCGCGCACGTGAGGACCGATCCGACGTTCACCATTGTCTCGCGGGAAGTACTGTTTCGCGACGACTTCGTGAGAGCCCCTCTCCCCCACGCCAATTACGACGTGACCCCGGATGGGAACGGATTCCTCGTCCTGAAGGCCGCCGAAAGCTCCCAGGTGGTGATCGCCCACAACTGGATCAGTGAAGTTCGCAGCCAGCTCCGCTCGACCGCGCGCCGCTGAGAGTGCGAATCCGCCACCGCCACGAGACTGGCCGCACCTGAAACCCCCGCCTACTTTCGCTCGAACGGTGTAGTGTGACTAATGGGATGTGACAGTGGCTGATCTGACGACCGGACTACAGCAGAGCCTGGGGGGTTCCTACACCATCGAGCGCGAGCTTGGCGGTGGGGGAATGAGTCGCGTCTTCATCGCCGAGGATGTTTCGCTCGGCCGCAGGGTCGCGCTCAAGGTGCTGCCGCCGGAGCTCGCAGGACCGCTGAACGCCGACCGCTTCCGCCGCGAGATCCTGCTCGCAGCCCGGCTCCAGGATCCGCATATCGTCCCCGTCCTCTCCGCGGGCCAGACCGCCGACGGGACGCCCTATTATACGATGCCGCTGGTGGACGGCGAGTCGCTCAGGGCCCGTCTCGCGCGCCGCGGCGCGATGCCGATTGCCGACACGCTGCGGGTTCTTCGCGACGTCGCGAAGGCCCTGGCTTACGCCCATGAGCTGGGCGTGGTTCACCGCGACATCAAGCCGGACAACGTGCTGCTCACCCGGCGGGACGCACTGGTCGCGGACTTCGGCGTGGCGAAAGCGCTGTCCAGCGCCCGCGACGAGGTGCCGAACCCGACGCTCACGGTCGCCGGGACCGCGCTGGGAACGCCCGCGTACATGGCCCCCGAGCAGATCGCCGCGGACCCGAACATGGACCACCGCGCCGATCTGTACGCGTTCGGTGCGATGGCCTACGAGATGGTGACCGGTCGGCCGCCATTCGTGGCAAGCGCTCCGCAACGGATCCTCGCCGCGCACCTCTCCCAGAAGCCCGAGGACGTGAGCGGTCTCCGGCCTGATACGCCACCCGGCCTGGCTTCGCTCATCATGCGCTGCCTCGCCAAGGAACCCGGCGAGCGGCCGCAGTCTGCCTCTGTGATTCTGGAGGAACTGGACTCGCTGATCACCAGCGGCGGTTACGCGGCCGGCCCGGCTATGGCGCTTGCCGGCAAACGCTCCTTCGGCCGCGCGCTCGCCATTTACGCCGTGTCTTTCGCGGCGGTCGCAATTCTCGCCCGTGCGGCGGTCGTGGGCATCGGCCTCCCCGACTGGGTATTCACCGGCGCTCTGGTGTTGATGGCCCTCGGGCTACCGGTGCTGCTGTTCGTCGGACTGGTGCACCACCAATCGCGGACGGCGCAGGCGACGCTGGCCCAGACTCCGGGCGGCTCTACCGTGCCGCAGTCAACCATGACGCAGCTGTCGCTGAAGGCGCAGCCGCACTTCACCTGGGGAAGGATGCTCGTGGGCGGCGGGCTGGCCATGGGAGTCTTCGTGCTCGCGGTCGCCGGCTACATGGCGATGCGGCTGATGGGAATTGGACCGGCGGGATCGCTGCTGGCAGCCGGCGTGCTGGACCAGCGCGCACCGGTGCTGGTCGCCGAATTCGAGAACAACAGCCCCGACTCGTTGCTTGGGTCGGTAGTTACCGAGGCTTTCCGTACGGACCTCGCGCAGTCGCGCGCCGTGACAGCTGTCCAGCCTGTCTTCATTGAAGAGGCGCTGCGGCGGATGCAGAGGGCGCCGAATACGCGGCTGGCCGCGCCGGTTGCCCGCGAGCTTGCGACGCGGGAAGGGATAAGACTGCTGGTGGAAGGAGACGTGACACCTGTTGGAGCAGGGTACCTGCTCGCGGCGCGGCTCGTGTCCCCATCTTCCGGTGAGGTGCTCGCGGCGTTTCGTGAAACGGCCAACTCGGGCGAGCAGCTGATCCCGGCTATCGACAGACTTTCGAAGCGGGTGCGGGAAAGGATCGGTGAGTCGATCAGATCCGTGCGTGGGTCGCCCGGTCTCGAACAGGTCACGACCGGCTCGCTGGAAGCACTGCGGAAGTACACACAGGCGCTGGACCCGGGGACCGATTACGACCGCGGCCTCGAGCTGCTGAAGGAAGCTGTCGCGGCGGACACGACGTTCGCGATGGCGTACCGCAGGCTCGGCACGATGTACTCCAACCGTGGGGAGGCCGCGCGGGCCAGGGAGATGATCACACGCGCCTACATGTACCGTGAGCGTCTTCCGGCTCTGGAGCGTTACCTCACCGAGGGTTCGTACTGGGGGACAGCGATGGCCGACCGTGCGCGTGCCATTTCCGCGTACGAGGCAGCGCTCGAGGTCTCGCCAACCAACCGCGTGGCACTCAACAACGTGGCTCTCCTGTATGCACAGGAAGGCGAACACGGTCGGGCCGAACAGTACCTGATCCGCGCAATCGAAGCCGATTCGATGTTTGCGGGCGGATACACCAACCTCGCGGTGGGTCAGGTCCGCCTCGGCAAGCTGGCTGATGCGCGGGCAACGATGGACGCCGGTCTCCGTTGGTTCCCGCAGATGCCCGAGATGACCATCATGGATCTCAATCTGCGGTATCAGATGGGTGATACAACGGTGGATCAGAGGCTGGCCAGGTTCGTGGAAGGCCTCCGTTCACCGAGCGACCGGATCACCGCGTTCGGTCTGACGATCGCGGTGGCCCTTCGGCAGGGCCGGCTACGCGATGCATCCCGGATGCGCGCGGAGATCGCTCCGCTGGCTCGCCCACGGATTGGGTCCCCGGGGTTCATCGACGTCAATTTCAGACTCGATTCGATCGAGGCCCTCGGACTGCTGATCCGTCAGGACGTGAAGGCTGATCTGGAACGCGTGGCCCGGTCGGCCCAGTTCAGGAATCTGCCGCCCGACGAACGGCCGTACCTGAGGATCGCCGGCGCGTCTGCAATGGCGGGCAGAACTGACTTTGCCCGGGAGATGCTCCGAAACTGGGAGGAACAGGCGGACGACGTCCAGCGGGTCCAGAACGAGGAAACGGTCTCCGCAATTCGCGCGGCGATCAGCTTCGGCGACCGGCGCTACACTGAGGCCATCCAGCAGATTCGAAGCATACCAGTTGGAAACTGCGTGACGTGCCGGCTTCCGTACCTGGCTCTCACGTACGACTCGGCTGGAGTGGCTGACTCCGTGATCGCCGTGTACGAGCGGTATCTGACCACGCCCGAAGCTTTCCGCCTGAACAGCGATGCGTGGTTCAAAGCGCCGATCCACGAGCGACTTGCCCAGCTGTACGAACGCCGGGGAGACAGGGCGCGAGCACTCGCACATTACACCGCCTTCGTGAACGAGTGGCGTGAAGCCGATCCTGAACTGCAGGCGCGAGTGCGGGCGGCAAGAACCGCGATTGCGCGGCTTCAACGCTCCAGCTGATCCCGCGTCGGAGCTGAGCACTGCACCGTCGCTGCGAGACGCGGCTGAGCCTCACCATGAGCTATCCAAGCACGACGGGTGTGGCGCGCGCCTCTCGGGCGCGCGCCACGGTTTCAGATCCTGGTGTCTGACGGCTCGTCAGGGCGGATGATGTAGCTGTCGCGCCCCGCGTTACGCTCCCGCCGCAGACCACGATCGTCGTACATGTCGTCCTCGTAGAAGCTGTCGTCGCCGTCGGCGATGTCGCCGCTGCCGCCGAACTCCCGGCGGACCGCCAGTTCGACCTCCCGATCGAGGGGCCTGCGCTTCCGCTCTTCCTTGGTGAGCAGCATGGCGGTCGGAACGTGATCGATCACCACTTCCTTCTCCTCGCTCAGTCGTGCGATGCCCACCGGGATCAGCGCCCAGCGTTCCTCGTCTTCGCCCACAACTTCCTTCAGCAGCTTCACTTCCATATAGCGTGCTTTCAGGACCGATGTGTCCACGACAAGTTCGTCGACCTTCCCCACCTTCTTGCCGTCGGGGGTGAAGACATCCCAGCCGCGGATGTCCTCATCGTGATCCGCCACCTCGTATCCATCGAGCTCGTCGAGCCGGGCGAGTGGCTCCAGGCCCCGCCGCTGCCTGAGCTCCGCCGTTTCCTTGTCGAGATGCTTGTTTTGGTCAGCCATGTTCCGATCTCCCATGTTCGTGGTTGTGCCCGGTAACTACGGCGTTGGAGGGGCGCCCTCGGGTTCAGGCTGCGGTGGTGGCACCTCCTGCTCCGGCGGCAGCGATGCCGGATCCGTCGGTGGCGGCAACGCCTCGACCTGCGCAGACGGCGCAGGCTCATCCTCGAAAGCGGTCGTCCGCTCGCCCTGCTGCGTCATGACCCACCACGCGATCAGCGCCAGAACGACGATTCCGACGATCACCCAGGGCCAGGGATTGCTGCGCGATTTGCGTTCGATATCGATTTCGGCCATTGGTATCCTCCGGTTGGCGCACGCAGTGGAGCTGCGGGACCGACCCCGGGCTCCCGCACGCGACGGTGCCGTCACGCGCAAATCGTGTTCCGAACGGCGGCTGAACGACGGTCAGCCGTTCACTGGCGGGGCCGGGTGGGGACCAGGGGTCGCGCTGCAGCAGCGGCTCTGGCGCTTTGGAACCCCGGCGATATGATCAGGGCACCTCAACTTCCGGACGCACCCGCTGACCAACCCGGCTGACAGGCTGTCGGCAGCACTGCTGGGTCACTACACGA
>CAZOAT010000113.1:3338-6806 GCA_964577965.1 uncultured Gemmatimonadaceae bacterium | reverse complement strand
TCCTGGTCCACGTCGAGCCACTGGTAGGGTACGAGGTTGCAGGCGAGGAACTCCTTCACCGCGTAGCTGGCTGCGGAGAACGACGTGCCCGCAACACGGACTCCCTCGAACGGTGGCCGGTACTTCGCGCGCCACTCGGAGAGCAGATCGTCGAGCACGGGGTACAGCCGCTCGCTCGGCGGCTCCCAGGGCTTCATCAGGTAGTGATCCAGGCCGATCTGATTGATGGCCGCTATCGCCGTCTCTGTGTCGGCATACGCTGTGAGCAGCACGCGGCGGGCATCGGGGAAGAGTTTGAGCGCCTCGGCGAGAAAATCGGTGCCCCGCATCTCCGGCATGCGCTCGTCCACGATGAACAGCGCTACGGCCGTTCCGCGCTTCTTGAGCTGGACTGTCGTGTCCAGCGCCTCACGCCCCGACCGCGCCTTCATCACGCGATAATCGCTGCGGAAGTGGTTCCGGATGTCGCGCTCGACGGCGTTCAGAACCTCAGGTTCGTCGTCAACCGCGAGTATGACCGGCTTCCTCATGTCGGAACCGTCAGATGTGAATCGATCTCCCCAGTACGCCGAGCGCGGCCTCCTTCACCGCCTCGCCGAGCGTCGGATGCGAGTGTACGGTGATCCCGATGTCTTCGGAAGAGCCGCGGTACTCCATTGCGAGCACAACCTCCTGGATGAGGTCCGAAGCGTTCGGTCCGATGATATGGCAGCCGAGCACTTCGTCTGTTTCCGCGTCCGCAACAAACTTCACGAAGCCGCTGCCCTCGGCCATCGTCCGCGCCCGGCCGTTCGCCGAGAATGGAAACCTGCCCGTCTTGTACGCTCGTCCGCTCTCCTTCACCTCGTGCTCGCCGAGTCCCACCGTCGCGATCTCGGGCCAGGTGTACACGATCGAGGGAATCGACTTGTAGTACATCTGCACGCGATGACCGGCGATCACCTCCGCGGCTATCACGCCCTCTTCCTCCGCCTTGTGCGCCAGCAGCTTGCCGCCCACCGCATCGCCAATGGCGTAGACGTGCGGTATGCTGGTGCGCAGCTGCTCGTCCACTCTGATCTCGCCCCGCTCGGTGAGCTCGATGCCGAGCGCCTTCGCGTCCACTCCGGTGAGCGCCGGCTTCCGACCGACAGAGACGAGCACGTAGTCACCGGAGATGCTCTCGCTCTTTCCATCGAGCTCGACGTCTAGGGTGACCTGCTCTCCCTCCACACGGGCGCCAGTGACCTTCGCGCCTGTCCTGATTTCGAGTCCCTGCTTGCGGAACACCTTCTCCGCTTCCTTCACAACGTCCGGGTCTGTTCCGGGCAGAATGTTCGGGAGCAGCTCGATGACAGTGACTCTGGCGCCGAGCCTCCGCCACACTGATCCGAGCTCGAGCCCGATCACTCCGCCACCAATGACTATCAGGTGTTCCGGTACACGCGGTATTCGCAACGCTCCGTCGTTGGACAGAATCCGCTCCTCATCGAACTTCAGGAACGGCAGCTCGACCGGTGCCGATCCCGTGGCGAGGATGACGTCGTGCGCTTTCCAGGTGGTGGTCGCGCCCTCGCCGTCCCGGACCTCGACGACGTTCCCCTGGCGCAGCGTTCCGGTTCCCTTCGCCCACGTCACCTTGTTCTTGCGGAAGAGGAATTCCACGCCCCGGGTGTTCTGCGCGACCACGTCGTCCTTGCGCTCCATCATCCGCTCGAGGTCGAGCCGTACGCCGTCGAGCAGGACGCCGTGCTCCGCGGCATGCGTGCGGGCGAACTCATAATGCTCGGAGGACGTGAGCAACGCCTTGGACGGTATGCAGCCGATGTTGACGCAGGTGCCGCCCAGCGTCTTCTCTTTCTCGACGCAGACTGTGGACAGGCCCAGCTGAGCGGCCCGGATGGCTGCTACGTAGCCGCCCGGGCCGCCGCCGAGGACCAGCACATCGGTGTTCAGGTGTTGGTCTTCAGTCATCAGCTGCCGTGCTTCTCCTCTCAGCGGGCGTGCTACCGCCGCCGCGTTGCCGTGCTGTTGAGCGTGACTGTTTCGCCGCTGGCCGGGTACGTGGCCTGCACCACGCCGACCATGCTGTCGTTCTGCAGCCGGTACACCGATCGCGTGGACACCATCTCACCGGGGCGAAGTGTGCTGGGGAATGGTCCGGCCTCGAGTATCACGCTGTCACCCTCGAATGCCACCACCCGGGCGGGCGTAGTGCTGGCCTCTGCGGGATTTGCCGCGCTCACCACGGTGAACGACCAGCCGTCGGGGGTGGAAGTGGCCAGCATTTCGACGTTTGCCGCGACGGTGTTGCTCCCCACGGGCGTCGCTGTTCCGTACCATGTGCCGGCAAAATCCGAGAGCGTGACGCCGGGCGCATCGGCCATCGTGTCTGTGTAGGTCTCATCAGGACCGGCGCAACCAGCAGTGAACGCGAGCGCCAGAGTGAGAATCATTGTGCGACGCATACGGCCTCCCGTGTAGGAAGAAAGAGTGCACGACCTGTGTGAATCACTCCACCAGCATCGCCGCGGGATCCTCCATCAGTTCCTTCACGCGCACCAGGAACAGCACGGAGTGCTGGCCATCGACAATGCGGTGATCATAGGAAAGCGCGACGTACATCATCGGCCGGACTTCAACCTTGCCGTCGATCACGACCGGCCGGTCCTGAATCTTGTGCAGCCCGAGAATGCCAACCTGTGGAAAGTTGATGATCGGCGTCGAGATGAGCGAGCCGAACACGCCACCGTTCGTGATCGTGAACGTGCCGCCGGTGAGATCATCCATCGTGAGCTTTCTGTCGCGCGCGCGCTTCGCGATGTCCACGATGTCGCGCGAGACCTGGATCATCCCTTTGCTGTCGGCGTCGCGGACAACCGGTACCACGAGCCCGTCCTCGGACGCGACCGCGATACCCATGTGCACGTAGTCCTTGTAGATGATGAACTCGCCGTCCACCTGCGCGTTGATCACCGGATGGCTCTTCAGTGCCATGCATGCGGCTTTCACGAAGAAAGGCATGAAGGAGAGTTTCGCCCCATGCTCCTTCTCCACACGTTCCTTGAGCCGTTCCCTGAGCGCGATTACAGCGCTCATGTCGATCTCGTTGAACGTCGTGAGATGCGCGGTTGACTGCTGAGACTCCAGCAGGCGCTCGGCGATCCGCTTGCGTCGTACCGACATCTTCTCGCGCTTCTCGCGCTGCGTATCTGCTGCCGCTCCGCCGCCAGACGCCGGAACGGTCGCCGGCGGCGGTACGCGCGCGGCGACGCCCGCCTGCTCGATCACGTCGGGCTTGCTGATCACTCCGCCACGACCGGTGCCCCGCACCGCGCTCAGATCCACCCCCCGCTCCTCAGCCGCACGCTTCGCAGCCGGCGATGGACGCACGTCGCCGCTGTTCGGTGCGGCCGGCTCCCGCGCGCTCCCGGCAGCCTCAGATGCGGCCGGTGTTGCGGCCGGAGCAGCCTTCGGAGCTTCCTGTGG
>CAZOAT010000113.1:0-3238 GCA_964577965.1 uncultured Gemmatimonadaceae bacterium | reverse complement strand
GGTTCCGGAGCAGCCTGAGGCTCGTCCACAGCCTGCCTGGGAACAGCTGCCGCCGGAGTGGCGCTGTCGTCGATCTCTCCCAGCACCTCATCAACCTTCACCACATCGCCTTCGTTCTTCGCGCGGCTCTTGAGTACCCCGCCGCGGAGCGCGGCGACCTCGACTGTGATCTTGTCGGTATCCAGCTCCAGGACGGTCTCGCCGGTAGCCACGGCGTCGCCTACGTCCTTGAGCCAGCGCGAGATCGTCGCTTCCACAATCGACTCGCCGAGCGGTGGAACCTTTAATTGGAGCATTTGAGAGTGGCGGGAGACACTGGCGGCTATCTTCCGGCGAAAGATATACCAGCCTGTGCGAGCCCTCACCATTTCAGAGCACGGCGATCTCGATCGCCTGCAATTCCGGACAGAGCTTCCTGTTCCTGAGCCGGGACCGGGTGAGGTTCGCGTGCGCGTTCACTCGGCGGCGCTCAACCACCTCGACCTGTGGGTGGTCCGCGGACTGCCCGGCGTCACCATCAGGGCGCCGTGGGTGATGGGTGCGGATGGCGCCGGAGTTGTCGATAAGTATGGCGGACCCGCTCCAGCCGGTGCACCTGCTGAGGGCGAAAGGGTTCTCATCAATCCCGGTATCAGCGACCGAACCTGCGAGTTCTGCCGTCGCGGTGAGCACTCCATGTGCATCCGTTTCGGCCTCCTCGGCGAGCACTACCCGGGCACTTTCGCCGACTATGTGGTAGTGCCTGCCACGAACCTGCGGCAACTGCCGCCAGTGGTGACGTACGATCAGGCGGCCGCATTCACGCTGGTGACTCTCACCGCCTGGCGGATGGTCGTCACCAGAGCGGTCGTGCAGGCGGATGAGACGGTGCTCATCTGGGGGATCGGTGGCGGCGTGGCGCAGGCTGCGCTCGCGATCGCGAAACTGCGCGGCGCACAGGTCTGGGTGACGTCGGGCGACGACTCGAAGCTCGAGCGCGCGCGGGAGCTTGGCGCGGATGAGACCTTCAATCACTCCAGCGTTGACGTCGCGAAGGAGATCAGGGCGCGTACCGGCAAGCGTGGCGTGGATGTCGTGCTCGACAATGTCGGACCGGCCACCTGGAAACAGTCGCTGGGCGCGCTGGCGAAAGGCGGTCGCCTGGTCACCTCGGGCGGGACATCCGGACCGATAGTCGAGACCGACGTCCGTAAGCTCTTCTGGAACCAGTGGACGTTTCTCGGTTCGACGATGGGAAACGACGCCGAGCTGGACGCGATCGTGGCCGAGCTCGCAGCCGGTCGTCTGCAGGTGCCGATCGATTCCGTGTTCCCGCTGGAGGACGGCCGTCAGGCGCTCGAGCGGCTGCAGACGGGGGAGCAGTTCGGCAAGATCGTTCTGCGGCTGGTGGACAGGGCCGGTGGCTGAGGAGGCGCAGTACACGCAGGAGGAGGTCGAGGCAATCCGTCGGGCATTCACGGTGGCCGGATCTGCCCGCTGTCCGCGCTGCGAGGCGGAGATGACGAGCCGACCGCTCGGCGGCGGCTCGTTCGGGCTCGGCTACGCGCGGAGACGAGACTGGCTGATATGTCCTCAGTGCAAGCGGAGTGCGCTGTTTGACCTGAAGAGAGGAACGAGGAACTGATGCTCCCAGCTGCCCGGGCGGTCGCTGGTAGCCGGTAGCTCTCCCCCGTAGGTTTCACGGCAGCACCCCTACTCGGGACCGATGCAAGACACTCCCTACGTCGCCACGACTTTCGGTGAGCGGCTGCGTTACAGCTTCGACCAGATCTATACCTACGTGCCGGCGCTGGTCGGCGCGCTCGTCATCGTTTTCGCGGGGTATCTGCTTGCGCGATTGCTGGAGCGCGGCACCGAGAAGGCGCTTCGCCGCATCCATTTCAACCGACTGCTCGAGCGTGGTGGCGTGTTGCAGGCGGTGGAGCGCTCCGGCACTCACTTCAATCCGACGCGCATAGCCGCAACGATGGTGTTCTGGATCGCGATGTTCGTCGTGATCCTCATCGCTGCGAACGCGCTCGGACTGGAACAGCTTGCGAACGTCTTCTCCGAGCTGGTCAGCTACATACCGAGCGTTATCGCGGCCATTGCGATAATCATCGTGGGGATGGTGCTCGGCGGTTTCGTCGGCGGGCTGATCATGGCCGGCGCGGGCGGGATGCACGGCGGTCCGACGCTGGCGCGGGTGGGGAAGGGCGGCGTCATCGTCCTCGCGGTGTTCATGGCGCTGCAGGAGCTCGGGATCGCCAGCGGCATCGTGACGACGGCGTTCGCGCTGCTGTTCGGCGCCATCGCGCTCGCTCTCGGACTAGCGTTCGGGCTCGGCAACCGCGAGCTCGCTGGCGAGATCACGCGCGAGTGGTATGAGCGGTACCGCGCCGAGCGCGATGCGATCGATCGCGAGCACGAGGCGATGGATCGCGAGGATGAAGAGTCGTACACCCATGAGTATCCGGTGAGGGAGCTCGGGGATGAGACTGGAGGCTGACAGCTACCCGCTGGCAGCTTTGCTTCTCTCTGTGTCGGCTATCCCACCTTGAGCCACTAGCTTGCTCTTCCTCTTTGTTCTGTCGAGCGTCGCTGGCGGTGTCGCCTCGGTGACGGGTTTTGGAATTGGCAGCATCCTCACCCCATTCGTCGCACTCTCGGTCGGGACCCCGCTTGCTGTTGCTGCAGTCTCCATCCCGCACTTCATCGGAACCGCGGTCCGCTACGCGACTCTGTGGCGCAATACGTCGTGGCCAGTGCTGCTGCGGTTCGGACTCGCGAGCGCGGCGGGTGGACTCTCCGGCGCGCTGCTGCAGCCCGCGTTCGGCGCGCGCGGTCTCACCGTGCTGCTCGGCGCGCTGCTTGTGATCACGGGCATCGCGTCGCTCACGGGCGTGCTCGAGCGTCGTGAATGGCCACCCGGCATCGCCGTCGGGCTTGGCGGCGTCTCAGGCGCTTTCGGTGGTCTGGTCGGTAATCAGGGAGGAGTGCGCTCTGGCGCTCTGCTTGCGTTCCGCCTGGAACCGCTCGCGTTCATCGCCACAGCGACCGCGACCGGACTCATCGTGGACGCTGCACGCATGCCGGTCTATCTGATCCGCTCGGGCGACGCGCTCGCGGGAGCGGCACACGACATCGGAGTGATGACGGCGGGGGTCGTGTTCGGCACGATCGTGGGACAGCGCGTGCTGCGCCGGCTGCCCCGCGAGCTGTTCAGAAAGCTCGTCGGGGCAGCCGTCGGCGTGATCGG
>CAZOAT010000112.1:0-6838 GCA_964577965.1 uncultured Gemmatimonadaceae bacterium | reverse complement strand
TGGGGATGCGCAGCGAGGAGCTGGAGTTCGAGATCGGTCCGTTCAAGACCCGGCCGCGCAATCTGACGCCCGACAACACGACCGGAATGGGTCGCTTCAGCGAGCGGCAGATCTTCAACTCGCTGCGCTTCGGCCTGCGCCCAGGCGAGACGCCAGATGTGGAGATAACGTCTACGGTGGCAGGCGAGGGCAATCACCCTGCGAATCCCAAGTACCTGGCAATACCGATGCCCTGGCCGGCATGGCGCCATCTCTCCGACGACGAGCTGTGGGCCATTGCCGCGTACCTCAAGCACGGCGTCAAGCCGGTGAGCAATCGGGTGCCGGACAGCGAGGGGCCACCCGACTTCTGGGCCAGCGAGTACACTGTCGAGAAGATCGGACCCTACCCGGCAGCACCGTTTCCAACGGCTAACGAGAGGCGACTACGGTAAAGGTGTTTGCCCCGGTACAGCGGCCCACCGGCGCCAGGTGTATCGGGGCAAAAAACCAAAGTGACGGTGTTCGACAGCTAACAGCGAAGGTCATGGGCGCACCGAGTCCATGTACTGGTGGTGCGGGCTGTCGGGGCCATTGAGCACGAGTCGCGTGATCTTACAGTATGTATAGCTATCGCCTGGTGCGAGCTGGCCGGCTGGGTGCCTGACACGGATCGTCACCGCCGGATCGTCGGTGTTCCACTTGGCCGAGACGATCTGGCAGGTAGCGCCGGCTGGCGAGCCAACAGGTTCGACCCTCATCTCCTTCATGGTCCAGCCCGGTTGCAGTCGCTTGCCTGTCAGCACGCGAAACTCGCACACGATCTCGAGAAACAGTCCGGCGAGTCCGCTCGTCGCTGTCATGAATCCGTGTTGTGGGCCGTAGCATGCATCTCCCGTGGAACTGACCTTTCGCGCGGAGAACCCGAACCCTTCCTTCCTGGCGGCCATCAGGAAGCTCTCGAGTGGTGTCTGGACGTATACACCGCGTTCGTTCAGTATAGCGTAGTCCTTACGCGGCCAGCGCAGCGTGATGTCCCCGCTCGCGACGATGGGTTGGGAGGATGCGCTCTGTCGCATCTGGACGTACACCTTCTTCGGTCCCTCGTCACCTGTGAGCCAGACCTGTCCCTCGATAGGACTGGCCAGCGCGGACCCCCATGGCTGTGTTGCGTCGGGCATCTGGCCGACTCTGATCCGGTATTGCGCCGTCGCTGCTCCGGTAAAGGTGATGCGGTAGCTGATCCCCCGCTGGTTCGTCACGCTGGCGCCGCCATTGAGAGCTACTCCCGTGATGGTGAAGCGGATCGTGCGTGGGATGGCTTCCCTGTGCTGCGCCTGTGTGTGGCGCGGCGCTGAAAAGCCAATCAGAAATGAGAGTAGCGGCAGTGTCCAGCACATCGAGCCTCGCATGAGAACGCTCCTAGACCTTGGGTACTGAAACAGTTCGGAGAGCCTTGCCCAGCTGACTCGGAGGGAAACAGCGGCTCTCGCCTTCGCGTACTCCTGATAATCATCTCGGAGAAACGGCGGCGTTCGTATCACTCGGCGACTCGAAGGCGGACGGCCATCGCGTGGAGGAAAACGCGGGGCAGCGCTACCGCGGAGCCGGTGTCTGCCCGGCGTACGCTGATGGCGGCCGGCGGCTACATCTGGCGCGTGTTCTCGGCCTGTCCTGGAGCTCGTACCATCACTGTCGCCGACGTCGGGCAAAGCTGCCGGAACTCGGCGGATCTCCTCACGTCGTCTGGCGCGTCGTGGCGCCGTACGCGCGAACCCGAAGCTCGCGAAGTACCGTGACGCCGGCGGAGCCTCCCACGTTCGTCACTTTCTTGAGGCGCGCTCGGTCGGTGCTGGGGCGCTGACCGCACGAGTCGGACATGGTATTTCCGGGGCTTCAGGGCGGACCGACAGTAAATGCGTCCGGCGCCACTTCCGTGACTGCAGGGGTCAGCGTGATCGTCAGCAGGAGGGCCGCACTGCGACGAGTACGCCCGCGATCCCAACGAACGACCGCCGTTCCTCTATCGGTGGGCGCGCACCGACCGCATCTTTAACGCGCATGCGGAGAAGCGCTCCGCCCGAAGCCGCGCGACCCTCACGTTCAGTCATGCCCGATACACTCAGTCAGCTTCGCACCTCGGTCACCGGACGATACAGCCTCGAGCGCGAAGTTGGGCGTGGTGGCATGGCGACCGTCTATCTTGCCCGCGACCTAAGGCACGGCCGCTCCGTTGCGCTGAAAGTGCTGCACCCGCATCTGGCCGCCAGTCTGGGTCCCGAGCGATTCCTCCGTGAGATTCAGATCGCTGCCCGTCTCCAGCATCCGCACATCGTACCACTGTATGATTCGGGACAGGCCGAGGACGTGCTCTTCTATGTGATGCCGTTCATCGATGGGGAGTCGCTGCGGCAGCGGCTGCAGCGCGAAGGGCCACTCCCTCTCGTGGATGCCGTGCGAATCGCGAGGGCGGTGGCCGCCGCGCTCGACTACGCGCACCGGCAGCAGGTCGTCCATCGCGACATCAAGCCGGAGAACGTGATGCTGCAGGATGGGGAGGCTATGGTGACCGACTTCGGCATCGCCAAGGCTGTCAACGCCGCCGTCTCGGACAGCCTTACGCAGACCGGCGTGTCGATTGGCACGCCCGCATACATGAGCCCCGAGCAGGCTGCCGGTGAAACCGACATCGACGGCAGAAGCGACATCTATTCCCTGGGCGCGATGCTTTACGAGTTGATCACCGGGTCAGCACCGTTCGTCGGGCCCACCATGCAGGCGGTGTTCGCCAAGCTGTTCACCGAACCGGTTCCTTCCCTGCGCGACCAGCGCGGCGAGGTGCCGGATTGGCTGGAGGACGCCGTCTGTCGGGCGATGGCGAAAGTGCCGGCTGGCCGATTCGACACGCCTACGCATTTCGCTCAGGCGATCTCCCGCCCGCTCGACGTTTCCACACCTCCCGGGATGCCGTCGGGTGGCGGCAAGTCAATCGCTGTGCTCCCGTTCGTGAACATGAGCAACGATCCGGATAACGAGTACTTCACCGATGGGATTGCGGAAGAGATCATTAACGCGCTGAGCAAGATCCAGGCGCTTCGCGTGGCGTCGCGCACCTCGTCGTTCGCCTTTAAGGGCAAGAGCGGCGACATGGGTGAGATTGGACGCACGCTGAAGGTAGCAACAGTACTCGAGGGGAGCGTACGCAAGGCTGGCAACCGGCTCCGGGTGACCGCTCAGCTCGTCAGCGTTGCGGACGGGTTCCATCTCTGGTCGGCACGGTACGATAAGCAGCTGGAGGATGTGTTCGCGATTCAGGATGAGATCGCCGACAACATCGTCCGGGCGCTGCGCGTGGTACTGAGCGATGACGAGAAGCGCGCGATCGAGAAGCCTCGCACGGACAACGTCGAGGCGTACGATTTCTATCTGCGCGGCCGGCAGTACTCTCACCAGATCCGGCGCACCGGCATCCAGTTCGCGCGCCGCATGTTCGAGCGCGCCATCGAGGTCGATGCAAGCTATGCCCTTGCGTACACCGGCGTGGCCGACTGCTGCTCCTTCCTCTACATGCTCTGGGATGGGAGCAAGGCGAATCTCGAGGGGGCGGACTCCGCCAGTCGACGGGCGCTGGAGCTGGACCCAGACCTTGCGGAGGCGCACGCCTCGCGCGGCTTCGCGCTGACGCTCAGCAGGAAGTATGATGAGGCGCGCGCCGAGTTCGACACCGCGCTGCAGCTCAACCCAAAACTGTACGAGGCGCACTATCTGTACGCTCGGGCCTGCCTTCAGGAGGGCAGGTTGGAGGACTCCGTCCGCCATTTTGCCGACGCGCATCGAGTACGCCCGGAGGACTATCAGGCGCTGTTGCTGATGAACAACCCCCTCAGGTCGCTGGGACGGGAGCATGAAGCCGACGAGGCGCTCCGCCACGGATTGCGAGTGGCGGAGAAGCATCTCGAGCTCAATCCCGACGACGCGCGCGCTCTCTACCTGGGAGCCGGGGCTCTCATGCAGCTGGGCGAGCGCGAACGCGCGCTGGATTGGGCGGGCCGCGCCATGGCCATGGATCCCGATGACTCCGGGGTGCTCTACAACGTCGGCTGTGTTTATGCACTGGGCGGATTGAAGGATGAGGCGTTCGCCTCACTGGAACGGGCGGTTGCCAACGGGTTCGGCCACAGGGAATGGCTGGACAACGATTCCGACCTGAACTCGCTGCGAGACGAGCCGCGGTTCAAGGCGCTGCGGCAGAAGCTGTAGCACCACGCGCGAGCGCAATCGCCTCTGGCAGTTCGGCCCGAGCGCGGCCACGGATCCATCGACGAGTCAGACGTCGACTTGCCTCTCAGCGTAGCAGGATGGCAAGCACGAGAATCCCGATCACAACCGCGTTGACTGCGATCACCTGCCGAAACGTTCGGCGGGCCGTCGTCAGCGTGCCAGCGACCAGCGCGTCCATCTGCACTACCACCGCGGACGGAAGTGATCGGCTATCCGAGCCGCCCACGGCGGGGGCGAGGGCACCGAGCGACGGCAGGAGTGCGGCCAGTGGACTGCGCCTCAGCAGCAGCCGTACGACTGCCGCTACCGGGCGTGGCGCCGATGCCAGCCTCTGGGAGAACGAGCGGACCACTCGTTTGGGTGAGTCGGGTAAACTGTCTGCCACACTGGTTTCGTTCGCGTTTGCCGCCTTCGCTGCCGCGGTGGCTGCACTCTCACGGGCCGCGTTCGAAACCCAGTGGATGATCTCCTCGCGATGGTGACCGTACAGTTTGCGGGCGGCCGCCTGCGCGCCGACCTGCTTGGCGAGCACGAGATACCCGATGGGCGCCAGTATGCCGAACAGCAGAACGATCACGACCTGACCGGTAGCGCGCAGCAGCAGCGAACCGTCGGCCAGGCCAGCGAGTCGGAACGTCCAGAGAACGAAGAACCAGTTGAGTGCCAGCCCCGCTGCCAACGTGGCAAGCGCTCCGAGCAGGCCGGCGCGACCGCTGGCGAGCAGAAGGCCGAGGGCAGCCCGGAGGCGAGGCCAGAAGCCTGCGACTCTGAGGGCAGGAACACTCATGGGGACTGGGACGACAGTTGGAAGTATGCCGGTGAGGGCGGCGCGTGGGATCAGAGCTCAATGCCACGCATGGTGCGGTGTCGGATCAGAGCAGTGCAGCGTCAGAGTGCAGCGCGGGATCGGAGCTCATCGCCACGCCAAACCGCAGGGCGAATGATAGGTTGATGCGTTCCGCGGCGCCACGAACACGAGCTCGCCGCTACCGTTGCACGGGTTGGCACCACCGGCCTAGCTTGCGTCGTCCTGGCGAACCAGCACGGAAACCATTCTGTGAGCAACAATTCAGACCTATCCAGCCCTCACGGGCATGGATTCCCCGTTCCGGGCACGCGCTCCACGGATGACGCCGAGTACGTGCTCGGTACGCATGACGCCGAGCTGGAGCGCCTCGGCCTGCAGCATCGCCTCTGGAGCGCTCAGGCGTTCGCGTGCTGGGAGCGCGCCGGGATCGGGCCGGGCAGCAGAGTGCTGGACGTAGGTAGCGGCCCGGGATTCACGTCTCTGGATCTGGCGTCGTTGGTGGGACCCGCCGGCCACGTCATAGCGCTGGATGAGTCGTCACGGTACATCGGGGTGCTCCGCCAGCGCACCGAGCTGCTGGGCATCCGGCACGTCAGCGCAAAGCTCATGGATGCGCAGGAGATCAGGGTGGAGGCGTCGAGCGTGGACGCTGCCTACGCGCGATGGGTACTCCTGTTCGTGAAGAATCCCAGTGCGGTGATCGAGGGAGTGGTGCGCGCGCTGAGGCCCGGCGGTGTGTTCGCCGTGCAGGATTACGTGAGCTGGGAGGCGATCCGCCTGTCACCAGCGAGCGAGGCGTTCGACCGGGTCGTCGCGGCCACTCTGGAGAGCTTCCGGCAGTCGGGGGGCGACACGCAGATCGGGCTGCGGCTTCCTGCTTTGATGCGCAGTCATGGGCTGCGAGTGGAGAAAATATTGCCGGTGCAGCGAGTGGCGCGAGCCGGTGAGCCGTTGTGGGCGTGGCCGGGCACCTTCTTCCATAACTACTTGCCGCGCCTTGTCGAGCGCGGGTTGCTTTCGCTGGAGGAGCAACAGGCGTTCGAGGCGATGTGGGATGAGCGATCGCGCGACGACGCGGCGTTTCTGTGGGCCCCCGCGATGGTGGAGATCATCGCGCGCAAGAGTTGAGGCGAGCCGACGCCCGCCCGCCAACATCGGCGGACGGACGCCTGTCCAGTCGTCTCAGGAAGCGAGGTCGATCGTCAGCGGCGAGGTGAGAACCACCTCGATCCGACCGCTTTCTGGCACGCAGCCCTCGTGGTTCGCCGTCGCTACCGCGGCGGCAGTGCCTGCCGCCGCGCCGGTGGCGGCGCCGATCACCGTGGAGCGTGTGTCGCGCCCGATGACCTGTCCTACCACGGCTCCCACGACGGCGCCGCCAACAACCTTCTTGGCGTCATTGGAGGCCCGCACCTTCTCGAGCGCGAACTCCTTTGTCTCGGCGTGCGCAACGTAGCGGGTTCCGTTCACGGTAACGGATCGCACGACGAGCCCGATGACAATCTCGTCGTTCACGTTCTCGCTGCGCTTGAGGGCGGTGACCTCGACCTCTGCCTTCGATCCCGCGGGGATCACCGCCCCGTTGCTTCCGAAGACGCCGTCGCGCAGTGTTGCCACGAAGCGATCACCGACCTGATGCGTGTTGGTGCAGACGCGGCTGTCGGAGGCCAGAACCATGCGAGCGCCTGAGCTCACGGTTCCGACCTTCGGTGCGGCCGGCTTTGGCGCGGCTGGCTGCGGAGCCGCGCGCGGCTGGGTGCGGGGCTGTGG
>CAZOAT010000111.1:4788-6907 GCA_964577965.1 uncultured Gemmatimonadaceae bacterium | reverse complement strand
CCCAACCTCTGGAACTTTGAATCGTCTAAACATGTAGCTACCAGCGGGCCCTAATCAGACCCGCTGGGTAATGTTTCCCCTGAGTCTGGATGGTGGTGTAGCTGTGCTTCGAGTCGTCATCACAGTGCTCGGCCTGAACACGCCGAGCGACGCCCTGCCGGCCAAGGCGCCGGACGATGCCGGGATGTCCGCGGCTCGCCTCGCGGTAATCGACCGCGTGGTGACGCGTGGCATGTCCGCTGGTGGATACCCCGGTGCGGCCGTCGTGGTCGGTCGTAAGGGTGGCATCGTCGTGCAGCGCGGCTTTGGCCACCTCGACTGGAACGCCAACACCAGCAACGTCGTCAGCGCCAGTGAGACGCTGTACGATCTTGCGTCGCTCACCAAGGTCGTGGGCACCACTGCGGCCGTGA
Organism: uncultured Gemmatimonadaceae bacterium; assembly: GCA_964577965.1. Lineage (GTDB taxonomy): Bacteria > Gemmatimonadota > Gemmatimonadetes > Gemmatimonadales > Gemmatimonadaceae > DASUUI01. The sequence goes on along the minus strand of CAZOAT010000111.1, from coordinate 6,494 downwards.
TGGCCCTGTACGACGATGGGAAGATCCGGATCAGTGATCGGGTGGTGACATATCTGCCGGAGTTCTCCGGCGGCATGAACGACCTGGTCACTATCGAGCACCTGCTCACCCACCGCTCCGGCCTCCCTGCCGGACGTGACATCTGGAAGATCTCCCGCAGCGCTTCCGAAGCGCGTTCGGCGATCCTCGCTACGCAGGTTCGTGAGGTTCCGGGACGGTCCTACGTGTACTCGGACCTCGGACCCAGCATCCTCGGTTATCTCGTGGAGGCGGTGGCCCAGCAGCCGCTGGACGTCTATCTGCACAACCGGGTGTTCGGGCCGCTGCGAATGCACAGCACGTTCTATCGGCCTGCCGATTCACTCCGCTACCGCATCGCGCCTACAGCTGAGATCTCCTCCCGTGGTTCCCCGCTGCGCGGCGTCGTGCACGACATCAACGCCTACGCCCAGGGTGGAGTCTCCGGGCACGCGGGACTGTTCAGTACCGCGTCCGATCTCGCGATCTTCGCGCAGATGATGCTGGGCAAGGGGAGTTACAAGGACGTGCAGGTCTTCAGTCCCACCACGGTCGGGCTGTTTACCCTGCGGACCGCCGGCCGCCGCGCGCTCGGTTGGGACACCGCCGAGGGCGATTTTGGCTCCGGTCAGTACCTCACGTCGCGGTCGTTCGGGCACACCGGGTTCACCGGAACGTCCATCTGGATCGATCCCGACCACGACATGTTCATGATCCTGCTCACGAACCGCGTGCATGGGCCGCGCGCACGGCGGCCAGTGAAGGTGATTGCCGACGTCCGCTCCGATCTCTCGGACGCCGCGGTGCTCGCGGTGACTGATGCGCCTGAGGGGCTCCGCAGCATGCCCGCGCATTTCCGTGCCGACAAGGCGGTGGGCTGGAACACTGCGCCGAAGAAGAAGAAGAAAGCGGCTCCCAAGCGGGGTTCCGCCAAGAAGAAGGTGGTTGCGAAGGCTCCCGTGAAGAAGAAGGCGGTTGCGAAGAAGGCAGCTCCGAAGGCAAAGCCGGCAGCGACCCCACGACCGAAGTCGAACAGCGCGTCCTCCAACCGCGCGCCGCGGAGCTAGATCTCGATGAGCGACGCGGCTGACGTCGCGCCCACCGAGGCTGGCGAGCCCGCCGTCAGCGACGATCAGGTCAAGCTCGCGCTGCGGCGTGTGAAAGACCCCGAGCTCAATCTCAACATCGTCGACCTCGGCCTGATTTACGGCATCCGCGTTGACGGCGCGAAGGTGAACGTGGACATGACGCTCACCTCACCGGCCTGCCCGTCAGGTCCAGAGATCGTTGAGAGCGTGGAGCGGGAAGTCGCCGCGATCGAGGGCGTCGAGGATGTGCAGACGAACATCGTCTGGACGCCGTTCTGGACGCCGGAGAGGATCGAGCCGCGGGTGAGAGCCTACCTGGGCTTATAGCCGCTCGAGCAGATCGGGTCCCAGCGCCCGGATCTGCCACTTCCGAAGCCCCGGCACTGCCGCCAGCTCTTCCTGCGTACGCGGCTGCGCACGTGCGATTGCCTCCAGACGATCACGCGAGCAGAGCACTCCGGGATCAAGATCCAGGCGCGCAGCCGCTGATTCCCTGACGCGCCGCAACTCGTCCACGCGCTGTTCGTAGCCCGCATCCCGCGCCCAGCGGGGCGCACGCGGAAACCTCGGCAGCTCGCCATCGACGATCTCCATCCCGGC
>CAZOAT010000111.1:0-4688 GCA_964577965.1 uncultured Gemmatimonadaceae bacterium | reverse complement strand
AGCACGCGCGGCACGATCCGGATCCGGCTCAGTTCATCGATCGAGAACGGCCGGGAACGGGCGATCTCCAGGAGGATGTCGTTGCCTGCGACGCGGAAGGTGGCGCGATCCAGTCGTCTCGCCACCGTGTCGCGCCAGGCAACCAGCTCGCGCAGGACAGCCAGCTCCCGCCGCGTCAAATCGCGCGCTCCTTTCACACGGAGGAAAACGGCCGTGGCGTCTTCGGGGTCCGAAGCGTGCTCGGCCTCGACGGCCGAGAACTCCTCCCGTGCCCAGTCCCAGCGTCCCAGTGCCTGCAACTCAGCCATCATCCTGTCGCGCAGCGGGAGCAGGTAGTGCGTATCCAGCACCGCGTAATCGAGCATCCCGGGCGTCAGTGGCCTGAGCGACCAGTCGGCGCGCTGAAATTTCTTCTCCAGTTTGACGCCGAAGTACCTCTCCAGCAGCGCGGCGAGCCCGAACGAGCGGATCCCCAGGAGCTGGGCGGCGACTCGGGTGTCGAAGATATTCTCCGCGCGTGCTCCGTAGTCCTGTCGCAGCAACCGCAGGTCGTAATCGGCGTCGTGGAAAACGACTTCGGTGGCGTTGTCACCGAGGGCTTCGGTGAGCCCCGGCAGGGAACCCGCGTTGAGCGGGTCAATGATCACATCCAGGTCACGAGTTGAGAGCTGCAGGAGGTAGATGCGGTCGTGGAAGCGATGGTAGCTCGCTCCTTCCGTATCGACCGCGATCTCCGGCGTACCGCGAAGAGTGCGAAGCAGTTCGTCTGCCTCGGCGGCGCGGTCTATGTACCTGGCCTGGGGCTTCTTGGGCAATTAGGAGGTCTGGGTAAGCGGCCTGTCGCGGGCCGCAATCTAGCTTCGCGGCTCGAATAAGTTGAGTTTTGTCGTCATGATCGCCGTTGTGGACGACCTCGAGATCGGATTCGATGACGTGGGGACCGGCCTGCCCGTCATCCTGCTGCACGGCTTCCCGCACAATCGGACGCTGTGGGCGCCACAGCTCGGAGCGCTCCTGGATCACTGCCGGTGCGTGGCGCCGGACCTGCGCGGCTTCGGCGAGACCACGGTCACACCACCGTATTCCATGGGCCAGTACGCCGACGACGTGATCGCGCTCCTTGAACACCTCGACATCCGGCGAGGGATGGTCGTCGGCCTCTCCATGGGCGGTTACGTCGCATTCGAGCTGTGGCGACGTCGGCCCGATCTCATTCGGGCTCTGGTACTGGCCGACACCCGCGCAGGAGCCGACAGCGAGGAGGGAAAGCAGAAGCGCCGGGACGTGATCGCGCTGGCCCGGGAGCGCGGTTCGGGCGCCGTAGCGGACGGTCAGATCACGGGGATGCTCGGCAAGTCAACGCGCGAGAACCATCCGGACATCGTCGAGAGTGTGCGGTACATGCTGGAAGCCGCGCCTGTGGACGGGATAGTGGGGGCGCTGGAAGCCATGATGAGTCGCCCCGATTCGACCGATACTCTGGCCGGCATCACCGTGCCGACCGTCATTATCGTCGGGGACGAGGACGCGCTTACCCCGGTAAAGGAGTCGCAGGCGATGCACGCCGTGATCCCCGGATCCCGACTGGAGATCATCCGTGGCTCCGGCCATCTCAGCAACCTGGAGAAGCCGGCGGCGTTCAATCACGTACTGAGCGAGTTCATCAGCGCGCTGCGTTACGCGTAAGAGCGGCTGTTGGCTGTTGGTTCTTGGGTGCGCCGGGCGCTACCTCAGTGCGGGCTCCAGAACCGACCGTGATCCGTCGTTGGCTGCGGGCTCCACACCGAGTACCAGCGCCAGCAGTTCGTACACGTGAATGTTGCTGAACTCGGGGATCCGCGCGCCCTCGCGGAAAGCCGGTCCTCGCGCGATGAAGATCGTCCGCATCGAGGGCAGCGCGTTGTCGTAGCCATGCATCCCGCGCGCGGTCATCCGTGATTCCGGCGTGGCAACGATCATCCATCCTTCGTCGGCAACTGCGACGACCGGCGTGACGCGACGATGGTTGCGGAAGTGCAGGCGCTCCGGGACGTCCTCTCTGAGCCAGGCTGTGACGTGGGCCAGACGGTTGAGCGCGGCGACCAGACCCGCATTGTCACCGGTTTTCGACCAGCCCATGAAAACGGCGCCGGAGGCGACGATCCGGACCGCGGACGTGTCGATCACAGTCGAGATCGGCGCGAGCCGCTGACGTGAGACTTCCACCATCCCGTGGTCTGACACGACGACAAGATTCACGGAATCGTACATGCCCCGCAGCTCCAGACCGGCGACGAGTCGCGTCAGCGCGCTGTCCGATCTGAGCACGGCGCCGCGCACGGCGACGGAGTTCGGCCCGTCCTCGTGACCGGTGTGGTCCGGCTCATCGAAATACAGCGTAATGATGCGGGGCCGCTCATTCACCGGAAGGGAGAGCCAGGCAAGCACCGAATCGACCCGTACGTCGTACGGGATGTCTCCGTCATAGGGCATCCAGTGGCTGGGCCAGACACCGGCGATCTGTGCCTCGGTCCCTGGCCAGAAGAACGCGGCCGCCTTCACCCCCTGCCTCTCGGCGGTGGACCAGATCGGCTCCCCACCCCACCAGCGACCTTCGCGCGGGCCCTCGTTCCGCAGGGAAAACCAGGCGTCGAACACCGGATCGTACATGTTGTTGTTCACGATCCCGTGGTTCTCGGGCCGGAGCCCTGTAGCGACCGTGTAATGGTTGGGGAACGTGAGGGTCGGGAACGACGGTATCATCGCGTCGGCGAGCACTCCTTCACCTGCGAGTCGCGTCAGCGTGGGCGGCGCGAACCGCTCCAGATAGTCACGCCGGAATCCATCCAGCGAGATGAGTACGACTGTATGCGGAGCTGCCGGCGCTGCTGCCGTCCGCGGTATCGGCGTACATGCCGCGACGGCGACCAGCACACCGAGCCAGAAGGCAACGCGTGTCGCCCTCGCCGTAAAGACCCGCGTCCGAGTCATGTGCATCCGCCTGTCGCTTCCCGCTGACCGCTAATCGCTGGCCGCTTGCTTCATCGCTGCGGACGACCCGGCGGATTCTCACCCTGAAACACGTCCCGGTTGATCTGAATGAACTGCCGCATGTTCTGCGGCACGTCCTCCTCGGGGAAAATCGCCGTCACCGGGCACTCCGGCTCGCATGCACCGCAGTCGATGCACTCGTCCGGATGGATGTACAACTGGTCGGGACCTTCGTAGATGCAATCGACCGGACAGACATCCACACACGCTCTGTCTTTGGTTCCGGCGCAGGCTTCGGTTATTACGTAGGGCATCGGCTGGAAAGCGGGCCGCGCTCATTCGCGGCTATCGAAATTATAGACCCGCCGTTCGCCAATGGCCAACGTCTGCGGTCTACCTCTCGAGATCGGGATTCTCCCGGTAGAGGGTCACGGTTCGGCCGATCACCTGAATGACCTCGGAGCCGGTCCGCTCCGCCAGCTGTCCGGCGACCTCCTTCGCATTGAGGTCGGACCCCTTCCCGAACTTGACCTTCACCAGCTCCCGCGTGCGCAGGGTGTCGTCGAGCGTCTGCACGACGGTGTCGGTGAGCCCCTGCCCGCCCACGTGCACCGCAGGCGTCAGGCGGTGAGCCTCGGCTCGGAGAACGGCTCGATCCTTTCCTTTCACGGCATGCCCCGGACGCAAGAACCGTAGCAGTTAATATCAGTGCGAGGAGGATTCAATGAGCCCTGCGAAACGCAAGGAGGAATCTGTCGCCCGGACCAAAGCAATCGGCGGGGAGTCGAGTGGATTCACGGCCGATGAGCGGGCCGCGATGCGTGAACGCGCCCGGGAGCTGAAGGCTGGCAAGGAAGACGGGGAAGCCGCGCTGCTGGCAAAGATCGCCGAAATGCCCGGACCCGATCGAAAGATGGCTGAACGGCTCCATGCCGTCATCAGGAAGGCGGCGCCGGGGCTGTCACCAAAAACGTGGTACGGCATGCCTGCCTATGCCAGCGCGGACGGCAAGGTTGTGTGCTTCTTCCAGAGCGCGCACAAGTTCAAGGCCAGGTACGCGACCTTCGGCTTCAACGATGCGGCGAAGTTGGACGAGGGGGCGATGTGGCCGACCTCGTTCGCGCTGAAGGAGCTGACAGGCGATGCCGAACGGAAGATTGCCGCGCTCGTGAAGCAGGCGGTCGAGCCGAACCGGCCCGCTCGCTGACCCGCTAGTCGTCTGCCGCGGCTCTACCCGGCAGGACCATGAACTCGCGCACGTCCACCGCCGCAGCGTTCCACCAGTCACGGCGGCCCGCCTCCATCCGCAGCACCTGGAAGTGCAGGTGCGGTGCGTTCGGCGATGCGTTCCCCGTGTGCCCCACGTAACCGATCAGCTGGCCCTGAGGTACGCGCATCCCCTCGCGCAGCCCGCGCGCGTAGCGGTCGAGGTGCGCGTAGTAGTGCACGTACCGCTGGCTCTCGTCCAGCAGATAGATCGTGATGCCGCCGAGGTTGTTCTGCCTCAGTGCGAGGATCTGTCCGGCAGCTGCTGCGATCACGGGTGTGCCGCGCGGCGCCATCAGGTCGAACGCGCGGTGCGTTCGCCCTCCTGAACGCGGCGCGTTGAAATCGTCGCGCACCGCCCGGGGCGTAAGGCCCACGACCGGCACCATCAGGGGGCTCTCCGTGAAGTAGGCACGGTCGCTCGCCGACGCCGACGTCGCAGTCGCCGCGGG
>CAZOAT010000110.1:0-6971 GCA_964577965.1 uncultured Gemmatimonadaceae bacterium | reverse complement strand
AGATCGCCGGCGTGTCGCGCGGCCGCGATCCGCGTGCGCCACGCCCGCAACCCGGTAAGACCGCTGCTGAATCGCGCGACGGCCTGGCGCACCGCGGCCGTGTCGCCTCTCTGTGCCAGCTCGCCGGCGTGCAGCAGATCGAGCCACACCGACGCTCCTCCCGCGCGCGCGACGGAAGCCTGCAGCTCGCGCGCCGCTGCGGCAGCGTCACCCTGACGCGCGAGCACGAGGCCGAGGCGAAGTCTCGCGGCAGCACGCTCCTCCTCCATTCTCCCTGCCGGCGCGGACAGCGCCAGGAAAGCGCGATACGCTTCAATCGCTCCGGTGGCGTCGCCGGTGGCATCGCGGGCCCGAGCGAGGAGATACAGCCCGATGCCGCCTTCATAGGTGTCCAGCGCGCGAACACCGTGGAGCAGCTCGCGCACCTCCGGCCACGCGCCCCACCCTGCCTCCGAGCGCGCCGACAGCACGCGATGCTCGACGCTCACGGTTGGGGAACGCTGAGCGTAGGCGCGCATCACCCGCGCAGCACGCCACGGACGGTCGGTGGCGAGAAATGCTTCCGCCTGCGCCGGCATCTCGTCCGACCGCATCTGCGCCAGCGCGTCGTCAACCTCCGCTGCTGGCACGCCGCCCACCACCCGCGTCGCACCGGTTCTCGTGAACAGGAGCACCGTGCCGGTGATGACCACGAGGACGGTGACAAGCAGCAGGAAGCGGAGGTTGCGCGGCATGGAACGGTACAGAACAGCAGGAAGCGTGCGCCCGTGCTGTTCACCCTTCAGTCCGGTCAGCCGTTCCTGCGCAGTCGCTCAGACGGATTCAGTGGCAGGCCTGGTGAAAAAAGCCGTCGCTGCCTCGACGTACTCTGAGGAATGACTCATGTGCGGAACATGCCCCGCACCGGAGAAGATCCGCACCTCACTTCGCGGAAGGCTGCGCGCGATCACTTCCACGACCAGGCGGAAGAAGCTCGGGCTGTTGGCGCCTGCTGTGAGCAGCGTCGGCCCGAAGCCGCGCAGCCGGCCCAGGTCGAGAGAGAGAGCCTCCGGGTCCCCCATTTCGTCGAGCCATGTTGGGGCATTGAAGACGAACGTCTTCTTCATTTCGTCCGACAGCCGGTCCCAGCCTCCGGGCCCCACCGCGATGGTCTCAACGAACAACCGCGTTCCCTCTTCCATCTCCCCGGCCGCCAGGCGTTCGGCAGCCGCTTCCATACGCTCCCTCGCCGCAGAAAGCGCAGGTGCCGCTTCCTCATCACCCTCCAGGAGATCGAACAGAGGCGGCTCGTGCACGAGCAGGCGGCGGAAGACGTCCGGTCGCTCCGCGGCGGTGCGCAGTGCGATGGCAGCTCCGAAGGAGCTTGCCGCGACGTTGGCAGGCGCCAGATCGAGGTGCTGTACGAGCGCGGCCAGGTCGCCGGCGTCTTCCCGGATGCTTCCCTGACCAGCTGTTCGCTCGCTGCGACTGTGGCCGCGCCGGTCGTAGGTAAGCACACGGAACGATCGGGAGAGAAGCGGTACCACCCGGTCCCACGCGTGGTGGTCCGTCCACGATCCGTGCACGAATACAAGAGGCTCGCCCATTTCACCCGTGAGATCCCAGTAGAGCTCCACGCCGTTGACCCGGGCGGTGCTCATCCCATGCCAGGCCCGTCGCGTCGAGGACAGCTCTCGATGTGATCGTTCACGATTCCCACCGCCTGCATGAACGCGTAACAGATCGTCGAGCCCACGAACCGGAAACCGCGGGCCAGAAGCTCGCGGCTCAAGGCATCAGACTCGGCGGTTCGCCCGGGGATTTTGCTCAGGCTGCGCCACCGGTTCTGTCGCGGCGCTTCAGGGAAAAACCCCCAGAGGAACGCGTCGAAGCTGCCGAACTCCCGCTGTACTGCCACAAAGGCCTTCGCATTGCTCACCGTACTGGTGACCTTCAGGCGGTTGCGCACGATTCCGGGGTTCTGCAGCAGGCGCTCGACGCGCGCGGGAGTGAACCGTGCGATCCGCTGGGGATCGAAATCCAGGAATGCCTCACGGTACGAGTCACGCTTTCGCAGTATGGTCTCCCAGCTCAGTCCCGCCTGCGCTCCCTCCAGTGTGATGAACTCGAAGAGGCGCCGGTCGTCGTGGACTGGTACTCCCCATTCAGCGTCGTGATACGCGATGCTCAGCGGAGTGCGCGCCCACTCGCACCGCGCAATCTGCATCAGGGCTCGGCGTCCGTCCGCGCCACGCTGGCGCTGTCCTTCCGGACGATGAACCCCTCCGCGCTGAAGACCACCTCCGTCGCGCCTTCGCTGAAGAGCTGTACCGTCGCGAACGTTGGCTCGCCCTTGCGATCGAGGCCCAGCGGCTGAACCCCCGGAGGCCGCGAGATGAGATATACGGTCGAGCAAAAGGCGGGCTTGAGCACGAAGGTCCCGACAGTCCCCGGCCGCACGATGCCGAGCGGCGACGCCGGGCCGTTCTCGGTACAGCGGTACGCGAGATCGAGAGCGGCAAAGCGCTCGTTGTGGATGGTGAGCACGGGCCCGGCCTCGACAACAGGTCCGCGCAGGGTGGCACATCCCCCAGCCGTGAAAACGAGCATCGCTGCAGCAGAGAACGCGCGCATCTGGCACCTCCTGAGGGCCGTTCCGACAACAGAGAAAGCTAAAGGCTGAGACATCTAATCGGTACGCGCCGCGTGCACCTCGCGTCCGAGCCTTGCAACTATGTGGGGGACCGACTCCACGTCGGCGAGGCCGGTGTTGAAGTTCACGATGCACGCCCGCAGCACATACCTCCCGCGAATCACAGCGTTCGAGACGAACGCTTCGCCGGATGCCTGGATCCGCTCCAGCAGTGCTTCGTTCAATTTGTTCAGATACTCTTCCGTCGCGCTGCCACCCACATTCGCCCTGAGCTCCAGCGGAACGTAGCGGAACGTCGAGATGCTCAGCGACTGAGTGAACGTCTGCAACTCAGCGTGGCGCCCGGCTGCTGCGTGCAGCGCCTCGCTCAGGCGGATGTCGTCTCCGATCATCTGCTCGTAGCCGCGACGCCCGGCATGGCGGAGGCCAAGCCAGACCTTGAGCGCCCGGAAACCCCGGGAGTTCTGCGGGCCGAAATCAACGTAGTTCGTGACCTCCTCCGCGAAGTGATAGTACGGAGGATGGTACGAGAACGCAGTCCGCAGCAGCTCCCGATCGCGCAGCAGAACGCATCCGGCCTCGAGCGGAGAGTACAGCCATTTGTGCGGATCGACGGCGACCGAATCAGCAAGAGACAGCGCTGTGAGGTCGGCAGACAGGCCTGGCACGCACGCGGCCAGAGCGCCGTAAGCGCCATCCACGTGCAACCACACTCCTTCGGCACGACATAGCGCGGCGATCTCGCGTATGGGATCGATCGCACCAGTGCTGACCGAGCCCGCCGTGGCCACGACCATCATCGGGAGGTCACCCGCTGCCCGGTCGCGGGCGAGCGCTGCCCGCAGCTCGCCGACATCCATCCGAAGCTCCTCGTCGGTCGCGACCCATCGGATAGAATCCGTCCCAAGCCCTGCCAGGTCGGTTCCTTTCTGCAGCCAGGTGTGCGCCTCGGCGGATGCGTACACCCGCATCGGGCGCGCGTCCGAAGCAGCGACGCCTAAAGCGCGAACGTCCCACTTTGCGGCTACCGCGCGTGCCGCGAACAGCGGGACCATGTTGGCCATATTCCCGCCACTCACCAGCAGGCCCCCACATGCAGTCGGGTAGCCGACTAGCTCGGCAATCCAGCGAACCGCCTGGGCTTCTATCTCAGTTGCCATCGGGCCGAGGCGCCAGGACCCGACGTTGGAGTTGACTGCCGCGGCGAGGAGATCGCCGAGCATTCCAATCGGCGCAGGCGAGGACGTGATGTAGCCGAAGAAGCGCGGGTGGCCGTTGAGCAGCGAGTGGTCGAACAGAAGGCGGGCGGCCTCCTCCAGCACGACCGCAGGATCGCGTCCCTCCTCCGGCAGCCCCGCTGCAGCGTCGAGCAACGCCTGCACATCCTGCGGCGATTCGGCGGCTGTGACTGGCCGATCCGGCACCGATTCGAGGAAGCCCGCGATCAAATCCACCAGTGCATGTCCTGCGCGGCGGAACTCCTCGGGACTCATGCGCAGCGGGACCGTCCGCTGCGCCTGCTGTGGCGTCGCGTGCTCAACCACCTCAGGAAGCGTCGGCCGTGTGGTCATTTACTGAAGATTGAGAGGAAGGCGCGCACGAACGGCGAGCGTTCGATCGCCGCCTCGTCGAAGCGCTGCTCCCACGCCAGGCCGTCGCTGTTCGCCAGCAGAATGAGCGTGAGTCCCCGTCCCGGCGCCTTGAGGTACAACGCTGAATATGCGCCCTCCCACAGGCCGGTGTGCCAGAGGAGCCGCTCGCCCTCATGGTCGCGGACGAACCAGCCCAGTCCATACGATAGTTCAGCTCCCGAATTCGCGCGCGCCGGTGTCCACATCAGCTGGCGTGAGCTGTCAGAGATCAGACGTCCCTGGGTCAGCGCAACATCGAATCGTGCGACGTCCATGGCTGTCGAGATCACGCCACCTGCCGCGCCATCCCCCTGAGTGCCGGGCTGCGGGGACTGGACCCACTGACGGGATTCGTCGAGGTGGTACGGTGTGGCCAGCTCGGCCGCGAGGTCCGCGCGCAGTGGCAGCGCCCTGTGTATCCGGGCGGAGCGACTCATGCCGGCCGGTCTGAAAACGAGAGAATCAGTCAGTGTCGAAAATGGCACGCCCGTGACCTCCGCCATCGGGCGTGACGCCCAGGAGAAGGCGGGCGGATTGTAGTAGAAGCGCTGACCCGGCGCGCCATTCATCGTCATCGAGAGCACGTGCCGCAGCGACAGTGAGGGGTGATCGCACGCAAAGTCGCTGAAGAAGATGCCGCCCGCCTCGCGTACTGCGGCGCAGAACTCCGGGAAGTCCCGATACGTCGCCATCGGGCGGTCGAGGTCCAGCTCCCCATGCTCAACCAGTCGAAGCGCGACCACGGCAGACATCGGCTTGGTGACGGAGGCGACGTTGAACGGCGTCTCGGGCGTGGTCGGTACGCCGGCTGCAACATCTGCGAAGCCAAGACCCCGCGAAAGAATAACCGCAGTATCCCGGAGCACGACGACCGCGAGTCCGGGGATTCTGAGCGCACGGCGGAGCGAGTCTGCAGCGGCCAGAAACTCCGACGCGGCAGCTGCATCGCCCGGCGATACGGATGGCTGCGATCGGACCACAGGCGGCTGTGAAGAGCACGCCGCGCCGTTCGCCACAATGAGCAGTGTCAAAAGGAGTGCGAAGCCGCTCGAGGGCTTCACGAGCGAGCCCGGTCGCCCATCAGCGACTGACGCGTCGAGGCGGCGCCTCGTGAGTGCGTGGCGTGCCGGGCAGCTGCTCGTCGAGCGACCGGCGGTATTGCAGACAGCCGCGGAGGAACTCCGGCCAGTGAGGGACAGGCGGCTGAGGATCCGTGGTCTCCGGAAGCAGTCCCCAGAGAGCAGGGTGATGCCAGCAGAGCTCGTGACCAGTGCTGTCTCGATGTGTGCGGATGCCGGCCCGCAGCTTCTTCGCTTCCGCGATCAGTTCATCGCGCGACAGTCTCTCGAGATCCTCGTCCATGGCATTCCTCACGTTGAGGCATCGGCCGCAAGCAGCGCACCGAGCCGCTCGAGCACCGTCTGTAAATCGGGTTTGTCGTCCAGCACGTCGAGCATCGGATCGGCTCCGAGGGTCTCCAGCCGTTCGATCGCCGTCCTGATCGTGAACGCCTTCGGATCCAGCGATTCGTTCACCTCGTCCCACCGCAGCGGCATCGAGACGGTGGCCCCCGGAAGCGGTCGCACGCTGAACGGCGCGACGATCGTCTGCCCGTGACGGTTCTGCAGGTAGTCGAGATACACCTTGTCGCCGCGTTTCGTAACGTGGCGAACTATGGTCGCGATGTCGCCAAGCTCCCGCAGCACGACGCGCGCGAGCAGTTCGCCGAGCGTGCGGCACTGGGCGTAGGTGCACTGCCGTGCCAGTGGCAGCAGGATGTGGAGGCCGGTTTTCCCGGTTGTCTTCACGTAGCTCGGCAGGTCGATGGAGTCACACAGGTCCCGCATCGCCCGCGCCGTTCTCACCACGTCGGCAAAGGGCGCTTCCTTCGGGTCGAGATCGATTACGCACCAGTCCGGCAGCTCGAGCGACCCGACCCGGCTTCCCCAGATGTGCAGCGGGATCGAGCCAAGGTTGGCCACATACAGCAGCGACTCCTCGTCGTCGCACACGAAGTAGCGGATATCGCGTTGCGTGTCCTCGCTCCAGATCGGCACCGTGCGCAGCCACTCCGGAGAGAACTCCGGCGCGTCCTTCTGATAGAAGGATTTTCCATCGATGCCATCAGGGAAGCGTGTCATCACCAGCGGCCTGTCCTTCAGATAAGGCAGGATCCAGCGCGACACGGCGCGATAATACTCTATGAGATCGCCCTTCGTGTACCGCTCTTCCGGCCAGTAGATCTTTCCGGGATTGGAGAATGCGATTGTCTTCGCCGCTCCTGAGGCTGGCGCGGCGGCAGACTCCCTGACTGCGACGGGCCGCGAAGGCTCGACACGCGCTTCAGGGATCGCGATCCAGTGCTGCCGCTCGCACTCGGCTGGATACTTGTCCGTACGCAGGCGCAGGAACGCGGGGTGACGCAGCAGTCCATCCGGAGTCCACTCACGAAAGCGCACCTCGCACACGTGCACCGGCTCCACCCACGTGGTCGTTCGCGTATCCGGTATCTCGCTGGCCGCCCGCGGCGGCATGCCGGGCTCCAACGCTGCTCCGGAGCACGGGGCGTCGGAGCAGACGAGCGGATCGAGGATCTCCTTCAGCTGGGCGAGAAGCTTCTCATCGAATCCTGTTCCAACTCGTCCGGCATATACGAGCGTTCCGTCCACGTAGTCCGCAAGCTGCAGCGCGCCGAAGTGACTCCGGCT
>CAZOAT010000109.1:0-7685 GCA_964577965.1 uncultured Gemmatimonadaceae bacterium | reverse complement strand
CGCCCGCAACCTCACCGCGTCGGGCATCCTCCGGATCGCCGCAGAAGTCCGCGAAATGATCTCCCGCCGTGAGCCGGTCGCCAACCTTCCCGTCGGCGACTTCGCCCCCACTGAGTTCCGTATCCCCGGGTTTCTGAGCGACGCAATCGCCGAGGCGGTACGTGGCGGTGAGACGAACTATCCACCGTCCTCAGGCATGCCCGTGCTGCGGGACGCGCTGCGAGCCGTCTACGCGCACGACCTGAACCTGGAATACGACGCGCGTTCCGTTGTCATCGCCTCCGGCGCCCGCCCCATCATCTACGGTACCTATCGCGCGCTCGTGGATCGCGGAGATCGGGTCGTCTTCCCCGTCCCCTCCTGGAACAACCAGTACTACTGCGTGCTCGTGGAAGCCGAAGGCGTCGCCGTACCAGCCGGCCCGGAGACCTCGTTCCTGCCGACTGCCGATTCGCTGCGGGAAGCCGTCCGGGGCGCCCGGATGCTGGTGCTCAATTCACCGGCCAACCCAACCGGTACCGCCTTCACGCCCGCAGCGCTGGCCGAGATCTGCGACCTCGTGCTCGAGGAGAACGAGCGCCGCGGTTCGGACGAACGGCCGTTGTACCTGCTGTACGATCAGGTCTACTGGATGCTCACTTTCGGCGATGTCCGCCACGTTACGCCGATAGAACTGCGCCCGGAAATCCGCCCCTACACGATCCTCGCCGACGCCGCATCCAAGCCGTTTGCCGCCACCGGTATCCGGGTCGGCTGGGGCCTCGGGCCGGCCGACATCATGGCGCACGTTTCGGACATCGTGTCCCACGCCGGCGCGTGGGCGCCGCGCGCCGAGCAGATCGCGATGGCGCGCCTCCTGGAAGCAGGCGACATCGTAACCGACTACATGCGCACGATGCGCAAATCGGTGCAGGCACGACTCGACACCATGTACGCAGGCTGTATGACGCTGAAAGGGGAGGGGTTCCAGGTTGACGCAATCGCTCCCCAGGGCGCCATCTACCTCAGCGCCCAGTTCGCGCTGCACGGCCGCCGCACGCCGGAAGGCGACATCCTCCACACCGACGAGGACGTGCGTCGCTACGTGCTCCGACACGCGGGCGTCGCGGTGATCCCTTTCGACGTCTTCGGCTATCCCGACGGCAGCGGCTGGTGCCGCCTCTCGGCGGGCGCTGTTTCGGTAAAAGCGATCGAAGACATGATCCCCCGCCTGCGCGCTGCTCTGGCCGACCTCGGCTGACCCAGCACCTCAGATAGACCCTCCCCCGGTCGGGCACGGGCATTGCTCGATATCCCGGCAAAGGGAGGAATCACATGCCGCGTAAGACGCAGAATCGTGGAGTGCAGCAGGGCGCCCAGGTTCACGCCGAAGGGGAGCACGGAGCCAAAACCCGTGACTTCATCCGCCGGCATCAGATAATGACCAGGACTGAGGAAAACGGAAACGGCAGCCAGTCCGGCCCCCGCCACGACGAGCGCGAGATCGCCGCCCACGACGATATCGGCAAGGACCGGCTGTTCGACGACCGGCAGCAGCACGATCCGGCCGAGAAGAACAGCGAGCAGACGCGCCTCTCACGCGACATGGGCCGTCACGGGCATGAAAGCGCGGACGAGCTGCTGCGGCGCAACCGGCAGAATCGCGCGCGGCGGATGTAATAACGAGGGGAGCGAACTCCCCGCGCTGCAGCCATCTTTGCTGTAGCCGCCGTCGGGCGTCCGCTGCAACAACGCACCGCCGCCCGCCGTAAGGAGAGTCATGCCCCAGCCGGTTCAGCCACCCCCAGCACCGTCAGCAGCTCCCGCCGCCCCCGGGGCGATTTCTGTTCAGATAGCGCCTGGGGGCACCGAGCAGACCACCACAATGACCGTGGACGCGCTCCGTGCCATGCGCCGCGAACTGTCCAACCAGATAACCTCCGCGACCAGCCGTCGGAATCAGCTTGCCGAGCAGCTGCGGAACGCCGACGTAGCGGAGCGGCCGGGACTGGAGGCACGCATAGGGGTGCTCGACGCCCGCATCGTCCAGCTCGAGCAGGAGATCGCCTCGAGCGGTCGGCTGCTCACCGACAACCCCGCAGCTCTGGTCGCGTCCGCAAGGGAGCCGGGCGCCGTGATGTGGGGCGGCTTCAGCCCGGGCCAGGCTACGGCAATCTCGATCGTGGGGACCATCTTCGTCCTGGCACCCCTGGCCCTCGCGGCCGCACGGTTGATGTGGAAGCGTGCCCGCATGCCGGTGCGCACTCCCCTCCCGCCGGAAGCGTCCCACCGACTCGAACGGATCGAGCAGTCCATGGACGCCGTGGCCATCGAGATAGAGCGGGTGACTGAGGGACAGCGCTTCCTGACGCGGCTGCTGACCGAGCAGGCCCCCACGGCGCTCCCCGCCCCCGCGCGCGCGCGGGAACACGCCGAGACCATCCACACGCCCGGCGCGAGCAGGGACTGATCAGGCGGTAGCAGCAGTACCGCTGAAGCTCCCGAAACACGCCTCAGGACCACGATCCAGGGTTCCGGTTCGTCAATTCCCGAGGGCATATTGCGGGTATCGCACGGTCCCGTGCGACGGGTACCCGAACGCCCATCTGCGGAGGCGACCATGAACGCGACCAGGGATACCTCGGCCGTCGAAGCCGCCCTGCGTGAAGCCGGACGCCTCAGGCGCCGGGTACGTGTGACGGGCTGCTACAAGGGTGCCGAAGGCGATCAGCACTACCAGCGGGAATGGGAGCCCTACGCCATCGAAGAGGGGCTCGCGTACGTGTACTCGTATTTCCGTGATGAATTCCGGCGGGTCCCTTTGGAGGAGATCGTCAAGGTCGAGATCTCCGACCGCGAATTCACGCCGCGCCGGCCGATAGACCTCTAGACCGCTCTCGTTTCGTCACCGCCGGCCGTTCTCACGCGGCCACGCACCCCCGAGAGAATCAGCACCACCAGTTCCGCGTGTGTCGCAGTAGAGAGAGCGCGCCCATCGTTGAGCCCGTAGACGCGCACGATGTTGCGCAGGTGGTCTTCGCTCAGCGCGCCGAGTTCACGACTCAGGACGCTCTCGCCCTGCGCGTAAACTGAGAAAGGATCCAGCACGGCCGCCGGTGACCTTCGCTCCTCCGCCGCTCCTGGTCGCCGAGCAGGAGGTGGGGGTGCCTGGGGCGGAAGGATCTCGGATCGCGGACGCGGTTCCCGTGGCGTAGCGGCGCGCTCGAGCGCGCTCCCCAGATACTCGCTCGACAGCCCGGACGCCCAGTACTCCAGATCGTCGCGATTCGGTTGTGTGGTCTCGCGATCGGTTCGCAGCACTGAGTCGCCGCCGTTCTCGATGAACTCAATCCAGCCGTGCCAGGTTCCTCCCGGCTGCTCTTCGCCGCACACTCGTGCGATCCACGTACGCCCTGATTCCATCCGCACCAGTTCAGTGAACTGCGCGATCACTTCAGCCATTGCTCGCCTCGGTCGCCCCTGGTCCACGATCCACGTGTGCAACTCGGCTGCCACGTCTCCGGGCAGCGCATCTCCCCGCCAGATTCGTCCTGCGCAGCGGCCAGCCCCGGTTTCGGGCCACCGGAGGCGCCTGGGCGCCCTAAGTGGCGTAGAGGTAGGGACTTAGCTATACTTCAAGGCTATGCCGAAAAGTCTTGGAATCCGCAACATCGCCATCATCGCGCACGTCGATCACGGCAAGACGACACTGGTGGACAAGATGCTCCGGCAGGCGGGGGCGTTCCGTGACAACCAGATCGTCGCAGAACGGGTAATGGATTCCAACCCGCTCGAACGTGAGCGCGGGATCACGATTCTCGCCAAGAACACCGCGGTCACATGGCGCGGGACGCGAGTCAATATCGTGGACACTCCGGGCCACTCGGATTTCGGCGGCGAAGTCGAACGCATACTTCGCATGGTCGATGGCGTGCTGCTGGTCGTGGACGCATTCGACGGACCCATGCCGCAGACGCGGTTCGTGCTGCGCAAGGCGCTCGCTCTCGGCCGCACTCCCATAGTCGTCATCAACAAGATCGACCGGGCAGGAGCCGATCCGCTCCGGGTGCACGATGAAGTGCTCGACCTGTTCATCGAGCTGGAAGCCAACGAGGCGCAGCTGGATGCGCCAGTCGTGTACGCATCCGCGCGCGACGGAGTCGCGACGATGGACATGGACACTCCGGCGACGGACCTGGCTCCCCTGTTCGAAGCCATCGTGCGTCACGTTCCATCGCCGCCGAACGACGTTGATGGTCCGTTTCAGATGCTGGTCTCCACCATCGACTACTCACCGTACCTCGGGCGGCTTGCGATCGGGCGGATCGAGCGTGGAGTCGTGAAAGTGGGTGACGCTGTCGCGCTCGTTGGCAGCGACGGCCACGTCGAGCGGTCACGCGCAACGAGACTGTACACCTTCGACGGACTCGATCGCGTGGAGTGCCCGCGCGCAACCGCAGGTGAGATCGTGGCGCTTGCCGGGCTCGAGGGTGTGGAGATCGGACTCACCGTGACCGATCCCGAGTTCCCGGAACAGATGGAGGGAATTTCGATTGAAGAGCCCACGATCTCAGTGGATTTCTCCATCAACAATTCCCCCTTCGCCGGCCGGGACGGAAAGTTCGTCACCTCCCGCCAGCTCCGTGAGCGGCTGTACCGGGAGCTGGAGCGGAATGTCGCGCTGCGCGTCGAGGAAACGGAGAACACGGACACGTGGACCGTTTCCGGACGCGGTGAACTGCACCTGGCGATCCTGATGGAAACGATGCGGCGCGAGGGGTACGAGTTTCAGGTTTCGCGACCGCGCGTGATCACGCGCGAAGGCGCTGACGGCGAGCGGCTCGAGCCGTACGAGGAGCTGGCGATCGACGTGCCCGACGAGTTCGTCGGCGCCGTGATCGAGCAACTCGGCACCCGTCGCGCGGAGATGCTGGAGATGAAGAATCCCGGCCAGGGCGTGGTACGGCTGCTGTACCGGATTCCGGCCCGCGGCCTGTTCGGCTACAGGTCGGAGTTCCTGACCGACACGCGCGGCACCGGCATCATGCACCACCGCTTTCTGGAGTACGGTCCCTGGGCAGGGCCGCTGGCAGGGCGAATGCGTGGCGGGCTCGTCTCCATGGAACAGGGCACGGTCGTGGCCTTCGCGCTGGCCGGTCTGGCTGAACGCGCGACGTTGTTCGTGAAGCCCGGCGATCCCGTGTACGACGGCATGCTCGTCGGCGAGAACTCACGTCCGGGAGACATGGACGTGAACCCCACCAAGGAGAAGAAGCTCACGAACATGCGGAGCAAGTCCAGCGACGAGAACATCCAGCTCGAGCCGCCCCGGGAGCTTACGCTGGAGGGCGCTCTGGAGTTCATAGAAGAAGACGAACTGATCGAGATCACACCGGCCGCGATCCGGCTGCGGAAACGCTCGCTCAACGCGATCGACCGGCGCCGGAACGCTCGCGAGGCAAAGCGCGACCGGGAGGGGCGTACCTCCGGCAGCACGCTCAGCTAGCTCCGCCACCCTCCAGACCACCCTGGCTCCACCACGCCTCAGGGACCACCCTGGCGCCCCAACTGCCCGGGCAGCTAGACCCGCACACTCTTCCGGTTCCTGCGCCGGTGGCACCCGACTTGTAATGCGGGGGGCTGTACCGCCAACGGGAGAGGGGAATGAATCACAGGAACATTCGGCTCGGCAGGAGCGCAGTCGCGGCGCTGGCGATCGGCGCGGTGGCTCTATCGGGCTGTGCGGGCATGACCAGGACACAGACGGGTGCGGCAACAGGTGCGGCTGTGGGGGCGGCAGCCGGTGCAGGAGTAGCGGCTGCGACGGGCGGTTCGACCACGCGTGGCGCCCTGATCGGCGCGGTAGTGGGTGGCGCAGCAGGCGCCCTGATCGGCCGTGAGATGGATCGCCAGGCGCGCGAGCTCGAGCGCATCGAGGGCGCCGAGGTCGAGCGGATCGGCGAAGGAATCCTCGTGACGTTCGCGTCAGGGGTGCTCTTCCCGTTTGATTCCGACGTACTGACTTCGACGGCGCAGGAGAACCTGCGGCAGTTCGCAGTCACCATGCGCGAGAATCCTGACACGCACATTCTGATCGCCGGTCACACCGACAGTGTGGGGACTGCAGCGTACAACCAGGATCTGTCCGAGCGGAGAGCGACATCGGCGTCGCGCTTCCTGCAGACGCAGGGAGTTCCGGCCACTCGTCTCACTACGACAGGTCGCGGCCAGTTCGAGCCGCGTTATTCGAACACGACGGAGGAAGGCAGGCGTCAGAACCGCCGCGTGGAGATCGCGATCTACGCCAACGAAGCGTGGCGCGCGCGGGCACAGACCGGCCTTTGATCATGGTCTTCCGTTAACGAAGGAAGCCCGCAGTCACCTGACTGCGGGCTTCTTTGTTTCGCTTGGTGATGCGGATGAGCGCCAGACTACTCGACCAATATCGGCCGCCTGATGGTCGTCGGATATTCGCCCACCAGCCCGTTCGCGACCCCCGGAATGAAATGCCCGACGATGTCTCCCTGACCGTAGGTCTTTCCATTGATGACCGTATGCGGCCGGTGCGCGACATAGTCCAGACTGAAGGAGACAAGCTGCCGAATAGTGATGCTGCATGACGTACCGGTGCACTTGTCAGACGCGTAATCCCACAATGCCGCGATGATCGGAACGCCCAGAGTTCCCGCGGCGTTTCTGCACTCCGGCCTGCTCAACTTGTACCCGGGACACAGGTCTTCCACACCGGAGAGCGTCGGGCCGGTTGCCATTCCCGTCAGCACCGATACAACCGAGTCGCGACCGATGACCTTATCGGTACATCCAGCAATGTTCTCTTCATACTGCGACTTACCGCCGCCCACGTCGATGATCCCGTAGCTGCCTGGATCATCCACATTATCCGGACTCTTCAGGCTGAAGGTCAGCAGGTCCACAGGGCGGTCCCTGAGAGCTTGCTGGTCGACGTCGTCAAGGATGCGGTCGGGATCCCTCAGCAGATAATCGTCGCAATCGGTGCCGCCGGCGTCCTCACAGGCCTTCACGTCAGGCCACCCCGGGTCGAGCACTCTCGTGAGCCGGCGGTACGGCATGGACCACGGCTTGACGCATGTGGTTGCCTGGACGAAGCCCATCCAAGCCGTGGCGCTGACGCTGACCTCCTTTTTCGCCATCCCGAGCAGCAGGGGGAATGTGAAGGTCGCCGTGTCGCGGGCATTGAACGAAACGGCATCGTGCTGGGCACCGCAGTATTCGGCGGGCGTGAACGTCTGCGTGCCATCTGACCAGAAGCCGCAGATGACGTCTGTATTCGCGTCAGCGATGCTCTGATGCAGAACGGTGTTGAGCCCGCTGTAGTACCACGCAGCTCCGGCAACCCCGGTGGTGTCACGAAACAGCTCGATAACTCCTGACAGGGCAGCGGCATCGGCCGCCGTCTGCAGCTCGTTCTTCTGCGCGTAGGCTCTGCTCATGTCGACCACGAGCCCAGCACAAAGCGCGACTGCAACCATCAGTACCGCGACTAGCGGAAGGATCCCGCCACGACGACGTCTGCTGCGCATAGTCTTCACCCTCCTAACCCCCGCGGAGGCCGGCGATGATGCTGAGCATCGCCGGCCCGAGAATGACTACAAACAACGCCGGAAAGATGAGAAGCGCCAGTGGCAGGACCATCCGGACCGGTGCCGTAGCCGCACGTTTCTCCG
>CAZOAT010000108.1:0-7851 GCA_964577965.1 uncultured Gemmatimonadaceae bacterium | reverse complement strand
GACGAGCTCAAGGCGCTGCGGGTGATCCGGCGCCTGGCCGAAGAGCTGCCGCTGAGAATCGTTCCGACGTGGCTCGGTGCCCACGAGATACCGCTGGAGTATCGCGATCGCCCTGCGGGGCGGGTCGAGTATCTGGAGCTGCTCGTCGCGGAGATGCTGCCGCAGGTTGCGGGCGGCAGTCTGGCGTCGTTCGCGGATGTGTTCTGCGAGCCCGGCGTGTTCACTCCGGATGAAGCTCGACGGGTCCTCGCTGCGGCGCGGGAAGCCGGTCTCGGACTGAAGATCCACGCCGACGAGCTGGAGGGCTCTGGCGGCGCCGAGCTCGCGTGCGAGCTGGGCGCCGCCTCCGCCGATCATCTTGCTGCGGTCTCGGAACGGGGGATCGCAGCGCTCGCCTCGAGCCAGACCGTGGCCACCCTGCTTCCGGGAACGATGTTCTTTCTCGGCAGGCCCAGGCAGGCTCCCGCCCGGCAGTTGATCGACGCCGGCGCCGCTGTCGCGCTCGCCACCGATTTCAATCCCGGAACATCCCCCACCTTCAATTTTCCGCTCATGCTGACACTCGGCGTGAGCCAGCTCAGAATGACCGCCGGAGAGGCGCTGATCGCCGCGACTGTGAACGGTGCGGCGGCTCTCGGGCTCGCGGCCGAGACGGGCCAGGTTGCCCCCGGTTTTTCCGCTGACGTCGCTCTGTTCGAGGCTGACGATTTTCGCGAGTTGCCTTACTGGTACGGTGATCGTCGCTGCCGCGGGGCGTGGGCTCGCGGCCGCGCTTGTCACGCGTACGAAGTGCGAACTACGTTAATTTGAAGCGCTCTTCGCGCCGCGCACGAACCCCGCGGCGGCCGTAGCGTCTGCGCATGACACCTCTGTAACCCTCCGCGATGGCCGACGTCATTCGACTCAAGAAGAAAGCCGCCGAGTTCGAAGCGAAACGGCAGTACGACCGCGCAATCGCGGCGTACGAGCAGATCGTTGACGACACCCGGGGCCCCGTGCGCGAAACCGACGTCCCGATCTTCAACAAGCTGGGCGATCTGTACCTGCGCGTCGGGAACACCGAGCGCGCGGCAGAGCTGCACGAGCGCGCGGTGGACATGTACGCCGAGCTGGGCTTCTTCAACAACGCGATAGCCCTTTGCAACAAGATCCTCCGCCAGGCGCCGAACCGCGTCGCGATCTACTACAAGCTCGGGAAGATCAGCACCAAGAAGGGATTCATCAGCGATGCCAAGCAGAACTTTCTGGAGTACTCCGCCCGCATGCAGAAGGCGGGGAAGATGGACGAGGCGTTTCGTGCGCTGAAGGAGTTCGCAGAGCTCTGCCCTGATCAGGACGATGTGCGCCTGATGCTGGCCGAACAGTTCAGTCGTGCCGGCCGCCCCGACGAGGCACTGGAGCAGCTCCAGATTCTGCACGAGCAGCTCGACAGGGAGGGCCGCAGTTCCGAAGCAGCTGCGACTGTTGAGCGGATGCGAGCGATCGATCCGAAGGTCGAGCCGCGCCCGGCGAGCGGACCGCTGACGCGACGGAATGACGACCTGGTTTTCCTCGATCTGAACGAGGGGTTCGAACGTCCCCCTCGCACCACGCCGGTGCCGGGACTCGAGCGCACGTCGCTGGGCGAGGACGCCATCACCGGGGACCTCCGCCTGCTGACACCGCAGGAGTTCGGCGCGATCGAGCTTCCGTCCACAGCCGCGGAAGGCGACGGGACGAGCGCGACGGTCCGCGCGGATCTCCCGTTCCTCGACCCTGACGAACAACCTCCGTCGCCAGGGGATGTGTTCGGTTCCGATCATGCGCTGGCAGATCTCGCAGAGCGCGCGCAGCCTGATAGCGAGGCGGTTGCAGAGGAGGCGAGCCCTGTTGCGGACGTTGCGGACGCCTACGCTCCGGTCGGGTACGACCCGGACGCGTACCCTCCGGACGCCGTGGAAGCACCGGCAGACGACGTCGCGCAGGAGTTCGCCTCAGAATATGCAGACCTCGCCGATGATGCCACCGGAGAGGCCGCGGCCGACGACACACTCGCCGCGATGGAACCGGCCGACGCAGAAGAAGTGGTCACCGGCATCCCGGAGGACGCCTGGGCGGGACGACCGGCCGAAGTGGAGGAGACCCCCGGTGAGACTGCAGCCGAGCCCGCGGCGGCCGAGGAGGAGTATGTCGACCTCGGGGCATGGTTGCGGGAAAATGAGACGCCCCGCTCCACGCGCATGGTTGCCGACGCCGGGGAGATACCGCCGGAGGGAGAGCAGGCGGATTTCGACGAGATGCTGGACAAGTTCAAGCAGGGTCTGTCGCAGAACATGGACGCCGACGATTACGGCAGTCACTACGATCTTGGGATCGCGTTCCGCGAGATGGGACTGCTGGACGAAGCGATCGCCGAGTTCCAGAAGGCGCTCCGCGGACGCGAACACCGCGTTGCGACTTACGAGGCGCTCGGCCAGTGCTTCGTGGACAAGCGTCAGTACGAGGTCGCTGTGACGGTATTGCAGCGGGCGCTTCGGGAGCCGGGGTTCGAGGACGAGCGCGGCCTGGGAGTCCTGTACCTGCTCGGGTTCGCCAATGAGAGAATGGCGAGGCACGCCGAAGCAGCGCGCCATTATCAGCGCGTGTTCTCGGTCGACATCCATTTCCGTGACATCACTGACCGGATGAGCGCCGTGGCGCAGGCAGCCGGTTGACGACGGCCGCACGCGCGCGTGCTCCGATTACGCCGGAGTTGCGGGAGATCCAGGGGCCCTTCCGCAAGCAACTCGATCGTGTAGCCGCCGAGATGCGCCGGATAGTCCTGGCGGACGCGCCACTCATTGCGCGCGTCGGGGCTCACCTGATGTCGATGCGCGGCAAGATGCTGCGCCCGACGCTGGTGCTGCTTGCCAGCGAGGTGGACGGCAAGCAGGAGCAGCGGGCGGTACGGCTGGCGGCTGTCGTCGAGCTCATCCACCTCGCGACTCTGGTGCACGACGACGCGGTGGACCACTCGGTGCTCAGGCGGGGAATGCCCACAGTGAACGCGATGTTCAGCCACCAGGTGTCGGTGATCGCCGGGGACTTCATCTATGCCCGGGCGCTCACCGAGCTCGTGGGGCTGGGCGATCTGGAACCGATCGACATCCTGACGCGGGTCTCAGCCGAGATGAGTGTGGGCGAGCTGCGCCAGCTCGGTACCACGCATCCACTGCGGTCCTCAGAGGAGGATTATGAGATCCTCATCGGGGCGAAGACCGCATCGCTTATGTCGGCCGCGTGCGAGGTCGGAGCGCTGGCCGGCGCCGGCCGGCACCGGGGGACGCTGCGGCAGTACGGCCGTTCGCTCGGGATGGCGTTCCAGATCGTTGACGACATGATGGACTACACCGGCCACGCGGACACTACCGGCAAACCCGCCGGCCTCGATCTCAGGGAGCGGAAGGTGACGCTGCCGCTGATCGCCGCGTTGCGCCAGATGCCTTCGTCGGCGCGCAAGGAGGTGGAGATGCTCTTCGACAGTGATTCGCCCACTGACGCACAGATCCAGCGGGTCGCCCGCCTGGTGCACGAACATGGGGGGCTCGACTACGCCAGGGAGCAGGCTACGAAACACGCGGGCGTCGCCGCGGACGCCGCCGAACAGCTACCCGACAGCCGCGGCAGCGAGGCGCTCTCGCGCGTGGTTCGCTACGTGCTGGAGCGGCACGCGTGATGGCGCGCCGGGGAGCAGGACACGGAGCGCGGTTCTACGCGGTGACACTGATAATCGGCTTCGTCGTCGGTGGTCTGCTGACGCAGGCCGCGCGCAGGTTTCTCCCGCCGGGAGCCGCCAAGGAGTTCTTCACCACCGGCGTCACCCCCTCCGTGGGGCCGCTGTCGCTCGACCTGGTGATAATCAAGCTTGCGGTTGGGCCGGTAGCCCTCGACGTTTCACTCCTGAGCCTCGTTGGCGTGCTGATCGCGTACCTGATCGCGCGCTCGCTATTCTGAGACAGCGTACCAGGAGCCGCGCGATCGGCTCAAGGAGGTTTACATGATCGGCAATCTTGGCTTCCCGGAAATCGTTCTGATCCTGCTCGTCGTGCTGCTGCTGTTCGGCGCGAAGCGGATACCGGAGATCGCCGGCTCGATGGGGAAGGGAATCAGGGAGTTCAAACGCAGTATCAACGACGCCACGCGGGAAGTGACGGACGCCGGTACCCCGGCGGACCGCGTTGGCGCGCCCCCGCCGGAAGAGCGCACGACACGCAGCGACACGGACCGGGAGCCGAAGCGGCTCATCCAGTAGTGCTGATGAGCGGTACCGTGAGGTGATGCGCGCCTCCTGGCGGACCGTGCCCTGAGCCGATGTGCGCGCCGCCGGAGCATGGCCCCGGCAGCGCGCAGGACGTAACAGCGCTATTGCAGGACGATCTGGCGCTGTGCCTCTGCGATCTCGAGGCGGCGGTCCGTGATCCTCGCGTTCTCGCGAAGGTTCAGCATGAAGAGTTGAATCCTCTCCTGCTGGAGCCGCTCTCTGTCCTCTTCCCGCACTTCCGCCTTCTGCGCTTCGAATTCGGCGCGGTCGGCCTCTCGTCGCTCATCCACCCGCAAAACGAAAACACCATCCAGCGTGCGTATCGGAGCGCTCACCCGACCTACAGGGAGAGTGAACGCGGCCCCGATCGCCTCGTTCACGCGCCCGAGCTGGCCCGCCGGGGAGACCCGCGTAAACCAGTCGCTGCTGTGCACTTCCTTGTCATGCGCGACGGCGGCCTGCTCCAGCGTGGTGGTCACGGCCTGTCGGGCGAGTGGATCAGCCGCGATCACGAGCGCATCGAGCTTCTTCTGCCGTATGAGCAGAGTTCTGATCTGGGGCGTCACGTCGGCAAGCGGCGGTATTCCGCCGCGGGTGATGGAGTCGAGTCGGGCGAGAGCGTATCCCTCGTCCCAGTCCAGCAGCTCGCTCACCTCTCCCCGTCGCGCGCCTCCCAGTGACCAGGCGGCAACCCCGGGGACGTAGCGTCCGCCCAGCACGAACGGCTCGCCCTGAAGGACAAGCCCGCGCTGAATCGGCAGACCGAGCGTCCGCGAGGCTTCGTCGAAACGCCGTGGATCGTCGGCCGATCCGGCCAGGCGCGAGAGCGAGTCTGCGCGACGGTCAGTTGCGACCGCGGCCGAATCGGTCTGTTCGATCTGCAGGAGAATGTGGCGTGCGGAGAGAGTGTCGCCGCGTCGCTCGTCCAGCCTGATCAGGTGGTAACCGAAGGGACTCAGTATCGGCTGCGAGATCTCGCCGACACTCAGCGCGTAAGCGGCATTCTCAAACGGCTCGACGAAACGTCCGCGCGGGCCGGCGCCGAGATTTCCGCCGTCACGTGCCGAGACCGAATCGGCCGACTCGAGCGCCGCAACGTCCTCGAACGTACGTGAGCCGCTGAGGATCTCCTGCCGCAGCGCGGCCGCGCGGTTGCGCGTCGCTGCCGAGTCCACTGCAGTCACCGTGCGTGGGATCACCATGACTGAGACCTGGGCGCGCCCCGGCCGCTCGAAGTTCTCTCTGTGCCCCGCATAGTACGCGCGGATCTCCGCGTCGGTGACGCTGACCTGCGCGTCCGGAATCTCTTCCGGGTCGAAGCGGACGAACGATGCGCGCGCGGAGTCATTCCGTGCCTGCCACGACAGCCACAGCTGGTGGTCGCTCGAGTAGGCGTTCCCGGCCACCTGCTCGAGCAGCTTCTGCCGCGGCAGCTCGGTGCGGTAGAACGCCTCGAGCTGCGCCAGGAGTCCTTGCTGCCGGGCCGCAGGGCTTGCCAGCAGCCGCTGGTACTTGGCCGGGTCGAACCTCCCGTCCGTCTGCAGCTCAGGACTCTGCATCAGGTCCGCCGGTGGCGAGAACAGCGCGGCGTTGCGGATCTCCTCGTCGGTGACACGGATCCCGCGGCGCCGGTACTCCTGCTGCAGGAGAACGTTCGTTACCAGCTCCTCGAACGCACGATCGGCGATCCGCTCGCGGTCGTCGAGCGTGAGTGTGCGTCCTTCCTGCATCTCGGCCTGCTCGAACTGCTGCGTCATGCTGAACCAGCGCGTCGCGAGGATGTCTTCTCCGTTCACTGTGGCCACAGCGGTCGTCGGCGTGAGCGCGCCGCGTCCCAGAAGACCCGAGGACTCGACGAGCAGAAAGCCGCCGATGAAGGTGACTGCTATGACGAAGAAGACGATGGGCGCAAAGCGCCGCATCCATTCCATCACGGGGATGACTCCTGGGATTTTTCGGTAAGAGCCCGTCTGCGGACTGACACGCAGGACCCGGGGGCAGGGCCACGAAAGCTATCCGGCCCCGCGCGCTAAGAGCAAGTCACTTCTACACTTCCGATTGACGCTTGGTGCCGCCGATTCTTATCTTGCGATCCGGTGCCTCCGGCCACGGCTCCGCAATCCCGCGCACGCTGGCGGACCACACCCCACCCATGGACACGCCAGGCAGGATTGCAGAGCTGGAGCGCAAGTTCGCCGAGAATCCGCGGCGCTATTTTGCCGCACTTGCCAACGAGTTCAGAAAGCAGGGAAACTTCGATCGCGCCATCGAGCTCTGTGAGGCGCGCCTGGCGGAGCAGCGCAATCACCTCAGCGGGCACGTGGTGCTCGCTCAGGCGCTGGTGGATGCGGGCCGCGAGTCCGACGCGTGGGACCCGCTGCACACTGCGCTCGATCTCGACCCAGAGAATTTCATAGCGCTGCGGCTGATCGGAGAGCTGTTCGCGCGGGTCGGCGATGTGGATCACGCGCGAACGTACTTCTTCCGCGCACTCGAGATCGAGCCGCGGAACGAGGACCTGCTCGCCTCTGTGAAGAACCTCAGCCAGCGTCTGGTGGCACCTGAACCGATCGAGGCTGAGCAGTCGGAGCCAGCCGGCACGCAGGAGGCCGTGCCAGCGTCGTGGGGGGACGTAACGCCGCCGCAGGGTCTCGATTCAACTATTGCGTTCGACGCCGAGGCGGCCGCGGAACCTGTCGCTGAGGAGGTCGGCACAACAAACGGTGAGTCCCAGGCTGAGGCGGGCGGTGGGCGAGCACCGGAAGGAGCCGTCGAGGCACAGCCTGAGGCAACCGGAGAGTTGCCGGGCACAGCGCCCGCTGAAACTGGCGCCCCTGGTGGAGAGCCCACAGACAGGCCGGCCGAGTCAGCCGGAGCACAGCCGCCTGACAGCGCTTTCCCGGACTGGGAGCCGCTTGACGGGGGCGCTGCTGAGCCCACGTCCGGTGAGGACTGGGTGAGCGCGGCCGGTCCAGTACCGACCGAGGGGGCCGGCGACTGGGACGGCGTCGCTGAGACGGACGAGCCGAAGCCGACGCCGGCCGAACGTTACGATTACCACGACTGGCTGCCGTCACTGCCGGCCGACACGGAGCGGGGCGAGGCCGACGCGCCGGGTATTGGAGCGGCTGAGCAGGAGGGTGAGCCCGCCCAACTTTCTGAGGCTGCCGCAGCAGCCGAGGGTGCTGAGAGTTCCGAGCCGACCGAACGTGCTGCGAGCTCCGAGCCGACCCAACGTGCCGAGCCTGTGGCGCCACCCGGACCCACGGAGTTCATGGAACCGGGACCGGACGAGCCCAGACCGGCGCTCGCCAGCGAGACGATGGCGGATCTGTACCTCCAGCAGGGGCATGCGTCTCTGGCGATCGACGTGCTGCGTGAGCTCGTCGGTACGCGTCCCGATGATGAGCGCCTCCGCGCACGGCTCGCCGAGGTCGAGATTCAGTCCGCCGCGTCGCCCCATCAGACAGTGCGCGACATGTTCGCGCGGTTCGCGCGCACCTCACAGCAGCTGCGCGAGCGCGCGCACCAGGGCAGCGCACCGCCCGGAGTCGGCGGAGACGAGCCACGGG
>CAZOAT010000107.1:0-7863 GCA_964577965.1 uncultured Gemmatimonadaceae bacterium | reverse complement strand
AGAGCGGCGCGCGCGTCCAGATCGCGATTCTCGTCGGTGGCGAGGTCCGCAAGCAGCAGCAGCGCCGATGCCGCGCTCGTGTCTTCCGGCCATTCCCGAGTGATGCTGCGTAGCGTGGAGCGGGCATTGCTCACGTTGCCGGCGGCGATCTGCATGCGCGCCATCTGGTATTGCGCTGCCGCGGCGAGAGCCGATGGCGTCCGGATTCCGCGATACTGGGCAATCGCTTCGCCATGACGGTTGAGACGCGCGAGCATTGTCCCGTAGGTGAAGCGATCCTGCGCGGTCAGCAGACCTGCGCGCAAGGCGACTGCGAAACCGCTTACCGCTCGCGACGCTCTGCCCGCTGCGGCCGCGGTCCGCCCCAGCGTGAGTTCCTCCTGCGCCGTTCGTGGCGTGAAGCTCTGGTCGAACAGCGCCTGCGCGTCCCGCGCCATTTCTGACCCGCGGTGCCTTGCCATGTACGCGAGGATCTCCCCACGGATGGCCGTTCTCGCTGCAGCATCGGACGCACGGGCCACACGCAGCCGGAAGGCGCTGATCGGAGCGCGTGCTGCCTCGAATGCGCGTATGGCCCCCGGTATGTCGCCCGTACGCTCCCTGGCCAGAGCTTCCGAGATCGCGATACGCTCCCGGGCCGCCGGGGTGCGCACCCTCTCATACAGGGCTGACCGCGCTGCGCTGTCCGCTGTCAGGCCCGCCGCACGCAGCAGCAACCAGTCGGCTATCGCCGGCAGGCTGTCCGCTGCCGTGAGGTAGGCCATGCGAGCGCTGTCGTTCAGGTTGTTCCGATCGTGCTCGCGGGCGCGAAGGACCAGCTCGCGCACGTCCTCACTGAGGGTGGCCTCCACGCTGTCCGCTGCCGCCTCGACCGCGGTCGTGTCCCGCGGCGGCCCGGCCGCCGCGGTGCTCTGATCGCATCCGGCGGCACACCAGACTGCAACGAGCAGAGTGCCCGAGTGTTGCAGGGCCATCAAGCTCCAGCGGCCATCAGAAGCTGCGCTCGCTCGCGCTGGCGTTCAGCGTGAACCGGGGGATCTGGGCGGTGAACTCGCTCCCGTCGGAACGGATGAAGACGTAGTGGCCTTCCATATAGCCCTCGCCGGATTTCAGCACGCAGAAGCTGTGATACTCGTGCACCCGTCCAGGCGGGATGAGCGGCTGCTGCCCCACGACTCCGTCACCGATCACCTCCGTGTCCTCACCGATCGAGTCGTGGATGAGCCAGCGGCGGGACAGAAGCTGAACCGGCTGCGGTCCGATGTTCTCCACGCGCACGAAGTAGGCGAAAACGTAGTGATTTCTCGAGGGCTCGGAGTTGTCACGCAGGTAGACGGGCCTGACAGTGATTCTGATCCCCTCGGACTCGTGATAGAAGAACGGGAGTGCGGGCATCGTCTGGAGAGTGAATGTTGTGACTGCCGTGGTGACACCACGTCGCTATGCAGACATCGTGCACCCCTGCCAGGTCACAATACCTGTGAGCGCCCCACAGGTTCTGCCACAATTCCGCGGCACTCGCCGAAGGAGAGTGCTGCAACGCCCGGCTGCCGGCACCAGCCGCGGAGAATGACCTCGTCTCCATCCTCCAGAAACGACCGTTCTTCTCCGCCTGGGAGCACAACAGGCTCCGCACCGCGGCGCGTGATCTCCAGCAGGCAGCCGCGCTCCTCCCGCGTCGGGCCCGAAACCGTGCCACTCGCAAGGAGGTCGCCCGGAACAAGGTTGCAGCCGTTGCTGGCGTGATGCGCGAGCATCTGGGCCGGGGTCCAGTACATCCGCGCGAAGTCACCACTGCTCAGCCGGTGTGGGTCTCGTCCAGCCTCGCGCATACGTGTCGTCAGCAGCCACGCCTCGATCTGGATCGCGAAGGCACCGCGACGCCCGTCCGAATCACTCCGGAGATACGGGAGCGGCTCAGGATCGCCCCCTTCTCTCTCCCGCGCCGGACGCCGGAACGGGTCCAGCGCGTCCGTCAGAACCACCCAGGGGGAGACTGTGGTAGCGAAGTTCTTCGAAAGGAATGGCCCTAGCGGCTGGTACTCCCAGCTCTGGATATCCCGCGCGGACCAGTCATTAACCAGACAGAATCCGAAGATGCGCTCATCCGCGGCCTCGATCGGCACAGGCTCGCCAGTGGCGTTTCCGCGCGCGACGTAGAATCCAATCTCCGCCTCATAATCCAGTGCGCGTGACGGGCCGAAGCGCGGTTTAGCTGCGTCAGCCGGTTTCGTCTGTCCAAGCGGCCTGGTGACGCGTGTGCCGCTCGCGACTATCGACGACGCGCGACCGTGGTACCCGATGGGGATATGCTTGTAATTCGGCAGGAGTGGATTGTCAGGGCGGAACATGCTCCCGACGTTCGTCGCATGCTCGAGAGACGCGTAGAAGTCCGTGTAATCGCCGATCTGCGCTGGCACGTGAAGCGTGGCCTCTTCGGCACGAACGAGCAGCGTCCGCGCCTTCCCGACGAACTCATCGGGAGCATCGTGAGCAAGGAGCTTTCCGACCGCAGTCCTCACTTCACGTGCGGCGCCGCGCCCGAGGCGCATTAACAGGTTGAGGTCGCCGGAAGTCGAGGCGATCAACGCCGCCGGTCGTACGTCCAGGAGCAGCTCGGACTCGACGCATGCCCTCAGGTCCAGGATCTCATCACCGACAGCGACACCAACGCGAGCCGACGACGGGTCGCCGCTGCTGAACACGCCAAGCGGCAGGTTGTTCAGCGAGAACCCCGACTCACGATCGTTCGCTGACTCCAGCCAGGAGCGCATCTCAGCGACCTCGGTCATACCAGGATTCCAGCCTCGATTAGCTCGTCCACCGGCTCACGGAACGAGCATGACCCGAATGCAACAGCAAGCTCACGCGCCCGCACGATCGCATCGGCGGTGATCGCCATTTCCCCCCAGCGCGCACCATCGAGCTCGAATGCGAGGGTCTCGATATCCGTTCTCTCAAGCAGCCTACCGGCGGTAGCGAGGCTTTCTCCGCCGGCAAGGGCTGCGGCCGCCAGAAATACGTTCACATATCCCAGCATTGTCCCGCACGGTGCGTCCTTCTCGTAAGTGAGTCGGTACTCGCCGCGCACTGGGTGATGCAGCCCGGCCGTCACCTTGAAGGCGACACCTGCGCGTACACACGCGGCGAGGAATCGGGCGACCGCTTCAGCGCTCGGGAATGCGGCCGCCGTGATCCCGCCTGTGCGCGCCTTCACGGCCGCACCGGCACGGGCAGCTGCGGCTATGAATGGTTGCGGATCCGCCTCCAGCGGGTGTTCGAAGAAATAACGGAAGTTGCCGGGCAGTTCACGTGCGAGCTCATCGATCTGATCCGGCTGCGTGACCTTGAGCTCGGCTGCGTCGATCACGGCGTGTCCCGTCGGCGAGCCTTCCCAGTGCGAGCAGTTGAACTTGAGCATCCTGTCCACATCGGCACGTGCGTCCGCGCCGACGAGTGCGCTCAGCCGCCACGGGCGCGACCCCTCGCCCCGCGGGAGGTGTTCCGCAGCCGCAGCATCGAACTCGCCAAGCCGCGCAGCCGGAACCACGAATCTGCCGAGCATCCACGAGTGTGGTCCCTCGAGATACGCGGCATAATTGCTGACGGCCTCTTCCATCCCGAGCTGCGCGGGAGGGAAGAGGCCGGCGTAAT
The DNA here is from genome assembly GCA_964577965.1 of uncultured Gemmatimonadaceae bacterium. Lineage (GTDB taxonomy): Bacteria > Gemmatimonadota > Gemmatimonadetes > Gemmatimonadales > Gemmatimonadaceae > DASUUI01. The sequence continues at coordinate 4,209 of CAZOAT010000107.1, read as the reverse complement.
CGACGATCCGCGTCAGCAGCACGCGCAGGCTTTCCGGGGATCGGGACGTTGCTTCCATCGGCGCGAAAGGTAATCAGCGGAGCGCGCCCTCCGATTCCCGGCTACATGCTGCGCAGGGCCAGTGACCCGTTCACCGTCGTCATGTGCAGGTCACCACCGCCCGCTCCGATTCTGCCGGATGCCGTCCGGGGGCCCCACCGTCCCTGAATCGTAATCGGGAAGTCCGTGGTTATTCCGCCGTTGACTGTCGTCATGTGCACGTCGGCGGCGAACTCACGGGGCACGGCCAGGTCGATCCCGCCGTTCACGGTCGTGAACTTCATGTCGTTCGCAGCCGGAGAGCCGACACTCGCCTTGATGCTGCCGTTGACGGTCGTCGCCGAGACGGGCCCGCTGCTCGTGCCGATCTCGATCCCGCCGTTCACGGTCGTTGCCTTGACCTGCTGCCGCGCTCCGGCAACCGTGATGGCGCCGTTCACCGTGGTGGGTGCGACGTTCGCAGCCGCGGGCAGGCGAACCCGGAAGTGCACTTCCGTATCGTTGCTGTTGTTCCTGTTGTTCCGTCCGCGCGAGCTCATGCCGCTTTCAGTGCACGTGGCATTCTCGTTCCACAGCGCGCAGATCGTGACGTTGCCGTTCCGCTCCACGACCTCGAACCGGACCCGCTCCGGGTCGCCGGTCCGCCATTTCTTCTCAGCGGTGACGTGAACGCGGCCGTCAGTGCTCGGTTCGACGTCGATCGGCCCGTTGATCGATGCAACACGGAGCCACTTCCCAGCCTCGACAGCGCCGGACCACGACCAGCTGTTGTCTGTTCCCTGTGCGCCGAGGGCGAGCGGGAACGCCAGGGCGGCGATAATCAGGGGAAAACGCATCGGTTGATCTCCAGATGGGTGCGAGTATTCGGCGGGAGCAGCGCCTGCGGCGCTCTCCCTGCCTTGTCCCTACGGCAGCGCCAGCAAACGGGTTTCGCGAGCCGACCGCAGCCGTGCCGGCAGCAGAAGCATGCGTGCCTCGCCGCCGACGACCATCTGACACTCCCTGCCCCCGGAACGTTTAAGCGGGCCCGATTTCCGGGCCCGGATCCCGTCAGAATTACTTCGGGGCTGCGTTGCCCTTCTGCCGCTCGATCATTGCAGCAATGGGAGGTGGCGGAGCAAAGAGCTCCGCGGGTGCCGAGTCGAACTCCACCGAGGTGAACCGGAGCACCTGCTCCTGACCTGCGGCGCGCTGCGTCGCTGTTGTCGCCATGCGAACCCCGCCAAAGTCCTGGTAGTCAGCGAACACCGTCGTTATGTCCAGCGCCCCCGTGGGCGACAGCTGGGCAGTCTCGGTGCCGATGAGGAGTCCGGTTTCCACCGAGTAGCAGTCATGGGTCTGGCGGCCCGAGGCCCAGGAGACCTTCACCCGGTAGCAGCGCTCACCGGCTGACTCCGAGACGGCAACCGTCTGCATCGCCTTCACAGCCGGCGGTTCTCGGAGCGAAGCCAGGAAGCTCGCATCGTCTCTGATCTGCGACAGCTCGGCGCCCTCGAGCAGGCGCGGTCCCGTCATCGGATTGGTTGACCACGCATGCTCGCCGTCAAATCCGCTGGCGATCTCCCCGATTCCAGGCACGACCATCCTCATTACCATGGCACCATCGCGTGCCTGGACGGCGTCGAAATCACCGCGTACTCCCATGGCCGGCATCTCAAAGGTCCCGCGGGTTCGCACCGATGTCTTCGCGAGCAGCGTCTCTCGGCCGCCGATGGCGGCAATGTGCCTGGCGACCAACTCTGCCGCGGCCGGCAACTCGTCCTGCGCCTGCATGGTTGTACCGGGCAGGATCGAGGCAAGCAGGCCAGCGACCGCGAACGCCTGCAGGGGGGTGGGAAGAACACGGGATCTCATGCAGCGACTCCTCTGGAGGTTGTAAAGGTGTGCGCGGGCGCCATCAGGTCAGGGGGCGGCCGTGCCCGTCCAATCGACGGCCATGTCCAGCGCCGCGTCACGTCCTGCGAGCAGCGTTGCCTTCGACAGCGGGACCTCCACATCGGGGACCACTCCCCTCCCCTCAACGCGTGCTCCACCTGGCAAAGTGAAGTCGGCGACAACGTGCATCAACAGATCACCGTTTGGTAGCCGGGTGATCTGAGCCGGCAAAGCGTATCCTGGCGAGCGAACACCGAATACCCGTGCGCGCCCGAGTGTCTGCATTGCACCCGCGAAGATCTCACTCGTGCTCGCCGACAGCTCATCCACCAGAATCGCGAGGTTACCGCCGAACGGCTCGACTGGCTGTCCGTCGGCATCCACACGGCGAGGATTGGCGACCAGGTGCAGAGTGGTCCCCCTCAAACGCAGCATCCCGAGCGAGTCTGGCCGGCTCAAGAAGTGACCCGCGACTCCCATGACCATCCCTGCGAGTCCGCCAGGGTTGCCTCGCAGGTCGAGCACGATCCCTCTGCAGCGGTTGTGCGCTACGATGGCGCTGTCGAGCGCTGCCGCCACGGGCGGCATCCAGGCGTTCAGCCGCACGACCCCGACACAACTGTCACCAATTTCCACCCGCTGGTGCTCGACGCTCGCGTGAATGGTCGGCAGAAATCCGAAATTCACCGCCTGTCCGCGAGCGGCGCGGCGAACCATCGCGACCTTCACCGGCTGGCCGTCACCATCGCTGAACTCCACCCTCACCGCGGCACCGGCGCGGCCGATGAACCTGGACTCCGCGATGCGCGGGCCGTGAATCGCCGCAAACGATTCTCCTCTGTCGCCCAGAGCGGTCCGCAACCGCGCGATCAGGTCGGCCACGCTCTCGCCATCGATCGACGCCACTCGCCATCCGGTTCGGACTCCCGCATTCCAGGCAGGAGCCGCGGTATCGATTCGAGCCACGAGGAGCTCGTCCTCCACCATCCTGACATCCACACCGACGTCGCCATCCTCGCCGTCAGAGTCGTCAGTCGCCAGCACCTGCGCAGCGTCGGCGGGAATCAGCACAAAATGGGATTCGCCGAGCGATTCCAGCATGCGGCCGATAACCCGTCGCAGTTCCAGTGCGGTCCCGGCCGCCGCCGCGTGCGGGCGCAGCGTGTCGCGCATTGCCGACCAGTCCAGCCCGCGCATCGTCGAGTCGTAGTAGCTCCGGCCGATCCGTGCCCAAGCGCTATCGAAAGTGGCGGCGAAGAGAGTCGAGTCGCTGACGTAAGAGTGGGCCGCGACAACGTGCGCAATTGGCGTGGCGCCAGCCGCGGGTTCGACGAAGACGGCGCTGAAACACAGCCAGCTGCCGACCGCCAGCAACCGTGAACCGGGCACGGCGCCGGCGGCGCGCGACTGGATCATCTCCGGATCGGCTCGAGCTTTGGGGGTCGGCTTCCCCGTCGCGTGGCGCCGGCGATCGGTATGTAGGTGAGCTCGCGGCCTTCGGCGATGCTTCTCAGCATGAGACCGCCACGGCTCATGTCGCCGCGACCAACGAACTCCGCAGGAAAAACCAGCCGCTCGCCGAACAGCGGTAGCAGGACGTCCACATACTTGCCACTGGCGATGCTGCCAAGAAGGATGACCGTAGCCGGCTCGCCCCTCGCAAGCTGTCTGGCGTCGGCGCGAAGTGTGCTCACATATCGGTCGTCCGCGATGTCGATATTGCTGGTCGCGAACGCCCTGAGCTCCCCCGCGGTGATGACTGTCTCCGGGGGAAGCAGTCCGCGATTCGCCGTGAGCACGTAGACCGCATCGCTCTGACCCGCGAATGCCGTGGCGTATGCCAGCTTCCCACGGAAATACAGGCCGCTGAGGAAGGTAAACGCCTCGCCGAGACTGACGCCTGCTTCGCGCAGGCGAACAGCGAGGTCGAATGTCGCGCCGGGGTTCAGCAGCTGAGCGGCTCGCCTTCCGGTCGCGCTCGCGGGAGACAGGAGGAAGATCCTGCCGTTCATGTATGTGGTCAGAAGATGCCGTCTGATGACATGAAAAACCCGCTCCCTGGAGCGGGCGAAGTAGCAGGGGAGGGATTCGAACCCTCGACCTCACGATTATGAGTCGTGCGCTCTCACCAGCTGAGCTACCCTGCCGAAACTTGTAGCCACCTGCGACTCTCCATACACCGGGCCGCCGCGCGCGGCATCCTATCATACAAACGGCCGGCCCCATGGGCCGGCCGTTTGCGAATAGCGGGGGCGGGATTTGAACCCGCGACCTTCGGGTTATGAGCCCGACGAG
>CAZOAT010000106.1:0-7880 GCA_964577965.1 uncultured Gemmatimonadaceae bacterium | reverse complement strand
GGCCGTCCCGCAGGCGCGGGGCCAGGTGCCGCGGGCGGAGTTGGAATCAGCGGAACGCCGGGGCCGACATCGCGACCCTCGACGCCACGCGGTCGTCCGTAACCGAACACTGTTAATGGCAGGAGGGCCGCGGTCTGACCGCGGCCCTCTTGTTTTGTACCCGACGCAGCGAGTGAACCGGTGATCGGGCGCGCCCGAAAAACTGGGGTCACGGATGGGACTTCCAGCGGGTTCCCCACGGTCCATCCTCTATCGCTATCCCCCGGCCTTCGATCTCGGCCCGAATCGCGTCAGCGGTGGCAAAATCCCGCGCCTCCCGGGCGCGCCTTCGCGCCTCCAGCCGCTCCTCCACCCAGGATGTGAGCTCGTCGGACACGCCAGCCACCTCAGGCAGCACGTCCAGCACCGCGTTCGTGGCCGAGAACGCCGCGCGTGCTTCCTCCAGAGCGTCGCCGTCCGAGCCTTGCCGGTCGAGCTCCGCGTTCACCCGGCGGATGAACGTGAACAGGGCGGCGAGTGCTTCAGGCGCATTGAGATCGTCGAACAGTGCTTCTTTCACCTGCGCCTCGAGCTCCTCTCCGGCGGTGACCATCTCCGGGGTGCCGCCCTTCGCCTCGGCGAGCCGGTCGTGGAAGTCCCGCACGCGACGGACGGCCTCGATCGAGCCTTCGAGCGCTTCGCCGCTGAGGTTCACCTGCTTGCGGTAGTGCGACGAGAAGACGAAATGACGGAACGCGGCCCCGGAAACACCCTGTTCCTTGAGATCCGAGACCGTCGAGACGTTTCCAATCCGCTTTGCCATCTTTGAGCCTTCGATCAGCAGGAATTCGCCATGGCACCAGAAACGGGAGAACTCCTGGCCGCTCGCTCCCTCGGACTGGGCGATCTCGTCCTCATGGTGAGGGAACACAAGGTCCACACCGCCGGCGTGCAGGTCGAGCGTGTCTCCCAGGTACTTCATCGCCATCGCCGAGCACTCGAGGTGCCATCCCGGACGGCCCAGTCCCCACGGTGAGTCCCACACTGCGCCGGCTGCTTCGTCCTCCGGCTTGGCAGCCTTCCAGAGGGCGAAATCCTGCGCGTTCTCCTTGGTGTAGTCGTCCTGCGCGACCCGGGCACCTGATACGATCTCACGCGTATCGAGCCGCGACAGCCTCCCGTATTCGGGAAACCGGTCGATAGCGAAGTAGATCGAGCCGTCCTCAGCCTGGTAAGCGATCCCGCGCGACATCAGGCGCCCCACCAGGTCGATCATCTCAGCGATGTGCTCGGTCGCACGCGGGTATAGCTCCGCGTCCTGAATGCGCAGGTATCGGCGGTCCTCGTGAAAGGCTTCTTCCACGGGGCGCGTTATCTCGCTTATGGTCACACCGCGCTCGCTCGCCCGCTTGATGATCTTGTCGTCCACGTCGGTGAGGTTCATCACCTGGATGACGTTCCACCCGGCGAGTCGAATCGTCCGGCGGAGGAGATCCTCGAAGAGGAATGTGCGGAAGTTCCCGAGGTGCGCCGGGTTGTAAACAGTGGGGCCACAGGTGTACAAGCGCGCCGTCTGGCCGTCCGCCGGCGCGAACGGTTCGACGGCGCGCGTCATCGTGTTGTACAGCGACAGGCTGGCCATGACCGGTGAAGGTAGGGAGCCGGCCGACCGCGTCAACAGCCTCCGATAGAAGGGCCCGAACAGGCCAACTGGCGAGCTGTGTCGGCGTCGCCTTCGACTCGTCCAACCACGTCGAAGAATCGCTCGCGCAGGGATCCGGGCTCATGGAGATCGCCCGCTTCGAGCATCGTGGCAACACTCCCATTCACCATCACGGCCACCCGGGTAGCAAGCTCTTCGACGGAAGAAAAATCGTGGGAGGACAGGATCACGCTCACACCACGCTGCGACAGCGCGGTGATAGTGCGGCCCGCCTGCCGATGCACGATGGGATCCATGCCTGACAGCGTCTCGTCGAGAAGTACGACTGCTGGACCGCCAAGGAGTGCCTGAGCGAAGCCGACGCGCTGGCCGTTGCCTCGCGACAGCGAGCGCATCCGGCGATCAGCCAGTTCAGCGAGCGAGGCCGCCTGTAGCGCCCGGGCCACTGCTCGCTTCGCCTCGCGGCGTGGCATGCCACGCACAACGCAAAGCGACGAGAGAGTCTCAGCCACCGTGGCGTTCGGTTCCCCAGCCGGCCGCTCCGGAGCGTACGCGACCGAGGGCGATCCTCCGAGCGGGACGATACGCCCATTCCACCGCACGGAACCAGCGTCCAACCTGAGCATTCCGGCCGCTGCCAGCAGCAGTGTCGACTTGCCGGCGCCGTTGCGCCCCACGAGCCCAAGTATCTCGCCCGACTCCAGCCGCAGATCAACACCGGCGAGCGCCTGCACGGGGTTTGTGCGCCCGAAGGATCGCGAAGCGCTCACGACCTCCAGTGTCACCTGCGCCACCCCCCTGCAGGTTCACGCCAATGAACGGCAACCATGGCCATGATCGTCGCGAGAACGGTTCCTGCTGCCAGAACCGCCATCGGGAGTGTCGCGGGTTCACCACGCGTCAGCGCGACGGCCGTCGCAGTGAGTTGGTGCGGCAGCGGCAGAATCGTGCGCAGAAGCTCGGATGCCTCCACCAGCAGGTGCGGTAGCCCTCTGCGCTCGAGTTCGCCCAGGCTCGGGACTGCGATGATCAGACCCACCACGATCGCGCTGTTCGCATACGCTGGCGCGACAGTTCCGAAGAGCACGAGTAGCGCGCACATCGCAGACAGGGTCAAGGCTCCCGCAAGGAGCATGACCCAGCCCGTGCGGGTGAGGAGTTCCGGCGACGCGAGAAGCAACCGAGTGGAGAGCGTTGCAGCGACAGCAAGAGCGGCAGTCGTCGTGAAGAGAAGGCCGCCCAGTACCACCTCCGGTGGCGATGCGCCGTGCAACCGATCGAGGATCATTGCGCCTGAGTCGAAATCGCGCGCGATCACGGCGGCGCCGATCAGCAGAGTGGCGACTGCGGCCAGGGTGAACGGTGCTGCCAACGCTTCCAGCCCGACGGCGGGAGGTCGAAATGGCCAGGTCACGGCAAGGAATACCGCCAGACCCGTGAAGCGGTGAGATCGCCACCCGCTTCTCCACTGTCGCACACTCAGCGTCCAGACGGCGCTCCAGCGAACCCTGTCGTAACGACTGAGCATCAGCGCGCCGCCAGCTCACGTCGCAGCCACTGCGGCGACGGCACCGGTGTCACGACTGCGACAGACTCCCTCAGCGAGATCAACGTGGGTACGAGCTGGATGCCCGCACCCCGGGCGAACATGCGCAAACTGTCGGTGCCGATCACGGCCAGGCCGAAACGCCGCCGGTACGCGTCGGAGTCATCCCGTCCGGAGCCCGCGATGACGAGACCCTCGAAAGCGGCGCGCGGCAATGCGTCTGCGAAGATCCTCACCGCCGAATCGCAATGACTGCAGCTTGGGAGCACATACAGCAGCATGCTGCTGTCCTTCATCGGGCCGAGCTGTCTTCCGTTGACCGTCACATGACCCCATGGCAGCCGGGCCACCTGCACCTGCCGAGCATCGATGAGCCGTGCTCCGGGTGCGCCGAGCGCCGTCACGCCCGCCACCACGGCGGCGAGCGTGACGGAAACTCTGATCCAGCGCCGCACCTTCACTCCGGATCGAAGGCTGCGCACCAGCCCCAGCGGATCATGTAGCACCAGCCGCGTATCCCCGCCAGCTTGTCGCTCAGCGACGAGAACTCCGCGTTGCAGGAATCAATCGCCTCGTTCAGGCAGTCCGCACGAGCAACAGCAGGCGTGCCGGCCAGGGCCAGCGCGCCCACCCAGCTGAATACAACCCTGCGCAACCACGGACGTCCGGCCATCGCAATCCGCATCCCGCCTCCTCAGGTGAGAGACGGTGGCACTTTAGTCGCGCAGCGTCAAAGGAGCGTCATCGATCCAGCGCGCGAGGTGCTCTGGCTACTCCACGACGACCGGCCTGGCTGAACCTTCCCTGACTGCTATGACATCCACTTCCCCGTTCGCGGGAAGCAGTACACCACCCTCGGGCACCGGCACCCGCAGCAGCAGGGTTCGATCGCGCGTCGCCTTGCGAAAGCCCTTCCCCTCGTAGATCCGGTTGATGACGATGCGGCGCACGATCACCATGAGCACGGCGAGCGCGGGCACAGCCACGACCAGTCCAATCGCTCCAAGCAGGAGGCCGAAGACGAGGACCGCCATGATCGTGAGCACCGGCGGCAGCTCCACCTTCCGCTGCATCACGAGCGGCGCAATCACGTTGCTCTCGATGAGATGGATCAGCACGCCAAGGAGAATCACCAGTACCGCATGACCACCGGGTCCGAAGCCGGCGAAGCCGGGACCTCCGAGCACGAACGCCGCGGGCAGCAGCGTAGAGACCAGCGTTCCGAAGAACGGAACGACCGCGACGATCCCGGTGAAGACGCCGAAGGTCAGCCAGTATGGCACCTCGAGGATGTACAGCCCGATCGCGGTGAGCACCGCCAGGACGAACATCGCGAACAGCATCCCTGTGATGTACGCGCGCAGCGTATCTGCCAGCTCGCGCAGTACATCGCGCACGAGATCGCGATGTATGGGCGGGAAGAGCGCGATCAGCCACTCACGGTACAACCCCGGTTGCAGCGCGAGATAAATGCTCATCACCGCGACCGCGAACACGTTTATCACCGCATGCACAAACGAGAAGACCTTCGGCACGAGATTGCTGAAGGCCCCAGAGACCTCCTCGTAGATCGCGCGGAACACGCGGTGCTCGCCCGGCTGCCAGAATTCCGCGGCCACCGGGAAGCGCGAGGCGAACCGCTCGATCGTCAGCTCCCATCCGGCCACGTAATCAGGAAGTACGCGGACCAGCTGGCCCGTCTGCTCCACGACTGGCGGAATGAGCAGCGCCACCAGGCCACCGAGGCCCACGAGCGTCGCGACGATAGCGAGGCCGAAGGCGACGCGGCGCGGCATCCGCCCGCGTGTTGTGAAGAAATCGGTTACGGCGCCGAGGTACAGCGACAGGATGACCGAGATGAACAGCAGGAGGAAGACCTCCGCCGCCACCCCCATCAACCACAACAGCAATACCGTGATGACCAGTGCTGTGAGCACCGGTGCGACGCGGCCGCGCATAGCCGCGGCCGCGGTCATCTCGTCACGGCCCAGTCTTCTCCTCCGGAGACGACTCGATCACCTCGGCGTCCTGGGTCTCGCCGGCACCGAGCCGTCGCCCAGTCTCCGGCGAGCCCGAGCTGAGTATCCCCATCTTCTGCTTCAGATCGAGGAGCTGAATCTCAGCGCTCTCAGACGCCGATCCCGACTCCAGGCGGTTGAACTCGCGCCCAAGCGCGTCGCCGGAGAACTCCTCGTCGATCTCGACGCTCGCCCTGACCCTCAGCTCGTTGGCTGAGATCTTCTCTTCCATGCGGGCGAAGGCCTCGAATGCGGACTTGTCGGAGATGCGCGACATGGTCTCGGCGATGCGCTCCTGCGCCTGTGCACGTCGCTGCTTGGCGACCAGCAGGTTCTTCTTGCGACTCGCCTCCTCGATATTGTCGTTCAGCTCCCGGAGCTGGTTCTTGAGGCGATCCGTCTCCTGCTTGTGCGCTTCCCATGTGATCTGCATCTGGGAGCCCCGTGCGACGTGCTCGCTGCGCCGGACCAGCGCCTGCTTTGCCAGATCGTCCCGGCTCTCCCGGACAGCGAGCATCGCACGCCGCTCCCAGTCCTCAGCCTGACGCAGCTCCTGGACGGTCTGCTCCTGGAGGCGTTTCTCGTCGGCGATCGCCGCAGCCACCTGCTGCTTGGCACGCACCATCTGCGTGCGCATGTCGGCGATGATCTGGTTCAGCATCTTCTCGGGCTCTTCGGCCCGGGAGATGAGCTCGTTCACGTTCGATCGGAATAGCCGCGCGATGCGGTCGAAAATGCCCATAGTTGATTCCTGTGTTAAGGAAGCTACGAGCCGGATGGCAACGCAGTTTCACAACCCCGGCGACTGGCGACTAGCGATTGACGGAAAGTTACTGCGTAACTGCAGGTACGGAGTTCCTTTCCGCTGGTCGTCAGTCGCTAATCGCTTCTCTTTATCTGGTATAGCCTCTCTCTCGCCAGACGCCGGCCGGTCGGCGTTGCGGCAAGCCCGCCGCCGGCCGTCTCCCGGTAGCGGACGTCCATCTCGCGGCCGATTTCACCCATCACATCTATGACCTCGTCCACCGGGATCGCAAATGTGATTCCAGCCATCGCCATTTCGATACCGGCAAGCGCGATCGCCGAGCCGGTGGCGTTCCTGAAGACGCAGGGCAGCTCCACCAGTCCGCCGAGCGGGTCGCATACCAGCCCCAGCATTCCCTGCAGCGACAGGGCAACCGCGTGACCGGCCTGCGTGGGCGAGCCGCCGAGCATCTCGACGCTGGCTCCGGCGGCCATGGACGTGCCAGCCCCCGTCTCTGCCTGGCATCCGCCCTCGGCCCCTGAAAGCGACGCGCGCTCGGCGATCACCGCGCCTATGAGACCGGCAGTGGCGAGCGCGTCCACGAGCTTCTCGTCGGACACGCCCCTCGCCGATGCAAGGCCGGTCAGCACGGCCGGCAGCACTCCCGCTCCCCCAGCCGTGGGTGCAGCCACGATTACACCCATTGCAGCGTTGACTTCCTGCACGGCGAGCGCACGGGCGAGGATATCGCGAAACGGGGTCTGGGCGAGCGGACCCGCGGGTCCGGTGCGAAGCTTCGCCGCATCGCCGCCCACGAGTCCGGACGCGGAATAGAGGTCGCCCACCATTCCCTGATCCACCGCCCCCCGCATCACCGCCAACGCTTTTGCGAGTGACTCCCTGATCTCCGCTACGGGCCTGCCCTGGTCCGCTGATTCGAGCTCGAGCGCAACGGTCGAGAGCGGAACGCGCTGCGCTTCCGCATCACGAATCGCGTCCGCCAGCGCCTTGTACATCTCAGGCCGAGACCTTCTCCAGACGCCGTGCCCAGTGCACCCAGGAGAATGCGGCGATCTCGGTCACGACATCCTCCGTTGGCGGATCGTCGCACTCGATCACGATGAAGGCATCACCACCCCTCTGCTTTCGCGTCAGGCGGAGCGTGGCGATGTTGATGTCGTGCCCGGCGAGCTTTCCGCTGATGCGCGCGATCGAGCCGCGGATGTCATCGGCCACGATCACGAGCGTGTGGAATGCTCCCGTGACCTCGACCGGAAAACCGTCGATCTCGCTCACGGTTATCCGCCCGGCACCGATCGAGGAGCCGACGAGCGTCGCGGTCTCGTCGGCCAGCTCCAGCGTCATGCGAACTGTGTTGGGGTGCCTCTCCTCACCGAGCGATGCCTTCTCGAAGCGGTACTCCAGCCCCTCCTTCTCGGCGATCTCGAGAGCGGTGCGGATGCGCTCGTCGTGCGGGCGAAAGCCGAGCAGTCCGCCAACGAGAGCTTTGTCGGTGCCGTGTCCCTCTCCCGTACGCGCGAAGGAGCCGTGAAGCTCGAGTACCGCACGCTGCGGAGTGCCTCCCAGCAGCCCACGTCCGAGCAGTCCCAGTCGGCACGCTCCAGCGGTATGGGACGACGACGGGCCGACCATGACGGGGCCGATGATGTCCAGTAGAGAGACCATTGCTGGAAGCTAGCAGCGATCAGCGGTTCGCGAACTGCCGCCGTCTGAGCATGGGCGCGAGATACTGTCCGGTATACGACTGCTCCACGCTGGCCACCTGCTCCGGCGTTCCCGCTGCGACTATCGCGCCGCCACGCTCTCCACCTTCCGGGCCAAGGTCGATGATCCAGTCAGCGGTCTTGATGACGTCGAGATTGTGCTCGTCATCGAGCACAATGTCTACCTGATCAAGACCACTGACTG
>CAZOAT010000105.1:0-8168 GCA_964577965.1 uncultured Gemmatimonadaceae bacterium | reverse complement strand
CGAGGTGGCGGAGCTCCGCGCGCGCCTCGACGGACTGCGCGACGAGCACGAGCAGAACGCAGCCAGAGCGACGACCAGACGCGCAGCGGCCCTTACAGCTGAAGCCGCGGCGGTCGCGTCAGCTCGCGAGCTGGCTGAAGCTGGACGCCAGGAACGCGCGGCCGAGGATCACCTGACGGAGCTTTCCCGGCGCCACCAGCGAAGCGAGCGGGAACGGGACGAGGTGAGTGCCGCCCGTGCTCGAATCGAAGAGCGGCGCACGGAGCTCGCGGCGCGGATCGACGGTGCCGCTGCGCAACTCGCCGAGCACGAGCAGCGAATCGCTGAGCGTGACCGGGAGCTGCGCGAGGCGCGCGATGCCGTGGGAGAGGCGACCCGCCGGCAGGAGGAGGCACGTGACGTCCGCACCAATGCCCAGGTTCAGAAGGCGCAGGTCGATGCGCATTTGCAGGTCGCCATGGATCGCGAGCGGCATCTCGTTGAGGAGTACACGAGCGCCGCAACACGGCTCACCGGGCTGCTGTCCGAGCTTTCGACGCTGAGCGATGCCGATGCCCGGTTGGCGCGTCAGATCGAGGAGTGGCGCGCAGATCTCGCGGCACGCGAGGCAACCCTTCACGACACGGAAGAGAGGATGGCCGCGGCCGAGCTGGCCGTGAAGACGGCGGATGAAGCACTGGGTGCGGCGGAGAAGGGTCGCACCGACGCGCGGCAGCATGCGACGGAAGTACATGACGCGCTGCACGCCGCCGAAGTTCGCTACACCGAGCTGTCCGGGCGTCGCGCGGCGATACGCGAGCGGCTGGAAGCGGAGTGGCGGAGGCCGGTGGAAGAGCTGCTCGCAGGCGCCGAGCCGCTGGAGATCGGCGATGAGGAACTGCGCGAGGAGGCGATCTCACTCCGTGACCAGCTCGACTCGGTGGGTCCAGTCAACGCACTCGCCATCGAGGAGCACGAGGAGGAAACCAGGCGGCTCGCCTTCCTCACGAAGCAGCGCGACGATCTGGCCTCGGCCCGGCAGTCGCTGCAGCAGGCGATCAGAGAGATCGACGTCACGGCGCGCGAGCTGTTTCTCTCGACGTTCGTGCGGATACGTGAGCACTTCAGACAGATCTTCCTCACACTCTTCGGCGGAGGCGAGTGCGATCTCCGCCTGGAGCACCCCGACTCCCCCCTCGAGGGCGATATCGAGATCCACGCTTCGCCTAGAGGCAAGCGTACACAGCGCATTCACATGCTATCAACCGGAGAGCGGGCACTGGTTGCCCTTTCCCTTCTCTTCGGGATCTTTCTCACCAAGCCAAGCCCATTCTGCGTCCTCGACGAAGTGGACGCGCCGCTCGACGACGTGAACATCGGTCGCTTTGTACGAATGCTCAACGAGTTCAAGCAGCGCACCCAGTTCATCATCATTACACACAATCCGCGGACGACGACTGAAGCAGCGGACGCGGTCTACGGAGTGACGATGCAGGAGCCGGGCGTATCTTCCCTGGTCAGTGTACGTCTGCGCAGTGCTGTCGCCACAGGCGAGCGCGGTAGCGGTACCAGAGCGGTTCAGGGAGTGCCAACGGGTACTCCCGCAGCCGGGAACGCGCAGCCGGCAGCAAGCCTCTAACCCGATTCATACATGCTGGTTGTAATGGAGCACGGCGCGACGACCGATCAGGTCGACCGCGTCGTGCAGGTCATACAGGAGATGGGTTACCAGGCGCGCCCGATGCCCGGCGCGCAGCGCACGGCGGTCGGGCTCGTGGGGAACGACGGCCGCGTGGACTCCTCGCGGCTGGAAGCGCTTGCGGGCGTCGTGCGTGTCATCCACGTCACCCAGCCGTACAAGCAGGTTTCCCGCGAATGGCGCCCGGAGAATACGGTTGTGACGATCGCGCCCGGAGTCGCGTTCGGGGGCAGTGACGTGCCTGTGATCGCGGGCCCCTGCGCGGTCGAGTCCGAGGATCAGATAGTGACCGTCGCACGCATCGTTCGCGACGCAGGTGGAACCGCGCTGCGGGGTGGTGCTTTCAAGCCGCGCACCTCGCCCTACTCATTCCAGGGTCTCGGCAAGCCCGGGCTCAGACTGCTGGCACTTGCGAAGCGGGAGACTGGACTTGCGATAGTCACCGAAGCGATGGATGAAGCCGGCGCACACGCCGCTGCCGAAGTCGCCGACTGCATTCAGATCGGCGCCCGCAACATGCAGAACTACTCGCTGCTGAAAACAGTCGGCCGCATCGGCAAGCCGATTCTGCTCAAGCGCGGCATGGCGGCGACGATCACCGACCTGCTGCTCAGCGCGGAATACATCCTCGCCGAGGGCAACGCGAACGTCATTCTCTGCGAGCGCGGCGTTCGCAGCTTCGATACGATGACGCGCAATCTCTTCGATATCACGGCGATTCCGATTGTGCACAAGCTCTCGCATCTGCCGATCATCGCTGATCCCAGCCATGGCACGGGCCTGCGCGACAAGGTCACGCCAATGGCCCGCGCCGCGCTCGCGGCCGGCGCTGACGGACTTCTCATCGAGGTTCATCCAGACCCCGACCGTGCCCTGTCTGACGGAGCGCAGTCGCTGCACCCGTTCGAGTTCGCCGGTTTGATGGTCGATCTGCGCGCGGTAGCGGCGGCCATTGGGCGCGAAGTTCCTGCGCCAGCAGGGACGCCGGCAGCTACCTGAGTACTGCGGGCCGGAACGGTCCTTGCCCCCCGCTGAGCACATCCGTTCCGCCGGAACGCAACGCCCCTGCGAGGGTAACTCAGGTATGATCCTCACCCGTATTGCCCCAACCGTGGCGCTTGTCTTCGTCGCCACCTCGACCGCGACCGCGCAACCCGCCGCTCGCGCCGTGGATCGCGCCGTCGCAGCGTACGAGGAGCTCAACACGCTGCGCGCCGAATTCACACAGACGATCACGAATCCGCTCACCAACACGCGGCTCATCGCGCGTGGTGAGTTCGTGAGGCGCGCGCCGAACCTGCTCTCCATCACGTTCAGCGATCCCGCCGGAGATCGCATAGTCGCGGACGGAGAGGCGGTGTGGGTGTACCTGCCCAGCAGCGCGCCGGGCCAGGTGATGAAGTTCTCCGCCAGCAACATGACCGCAGCCAGAATGGATCCGGCGAGTCAGTTCCTTACCGAGCCGCGCACGCGCTTCACAATAAGCGATGCCGGCATCGCATCGGTACGGGGTCGTGCGACGCGCCAGATCGTGCTCGTGCCCCGGCAGAGCAACGGAGCATTCACCAGAGCCCGGGTCTGGATAGACGAGCAGGACTCCATGATCAGGCAGTTCGAGATCACTGAGCCGAGCGGACTCGTGCGGCACGTGCTGATCACGCGACTGCAGCCGAACGTGGCCGTGCGGCCGTCAATATTCGAGTTCACTCCACCGCAGGGCGCGCGGGTTATCGACCAGTCCCGCTGACGACCTGCGGGACGCAGCGGTGCGACTACTGTCCCCGCACTGCCCTTTCGATCTCCCGAAGGCGCACCTCATCGACCCCGTTGCGCGCTGCGATCGGCAGTGTCGCCAGTGACAGTCGGCGGTATACGCCCAGCAGACGCTCGTCCCGCCGCAGCGCAGCCAGATGCAACCGCACCATAGCAACGTCGCCGCGGGCGATCGGTCCGGTCAGCGCGTCACCTGGCGGTCCCCCGTCCATGTTCGAGACACTGGCCCTCATGAGACTCTCGACGGCGCCGTCGGCACTACGTGCAGCGACGCCGAGAGACTGGAGCAGATCGCTCCCCATCGCAGCGAGGGCGATCGGGAAGTTGGCGGCGAACACTGCGGCGGCGTGATACGCGGCCTTCCGTCCCGAAGGTATGTCCAGCGTTCGTGCGCCGACGTGCCCTGCAAGCCGTCGTGAGGCCGCGCGAGCGGCAGGGGTCCCGTCGATTCCGATCCAGGCACCATGCAACAGTTCCGGCGCGCGTTCCGGCCGCAGAAACGGGACCAGTGGATGAAACGTTCCGGCGGCGATCCCGCGCGCAGTGAGGTCGGCAAACGATGCCGGCTCCGCCGTGCCGCTAGTGTGCAGTACTACCGCGCTCTGCGACACCAGAGGCAAGCGACCGCTCACGAGTTCGGCGACCGCATCGTCTATCTGCTCGTCACGAACAGCCAGCAGTATGGCGTTTGCGGTGCTGGCGCTATGCGGAACCGGGCCGCTGCTGGTCGCCATGTCCAGAGGGCGCCGCCCGTGTAGCCCGACGAGGTCCACGCCTCCCAAACGAAAGGCGCGGGCGAGTCCCTGTCCGACCCGTCCCGCGCCAATGATGAAGACACGCTCGCTCACCCGCTGAGATCCGCCTGCTCCGCAAGTGCCAGCCGCTGCAGCGGGTCCTGCGGGCTGCGTGCCCCGTGCGCGATGCGCAGCGCCGCACGCAGCACCTGATCGTCCGCGGTGCGCCGCTGAAACTCAGCGTCGCTCCCGAACACAAAGCGCGCGATCTCGTACGCGAGATGCCTGGAGAGAACGGGACCGACGTCGTCGAAGACCACACGCGGAATCCTCACTCCGCGTCCCTGCAGCCGGTCATACAGCATGTCGTGGAACTCCTGCGTCACCTGGAAGTTCGGAGAATCCACCATACGTCCACGACGCACCGCGAGCGAGACATCGGACAACGCACTGCGGAAAGCCTGCGCCTTCCCGGCTATGGCCGCATTGAGGGCCGCTTCACGCGCATCCGGGACGGTGTCACCCACGACGACATCGGGTACGATTCCGCCGCCGCCATGAACGGTGCGCCCGCCGATCGTTCTGTACCGCGGCCGATCGCGCGGCGCCTCGTCGATTATTCCGAACTCCGTTTCGCGCGGCACCCGGCGCATGATCGAGCGACCCACCGGCGTGTACCAGCGGGCCGTCGTGAGCTTGAGTCCTCCACCGCCCAGGCGAAAGATCGTCTGCGCGCTCCCCTTTCCATACGTTGGTGTACCGACAATCGCTGCACGGTCGTGATCCTGCAGTGCCCCCGCTACGATCTCCGTCGCACTCGCGCTGCGACCATCCACCAGGACAGTCAGCGGCAGATCGGGCCAGGCCTGAGGCGCGTGGTCGAGATAGTCCCGCGCCTCCTCGGGTGAGCGGCCGCGGGTTCGCAGTATCGGCGCTCCCCGATCAAGAAACAGGTCCGCAACACGGACACCCTGATCGAGCAGTCCGCCGGGATTCGTCCGCAGGTCGAGAACCATGGATTTCATGCCGCGTGTCCGCAGCCCGTTCACCGCCCGCTGCAGCTCGACCACCGTCGAGTCGGTGAAGGCACGCAGTTCCACATACCCGACCTCTGGAGTGAGCATCTCGGCTCTCCGCACCGCACTCACGTGCACTCGACTGCGCGGCAGCGTGACACGGAACCGATCGGCCGCCCCCGCGCGATCCACCAGGAGCGTCACCCCCGTTCCAATCGCTCCACGGAGGGCGTTCGATGCTTCTTCCAGCGTGAGACCCTGCGTCGCCTTGCCGTCGATCTCTATAATCCTGTCACCAGGCTGGAACCCGACCCGCTCTGCGGGGCTCCCCGGGAGCGCGGCCATCACGATCAGCCATTCGTCGCGGATGTCCACCTGCAGCCCCACTCCGGCATAGTTGCCCGACGTGGTCTCCGACAACTGCTCCATGCGGTCGGCGGGGAGAAAGCGTGTGTATGGATCGTTCAGCTCGTAGAGCACGCCGTCCACGGCTTTCATGTACAGCTGGTCTTCCGAGAGCGAGTCAACGAAATCGCGGGCGATATGCTCGCGAACCTCGTCGAACAGCCGGGCAGTCTGATAGGCAGATAGCTGGTTGTCGCGCGTGCCACGCTGCACGAGCCAGCCGCCGCTCGCGACGGCGAGCACGAACACCGCCGCCACCGCGATGACGCGGGCGCCGCCTGCAAACCTGAAGAACCTGGCAGTCCCCACTCTCAATCTCCCTGAGCTGAACCCGCGACTGCGGCCCGCCGCCTGAGCACACCAAGCTCCTCGGGCAGGCGAGAAACCAGAACATCCACCACACGGGAGAATACATCCTCCCGGGACCCGCGCGCATCAACAGCAACTATCGGCCCGGCTTCGGCGTGCGCTTCCACCCACGCCGGTTCCGCAAAATCACGGAACGCGGCGCTCACGCGTGCATGAAAGTCGTCTGTCGCCTGCTCGATCCGGTCCGGCGCGCCGCGTGCCGTTGCCCGCGACAGCCCATTTCCAACCGGCAGATCGAGGAGCAACGTCAGATCCGGCACCAGACCTCCAGTTGCAAGACGATTGGCGGCACGAATCTGTTCTTCGGGAAGCCCGCGTCCAACCACCTGATATGCATACGTCGAAAGAAAGAATCGGTCCAGCACGACTGTCAGACCGCGTTCCAGAGCAGGGCTGATCTCGCGTGCACACAGTTCGGCTCGCGAGGCCATGAAGAGATGCGCCTCCGTAGCCGTGCTGATGCGCGCAGCCGGATCCAGAAGCAGCCGGCGTATCGCATCACCTGTGTCCGTACCCCCGGGCTCGCGGAACGTTGCCGCACGGACCCCGCTGGCAGAAAGGGCGTCCATGAGCAGCGCTATCTGCGTGCTCTTGCCCGTGCCCTCCGCACCCTCGAACACGACCAGCCGCCCGGGCGTCGTCACCCGAGAGTGATGATCGGGCTTGCTGCGCCCTTGCGTATTCCCTCGCCTATCCAGCCATTCACCTTGTACATGAGCTTGTCGAAGTTCTCCTGCGCAACAATGAGCTGCTGGTAAGCGGTGTTCACCTGCATTCGCGAGAGGAGATCCTCGAGTTGCCGCTCGAGGTCCTCGGATGGCTCCTCCCCGCGAGCCATTGCCTGCTGCGCCTGGACTCGGAGATCCTCGACCTTCCTGATGAGCTCAACGGCCTCATTGTCGCCGCCGAGGGCGTCATTGGCGCGCTTCACCGCCAGGTACTCAGGAGTCTGGCCGATGAGCCTTCCAACCTCGCGCGCTTTGTCTTCGATCATCCGCCAATGTTCTCCGGTGTGAGTGCCGCGCTTCTGCGCGCGATAAGGACCCGGGGTCGGCCTGTCAGGTCCGGAAATATCTGTACCCCGGAGAAGACCCCGCTTTCCGCGATGATCGCCGCTGACTGTTCGGCCCGGCGGGAGTCCACCTCCAGGACCAGCCAGCCGTCCTCAGCGAGAACGGCCACAGATTCCCGGACAAGTTCCCGGGTGTGCGCCAGGCCATCCTCGCCGGAAACCAGCGCCACCGGCGGCTCCCAGTCGCGCACGGCTGCGGGAAGACCGTGCATCTCGGATGCCGCGATGTAGGGAGGATTCGCGACGATCAGATTCACGAACTCTCCCATGACCGGGCGGAGCAGTGAGCCGCAACGCAGCTCCACGACGCAGGGAGGACGCACCGCGTCGAGATTGCCCCGGGCGACGGCGATCGCGTCTTCCGACACGTCTGTGGCTATCACGCGGTCGAACGAACCCTCAGTCGCAAGCGCGAGGGCGATGGCTCCCGAGCCTGTTCCCACATCGACGGCCACTCCGCTGCCGCACACACTCAGCGCAACCCCGACAACGATCTCTGTTTCCGGCCTGGGGATGAGCGCCCGCTGATCCACCTGCAGCACGAGGTTCCGGAACGCAGCGCGTCCCGTGGCATATGCGAGCGGCGCGCCTGCGGCCATTCTGTCTGCCGCCGCCTTTGCCGCCTCGCGGATCTCGCCGGGAACACCGTCGTCAGCGTGCGCAGCGATCCACGCCGGGCTTCTGTCCCACACAAGTGAGAGCAGATCGCGGGCGCGCTGTCGGGATGCGTCTCCGCCGATCGTTGCGGCGAGCCTTTCGCTGAACTCGCGCACGGTGTGAGCGTGGGCACCGCCGGTGTGCGGCCGGATGGCTGTGTCAGGCACTCAGTCGTTCCTCCACATCGGCCACTGCCAGCGCCTCGATCAGCTCGTTCAGCTCGCCATCGAGCACGCGATCCAGGTTGTGCACGGTGAAGTTCACCCGATGGTCTGTCACCCGGTTCTGCGGAAAGTTGTACGTGCGGATCTTGGCCGACCTGTCGCCCGTGCCGACTTGCGTGCGGCGCATACGCGACCTCTCGGACTCCTGCTCGGCGAGGCGTGCATCCAGCAGGCGCGCGCGCAGCACCTCCATCGCCTTGATCTTGTTCTGCAGCTGTGACTTCTGGTCCTGCTGGCTCA
>CAZOAT010000104.1:0-8188 GCA_964577965.1 uncultured Gemmatimonadaceae bacterium | reverse complement strand
GGGGCCACTCCAAAGTCCAGGTTCTCCGTGATCTGGGTGTTCTCCTGCGCGAGCGGGCTCAGGTAGCGCCGGATCCGCGCCCGCGCCACGTCGATGTCGTGATTTAGGAAGTTCAGGCTCCAGAGGTCGATGGCCCATGGCGGCTTGACGTCTGAGTTGACGTACGTCGCCAGGATCGCCCGGGAAACCGGCAAGGTGGTGAGTTTTGAGTCCTCGTGTACGTCGAGATTCGAGTCCCGGAGCAGTTTCGCGTGCTCCTCTTTCACGATCCGTGCGTGCAGGTCCGCCGCACAGCTACCTGCTGTAGTAAACATGTCGCTCGCGAGCCAGTATTACGAGACCTTCAACAACTTCGTCGGGCCGCTCATTGCACCCGGCATCGCGTCGTCGCTGCCGCGTCGAACAACAACGCTGAGGCGTGTGACTACGCGGGCTCAGTCCCTCGGTGATAACGGTGGGGGTACGATGGACAGTATCGATGGGCGCTCGCCTTCTCGAACTACGTGTCGTGACAACGCTGGCCTCCGTTCACGCTGAGCATTTCGTCCGGATGGCGTCGGAAATACCGAGCGGGGTACGACAAGCATTGATTTGAGCCGGCTCCAGACTGCGTCGCTGGCCGCTCTGCGGTCGAGCGCGGGCTGGCCACGGCTCTATGGCGACCGCTAATCTAGACAAGGACCGAGGTGATAGCGTGTGGAAGGACAAGGACCGAGGTGATGCCGTGTGGAAGGACAAGGACCGAGGTGATGCCGTGTGAAAGTTCCTTCCGCGACTCTCGTGGCCGTGCGCGGCGTCATCTACGGGCTGGCGTTCATGCTCCTCTGGACCTGGCTCGCCCTCTCGGTCCGCCGTCTCGACGGCCAAATCCCGTTGACTATCCCCAATTGGCTGCAACCGATGGGCTGGCTTCTCGCCATTCTCGGTGCGGCGCTGGCCGCGCTCTGCGTGGCCACTTTTATTGCGAGGGGACGGGGGACGCCTGCTCCCTTCGACCCGCCTCGTCAGTTCGTCGCAAGCGGACCGTATCAGTACTCGCGCAATCCAATGTACCTGGGAGGCACCGGCATGCTGCTCGGCCTCGGCCTCATTTTACAATCCGCCGCCATCGTTGGACTGGCATCGGTCTTCGTTCTGCTTGCGCACGCCTTCGTGGTACTTTACGAGGAACGCGGACTCGCCCGCCGGTTCGGCGCCAGCTACCAGCGATACAGGGAATCCGTGCCGCGATGGATTCCGACCGCAAGGAAACCATCCGCAGGGAGTCGATCGTGATTGCAAAGCAATTGATTATCGTCGCGCTGTGCGGCCTGGTGGCGGCGTGCGCAACTGACGCCGCGAGCGACGATGATGCCTTTGCCACCCTCACGGTGGAGCCTGATCGCGTCTCTGCCGGTAATCAGATCACGCTCACGCTAACGAACCGCTCGGACCGGCAGCTTGGCTACAACCTTTGCCCTGTTGCAATCGAGCGCCGCGATGGCGACGAATGGGCGCTACGTCCGGAGCAGCCGGCCGAAGCATGTACGATGGAGCTGCGCATCCTCCAGCCGGGATCCGAGGATACGTTCCAACATACTGTGCCAACAGCCATACCGGCTGGCACGTACCGATTTCGGGCCCAGGTGGAATGGCCGTTGGGCGATGAGCAGGTCAACATCGCTTCGGAGACGTTCGAGGTGGAAGAATAGCGGAGTGAAGGCGCCGCGCAGACGATCTGATGCCCATATTATTGGTGGCGACAGGCTCTGTGGCAGGAATTGAGCAGCTGAAACCGGCCCGGCGCGCCCGGCGTAGGGTCGGTTGGGCCGGGCGTGATGCCCGTAGGATCGACTTGGAGGGGCCATGCCAGATCCGGATCTTGCACTGATCTTCGGCTTCGTCACTGTAATCATACTCGTCATATCGATCGCGACCATCGTGACGAAGGCGATCGAGCGTCGAGGCGTACGTCCAACGAAGGAGCTCACGGAGATGGCTGAGCGACTCGCGCGGATCGAGCACTCTGTGGAGTCGATCGCGATCGAGGTCGAGCGCGTGTCGGAGGGACAGCGTTTCACGACGCGAATTCTGTCGGAGCGGACACGCGACGCGCTGCCGTCCTGACGCTTCCGACCGGACAGCCGAGCTGGAAGCCGGATGACATCACCGCCGACTCAACCGGAAGTTTGGCTCCGCGGACCGGTGCCAGGCGTCCCAGTGGCGCTACAACCAGTTGCTCATGCGATTACGCAGGCACTGGAAGATGTCGAGAGGCTGATATCCGATCTCGAGCCGATGGACCTTTGGACGAGTCCCGGCGGCGCGGCCAGCATCGGCTTCCACCTTCGGCATATGGCGGGCAGCCTGGACCGGCTCCTGACGTACGCGCGTGATGAGCCTCTGTCGGCCGAACAGCGCAGCTCTCTCGCCGCGGAGAAGGGGCAGGCACCCACCGCGAGCGCGGACGAGTTGCTCCGCGCACTGCGCGAAACAGGTCAACGCGCCATGGCTCAGCTCCGCTCCACACCCGACGACGTTCTCAATGCCCGTCGCTCGGTGGGCCGAGCCGGATATCCTTCGTCCGTACTGGGACTGCTCTACCATGCCGGAGAGCACACAGCTCGACATGCGGGGCAGATAAGTACGACCTCAAGGATCCTTCGGGGACTGCGCGAGTCCGGACACTCGCTCAGCTCATGATCCCCACCTGGGCGGGTTGCGATTCGGCCGTCCCAGGAAAGATTGAGGGATGATTTGTCCCGAGGCGCTGGCGAAGAACGAACCCCTCATCTGGTCCCCCGGAACGGGGACTGATGTGTGGGATATGTTCGTCGCGGCCCGCAGCGGCGATGTTGAATCGGTAGAGCGGCTGTTGGCCAAGGATCCCTCGCTCGTGCGCGCCACTTACGAGTACCGCAGCGCGCTGTCCCTTGCGGTGCAAGAGAACCAGCTCTCGGTCGCAGCCCTTCTCCTCGAGCGTGGCGCCGATCCGGTCAACTCGGGGACGGACGACTCGCTCCTCACGATCGCGCGAGATCGGGGATACGCGCAGATGCAGGAGCTTCTGGAGCGTAACATTGCTGGCGGCGACGGCGCGCCCGATGGATCGTCGATCGCGGCCGCGATCCGTGACCGCAACTTGTCGAAGGTACGATGGCTGCTCGATGCTTCGCCCGATCTGGTGCATGCCCGCGACGAGCGCACTAATCAGCCCGTTCACTGGGCGGTGATGACGCGGCAGCTCGACATGATCGACGAGCTTCTGGCGCGCGGTGCGGACATCGAGGCGCAGCGCGCGGACGGCGCGCGCCCGATTCAGCTCACCAATGGCGATTACCTGTACCGCGGCTGGCGTGATGTGCCCAAAGACACGGGCACTACCCCGGAAGCCGTGCTCGCGCACCTCCGTTCACGCGGCGCGTCCTGCGACATATGTACGGCGTCGTACATTGGCGATCTGAAGCGCGTGAGGCAGCTACTCGATGAGGAGCCCTCGCTGGCCAACCGAAACTCGGACTACGTCACCTACTATGCATGCTCCGGGACGCCACTCCGAAATGCCGCCAGCGCTGGACACATGGAGATCGCGAGGCTGCTGCTCGAGCGCGGCGCCGATCCGAATCTGCCAGAGGAAGGAATCGCGCCGTACGGCCATGCGTTGTATGCCGCGGTCTACCACCGGCACCACGAGATCGCCAGGCTGCTGCTGGAGCGAGGCGCCAGCCCGAACCCGCCGGTGGAGAGCTCGGCCGACTGTCTGAGCATTGCCATCAGGAACGGCGACGAGGAGATGATCGATCTGCTCGCCTCGTACGGAGCCGCCCGCTCACTGGAAATGATGGCCTACTACGACGACGTCCGTACGGCAGCGGCCGTCCTCGCAGCCAACCCCGAGCTCGCCGACGACCCTGTGGCCGTCGGTATCGCAGCTGAACAGGGCCATGCTACGTTCGTGCAGCTAATGCTGCGCTATCGTCCCGACCTTGCACAGCGAGTGGCGGTTGGCGGCAAGACGCCGGAGCTGACCGAGCTTCTGTTTCGGCATGGGATGGATGCGAACCGGCCGAACTGGCTTCATATCACGCCATTGCACCGCTTTGCCGCAAAGGGGGACATGACGAACGCCTCAATCTTCATCGACCACGGCGCCGACGTGCATGCGCGCGACGAGGAGCTCCGCTCCACACCGCTGGGCTACGCCGCAAAGGCCGGTGAGGCAGGTATGGTCGAGTTTCTTCTTCAGCGTGGCGCCAAGCCCACGCTCCCCGACGATCCGCCGTGGGGCACACCGCTGTTATGGGCGACCCGAGGCGGGCATGAGGACGTCGTGCGTCTGCTGAAGCGGTACGAGTAGAGACATCCAAAACCGACCAGAATCGATGCGACAGTCCGAACTCGCTGGAACTCTTGATTTTCTCCGTGCGGCAGAAGCTCTCAAGACGGCGACACGTAGCGCCTGGACATCCACCGGTCAGCCTGAGAGCGTCGCTGAACACAGCTGGCGCGTCTGCCTGATGGCAGTCGCGCTGCATCCCGCTTTTCCGGACGTCGACTTCTCGCGTCTGATCAAGATCTGCATCGTGCACGATCTTGGTGAGGCGATCAGTGGAGACATCTCTGCTCCCGAGCAGGCGCGTCGGTCCGGCAGCAAGGCAGCGGAGGAGCGGCGCGACCTTCTACAGCTACTGACCACGCTCCCGGACAGGCTGCGGGATGAGATCACCGGATTGTGGGACGAATACGAGGCCGCGGAGTCGCCAGAAGCCAGGCTGGCAAAAGGGCTCGACAAGCTGGAGACGATCCTTCAGCACACACAGGGTCGGAACCCTGCGGACTTCGACTACCGGTTCAATCTGAGCTATGGGCGTCAGTTCACGGGAGATCACCCGCTTCTCGCGACGGTGCGCGACCTGCTTGATCAGGAGACGGAGCGGCGTGCTCGTGAATCCGAGTGACGCCAGTGACGTGGCGGGCTCGCACCTGTTCGTGGAGCGGCGCTATCTCGCCGCCGCCACCACGTCGTTCACGATGATGTCCATCACTGCCGATTCGAGCTCCGCTGGCCCGCCCTCCGCGCTGATACCACGCCACTCGGTTGTGGCTACTACTACCAGATCACGATCAGGCACGATGTACACGTACTGCCCGCCGAAGCCCCAGGCGAAGTAAGCGGCCGGTGACGACGTGTCTGTTGTCCACCAGAGTCGTCCGTAGTTGACGCGGGAGAGCGGGCCGACTGATGTGCGCACCACGTAGCTGGTGCTTGTGCTGCCGTCCACCCAGTGTTCTGGCAAGATCTGGTGGGTCCCCGACCTTCCCCGCTGCAAGTAGAGCTGCCCAAGGCGAAGCAGGTCGCGCGCTCGCACGTCGATGCCGCTGCCACCATTCACCCTGCCGTCGCCGAGCGGCTCCCAGAGCACTGGGCCGATCCCCGCTGGCCCGAACAGAAAATGGTCTGCGAAATCGGGAAGACTCATTCCCGTCGCGTGCTCGAGAATCACACCCAGCATGTGTACGGCCGCCGAGTTGTATCTCCACTGCGTCCCCGGAGCGGCAGAAAACGGGCGGTCAAGGAGGTACTGGACGTGGTCTCCGCCATTCAGGATCCACTCGTTGTAATCGGGCCCGAGGCTCTCGTTCCATGCGTAGCCGGACGTCATCTCCAGCAGATGCCTCACTGTCACTCCACGATCGCCATCGTCGAACTGGTACGTGCCATCGAGATACTGGCCGATGCTCGCGTCGAGGTCCGGCAGCGATCCATCAGCCACCGCTATCCCGGTGAGCGCGGAGACGATACTCTTGGTGACGGACCGCACGTCGTGCAGCGTGGACGCGGTGGCGCCACCGAAGTAGCGCTCGAAGGCGAGCCGGCCGTGGCGGGCGACGACAAGGGCGCGGAACCGAGGCAGCTGCGCGGCGCGGTGGGCCGCGTGCTCGAGCATGACGCCATCGAGTCCGACGGCGGCCGGGGATACCTCGACCCATGGCTGCGAGACATCGACGACGCGCGCCGTGCCAGGACCGAACGGGTCCCCGCACGCGGCGAGCAGCACCGCCGCGAGCACGACGGCGGTACGACGCACGATCGCCGGGCCGAGCACTGGCGATCCTGGATCAGCAGCATTGGCCAACCTGACCGCGAGCAGACCGGGCTCCCGAGGCTTTCCGCCGGCAGTGCAGACGCCCACGGACGCCCGTCTGCTCCGCGGTGAAGCTGCGCCGACCGCTAGCGGCGCCTGCCTACCCGGAACAGCAGACCACCTGACAACACGAACTGCTCGCCACCGCCAAGCTCGACGCGCGCTTCTACGAAGGGAGAGAATGTCCCCATTGGAAATCGCAGCCCACCGAGCACGTTCACGCCCACCTCGGTGTCGGATACGCGGCCAAGCCCCGGGCTTACGCGGGCGGAGAAGCGGGCGACGTTGAGTCCCGCCCCGACGTACGGACTCAGGTTTGCGTTCTCGGTGACGAACGTGTAATGCATGTTGCCGTTCAGCTCCCAGTAGGACAGATCGTTTCCGGGAAAGAAGACGTCGAAGGACGGCACGAAGGCGAGTTGGGGGTGCAGGGCTGGAAGAGGCAGCATGGCTCGCACTCCGAGGCCAATGTCGGCGTCATCCGCCCAGCTCACCTGCCCGCCGATGCTGGTCTGGGCTGCCGCGGCGGCTGGCCCGATCAGGAAC
The DNA here is from genome assembly GCA_964577965.1 of uncultured Gemmatimonadaceae bacterium. Classification (GTDB taxonomy): domain Bacteria; phylum Gemmatimonadota; class Gemmatimonadetes; order Gemmatimonadales; family Gemmatimonadaceae; genus DASUUI01. Next base: position 1,517 of record CAZOAT010000104.1, on the reverse strand, counting down.
AGGGAAGCACCTGCCAGCAGCAGACCTCTCGTGAACGTCATTGTGAAACCTCCTGTCGGGTGTTTTGGAGCCACGTCAGACTGCGGTGCGCAAACCTGACGGTTCATGGCGGGAGCTGTCAAGCGGCCCGCCCGGGTCACCGCTCGAGTCCGAGCGCGCGGAGAACCCGGATTCTTCGAATTTCGCGCACGAAGGCCGGCGAGAGGGGAGTGATCAGCAGCAGAAAGACGGCGAGCGACAGACCGGTGGAGGAGATGTCCGTGGCAGGAAGCGCGCGGGTCACGACCGCGACAGCTCCCGCGCACCAGATCAATGGCATGAGCGCGTCGAAGAGAAAGCGCGTCCGGTTCGGGAGGCCGGCGACGGCGGCGTTGATGTAGAGTACTACGGCGCTGTACGCGCTTTGGCTCACGAGTGCCGCGGCGGCGACACCGGGAAGGCCCAGACCGGAGCGCAGCACGAGCACCGAAAGCCCCACGTTCAACACGAGGGCGGCCGCTGAGAACGGCGGCAGCAAGCGCTGGCGCTCGGCGGCCACCACTCCGACCGCCCCGATGCTCGTGAAGCCGGCCGTCACGCCGGTGAAGATGAAGACACGCGCTGGTTCGATGGCGGCAATGTACTGGGGAAGCAGCATCGCCACGGGAGGGCCGAGGACGATCGCGAGGGCGCCGAGCAGAGGCGGGAACAGCCGGGCGAAGGGCATTATCGTCCGCTCCACATGGGAGCGAACAGCGGCTACAGTGCCAACTCCCTGCGCGCCGGCGTACACACCGGGAAACACGACGGTGCGAATCACCCATGCGGCGGAGCTGGCGAGGCCCGCCACCGCCACCGCGAAGGTGTAGAGACCGAGCATAGTGGTACCGCCGTAGGCCGCCACCACGAGGCGGTCGGCGGTCGCCAGGGCGGTCCCGATAAGCATTGTCAATACAATGGGGAATCCGATGCGGAGTAGGCGGCGCAGGCGGGCGACATCGAGAGCGGGGCGTGCCTCGACTCGTCGTGCGATCAGCGCGGCGCTCGCCGCCGCCGCTATGACGAATCCTGCGTACGCTCCCGGGAGTCCGTAAAGGAACGCCAGCGTGGCTGTACAAACGAGATGCAGCGCGGCGTTCAGCATCTCGGCGATGGCGAAGTTGCGCAATTCCCCGCGAGCGCGGAGCAGAACCACGGAATACTGCCAGATCTGCTCCAGGATCACCGCCGCCGCGAACGCCCGGATCCCCAGGGCGAGGCGCGGATCCGTGACAGCGAACGACGCGGTGACGGCAAGGACACCAAGAGCGCCGAACACCGCCAGCGAGAAACCCAGCGCTGTCCTACTGGCTGACTCCTCGCGCGCCGTGTCCGCCGCGCGGCTCCCTTCATGGGTGGCACGCGCCTGGACGACCTCCACCTCCACGCCGCGGTGAACGCCCAGCACGGCGAACTGTGCGTATCGCATGGCCAGGCGAAACAGCGACCACACCCCAAAAGCGCTGGGGCCGAGCAGGCTGGCGAGGACCAATCCACGC
>CAZOAT010000103.1:0-8203 GCA_964577965.1 uncultured Gemmatimonadaceae bacterium | reverse complement strand
GGCGGTGCGCCGGTAGCGGGCGCCGGTCCGGTGGCGCAGGCCGTCAGGACCACCATGGTCAGCGCGCCGAGCAGGGCGGCTGAACCGGCAGAGGACGCGGTGAGGCGGCCAATCGCGCGCACAGGTCTCGGGCAGTGGAACACAGGCATGGTTTAGCTTAACAGTATGAGTAGCCCACCACTTCGCCAGCGCGAGGCGATCGATGCCTACGACCCCGCTGCAGTCGAGAGCAAATGGCGGGAGCGGTGGCGCGAACTTGGGACGAATCACTCCGATCTGCACGGTGCTGCACGGCCGTTCTACAGCCTGATGATGTTCCCCTACCCGTCGGCGGAAGGGCTGCACGTCGGAAACCTTTTCGCGTTTACCGGGGCGGACATCTACAGTCGCTTCCAGCGGATGCAGGGGAACGACGTCTTCGAGCCGCTCGGCTACGACGCGTTCGGCATCCACTCCGAAAACTATGCGCTGAAGGTCGGCGAGCACCCCGCACGGCTGATACCGAAGAACATAACGAACTTTCGACGGCAGCTGGAGCGCGCCGGATTGATGGTGGACTGGCGGTACTCCCTGTCCACGACGGATCCGGATTACTACAAGTGGACGCAGTGGGTCTTTCTGCAGCTGTTCAGGCGCGGGCTCGCGTACCGGAAGAAGAGCGCGGTGAACTGGTGCCCGAACGACAAGACTGTCCTTGCCAATGAGCAGGTGATCGCGGGCGCGTGCGAGCGGTGCGGGGCGCTCGTGGAGCAGCGGTTCCTGGAGCAGTGGTTTTTCAGGATCAGCGACTACGCGCCAAGGCTGCTGAAGAACCTCGAGACGCTCGACTGGTCGGAATCGACCAAGACCGCGCAGCGCAACTGGATCGGTCGATCGGAGGGGGCTGAGATCGCGTTCGAGGTCGATGCCCGCTGGGATCGTTTCACGCGCATGACACCGATCCATGGTATTCCGGCCCAGGGCGCGGAGGGGGGGCGCGACAGTGCGCCGAAGCGCGGTTCTCTCGATACCCGCATTCTCGTCTTTACCACCCGGCCCGATACGATCTACGGCGCCACTTACATGGTGCTCGCTCCTGAGCATCCGCTGGTGGATGTGATCACGACAGGCGACCAGCGCGAGGCAGTGGACGCCTACTGCGACGAGGCACGGCGGCAGGACCTCGTGACCCGGAAGACGAGCAGAGACAAGACCGGTGTCTTCACGGGCGCGTACGCGATCAATCCGGCTACGAAGCAGCCGATTCCCGTCTGGATCGCGGACTACGTGCTCATGGAGTACGGCACGGGCGCGATCATGGGCGTGCCGGGGCACGATGAGCGGGACTTCGAGTTCGCCACGAAGTTCGACCTGCCGATCGTGCGCGTCGTGGCAGAGAGGGCAGACGCCGCAGCGGCACCGCTGGACGAGGCATTCGTCGATGACGGCGATGGGGTGCTGGTGAATTCAGGCCCTTTCGACGCTTTGCCGGTAAGCGAGGCGAAGCGGCGGATTGTCGATATGCTTGCCTCCAGCGGCGCAGGCCGGGCCGTGGAGCTCTACCGGCTGCACGACTGGTGCATCTCGCGGCAGCGCTACTGGGGACCGCCTATCCCCATCATCTATTGCGACCGCTGCGGAGCAGTGCCCGTCCCGGAGGATCAGCTGCCCGTGATCCTTCCCGAGATCGAGGATTTCAAGCCGGACGACACCGGCATCTCACCGCTGGCGAGGCACGAGAGCTGGTACCGGGTGCCCTGCCCGAAGTGCGGTGGGCAGGCGCGCCGTGAGACGGACGTGTCGGACACCTTTCTCGACAGCGCGTGGTATTTCCTGCGCTACCCGAGCGTTGATCGGGACGATGTTGCGTTCGATCCGGAGCGCACGCGCAAATGGCTACCGGTGGACTCGTACATCGGGGGGAACGAGCACGCGGTGCTGCATATGCTGTATTCCCGGTTCATAACGATGGTGCTGCACGATTCAGGTGCGATCGACTTCGAGGAGCCCTTCACCCGGTTTCGCGCGCACGGAATGATCGTGCGCGAGGGCGCAAAGATGTCGAAGAGCCGGGGTAATGTCGTGATCCCGGACCAGTTCATCGACGAGTGGGGAGCGGACACGTTCCGCACCTATCTCATGTTCCTGGGTCCGTTCGAGGAAGGGGGAGATTTCCGCGACAGCGGGATCTCCGGGGTGCGGCGCTTTCTCGACAGGCTGTGGGCGTCGGTTACCGAACGTGAGGACACCGGCGATCCGGACCCTCTTGTCATGCGCAAGCTTCATCAGACCATCAGGAAGATCGGCGAGGATGTGCCGCGGCTCAGCTACAACACGGCCATCGCCGCGATGATGGAGTACGTCAACACGCTCCGCCGCGGAGAGCGCACGCCTCATCGCGCCGAGGTGGAGCCGCTGGTGCCGCTGGTGGCACCGTTCGCGCCGCACGTGGCGGAGGAGATGTGGCACCGACTGGGCCACGACCGGAGCGTATTTGACGGCGGATGGCCGGCGTTCGACGCTGCCCTGGCCGCGGAGGATCTGATCGAGCTGGCGGTGCAGGTGAATGGCAGGACGCGTGGACGGGTCCAGCTAGCGCCAGGCGCGGGCGAGGACGCGGCGCTCGCTGCCGCCCGGGCAGAGCCGACCGTTGCGAAGTTCTTGGCAGGCGAGCCGCGGAAGGTGATTTTCGTCCCTGGCCGGCTGCTCAATATCGTGACCTGAAAGCGGCGCGCCCGGGCGGTACTCTGAAGGGCACCGCGCGAGGGGTCAATCTCGCCCCTCGCGCTGAAGCCTCCTCGGACGAATATTAAGGTTTGGCTCGGAATCCCTGAAAAGAGGTCGATGGCCCCGAAACCGCTTGCACGTCGGTTGTACGATAGCATTGTCGTCAGAGTCGCAGCCTATTACGCGCTTCTCTATCTGGCGCTACGTGCGATTCCGATCGAGCTGGTCACCAGCGACCAGGGACTTGGCAGTGCGTTTACCGGCTTCCCTCTCGGCGAGGGTGCGGCCGGAGCGGTCGCCGACGCCCCGGTGCTTGGCCCGCAGCTGGGCGTCATCGTGCTCGTACGCATGCTCACGGCGATCGCCGCATCGCTCCCGGTGGCGTGGGTGTTCACACTCACACGGCAGAAGCGCGGCTACTCGCAGTCGGTCGTTCAGCTGCTTGTGGCGCTTCCGCCCGTGGTGGCCGGGATCGTGGTCCTGGTCAAGTACAGCGTGGCACTCGCATTCAGCCTTGCCGGCATTGTGGCCGCAGTCCGCTTCCGCAACTCGCTGGACGACAGCAAGGACGCGGTATACGCGTTTTTGGCGATAGGTATCGGCATCTGCGCGGCGGTTGACCTGTACGCCGCGTTCACGATCTCGGCGGTCTCGAGCGCGGTCGCGCTCGCGATGTGGTACACGGACTTTGGCCGGACGCCGGCGCATTTCGAGGGGCGCGTGGCCCAGCAGAAGCTCGACCGCGCGATGAAGGCTGTGAGCCGCACGGGTACTTTCGTCGCGCGGCTCGATCGCGAGCTCTTCGACCAGATGTCGCCCGAGCAGCTGGAGGCAGCGGCCGCTGCACTGAAGAAGAAGCAGGAATCTGGCGCCGGGCAGATCCGCCTGGTACGGCTACGCACTTCGAATGGTGACTCCGTGCGTCCGCTGCTGGAGTCACTGCTCACGGAAAAGGTCAAGCAGCACGCGTTCGTTGGCGCATCGCTGTCGACGGACGGCAATCGCGTATTCGAGTACACGGTCACTCTCCGCAAGAAGGACAAGGCGGAGACTCTCCGTGAGGAAATCAAGAAATCGTTCCCTGATGCAGAGGAGGTGGAAATCGTATGAAGAAGCCCTTTATGACTCTCGTCCTGCTGGCTGCCTGTTTCATGTGGGCAGTGCCGGTGAATCCTGCCTTTGCCCAGTCAGGCGCCGAAGTCGCCGTCGCGCAGGCTGGCGATGAGGCACCAAAGGTTGATGCGCCAGCGGAGGCAGCGCTTCTGTTCCGCTCGCAGGAGCTGCTGGAGATGACCCTGACGGCAAACTTCAAGGCGCTGCACAAGAGCAAGACGAAGCGCTCCGCGTATCACCCTGGTGTCATCACGTACAGTGACGGCACCGGGCAGCGCGAGATGGATCTCCGCGTGCGAAGCCGCGGTCACTGGCGGCTGAAGAACTGCGATATGCCGCCGATCCTGCTGAACTTCTCCAAGCCGCGGACCCATGGGACGCCCTTCGAAGGTCTCAGCCGGGGCCGGCTTGTAATGCATTGCAAGAACAACGACGAGTTCGATCAGTACGTGCTGCGTGAGTACAACCTGTACCGCGTGTGGAACCAGCTGACCGACCTCAGTCACCGAGCGCGCCTGGCGAGGGTGACCTACGTTGACAGCGCCAGTGGAAATCCGATCACGACCCGTTATGCCTTCATCCTCGAGGATGATGAGGCGATGGCCGAGCGGAACGGCGGCAAGGTGCTCGAGGCCGAGGGCGCGAAGGTGGGAGATCTGAACTCGTACCACGACGCGCTGGTCGGCGTCTTCCAGTACATGGTCGGCAACGTGGACTGGTCCGTCGCCGGGCTGCACAACGTGATCCTCGTCAGCAAGCCAACCGAGGTCTTCGCCACGGTATACGATTTCGACTTCACCGGAACGGTGAAGACGAGATACTCGGTTCCCGACTACCGCCTCCCGATCAGGACTGTGCGGCAGCGGCTGTTCCGCGGCTATTGCGCGCCGCCGGAGGAGTTCGAGCAGGCGTTCGCGTGGTTCAACGACAAGAAGGACGCGATCTACGCCCTGTACACGGACGACATCGGACAGCTGCTGGATCCGAAGTATCGCGACGAGACGATCAAATACTACGACGACTTTTACAAGACGATCAACGATCGCGGCATGGCTCGTGACCGGATCGTGAGGGCATGTCTGACATCGCAGTAGCAGCGATTAGCGGTTAGCGCAAAACAAAGACAGAAATCAACGGCGGCTGAGAGGAAGCAGGTCTCCTTCTCAGCCGCTGCGCTTTTCGCTGATCGTTGATCGCTCACAGGACCCGCGATATCATCTCGCCGACGACATATCCCACCGCGGCCACTCCCAGCCCCACCACGAACATGTCGAATCCCGAGCGCAGTATGCCGCGCCCGGTGAACACCGACCGGCCTGCGCCGACGATGAAGTGAGAGGCCATCGCCGCAGTGAATGAGATCACAAGAGCTGCGGTGCCCTCCCAGAAGAAGAACGGGAACACGGGGATCAGCGCGCCGAAGGCGGTAGCGGTGCCCGTGATCCAGCCCTCGCGCAGCGGCGACGACGTCTGCTCGCCGATGCCAAGCTCCTCCTGAACCTTCTCTGCGAGCATCCGCGCGGGATCCGCCATCACCTGCGTCGCCAGCTGGCTGGCACTGGCCCGGTCCATTCCCTTCGCCTCATAGATCAGCGCCAGCTCGTCGCGTTCGACCTCCGGCATCATCGCGATCTCGTCCCGCTCCATCGCGATCTCGTGAGCGTACACCTCCTGCTCGCTTTTCGCAGCCAGGTAGCCGCTCGCGCCCATCGACAGCGCGTCCGCGACGAGACCGGCTACCCCCGCCACTATCACCAGTGAATGCTGATCGGTCAGCGACGCGCCGATCATTCCGGCGACGAGGCCGAAGTTCGCTGTGAGCCCGTCGTTGAAACCGTACACGACGTTGCGCAGGAACCCGCCTGAGCCGGTGCGGTGCCATGGCTCGCCGGTCTTTCCAGTCAGTTCAGAGAGCGTCTCCGCGTGCTCTGCTGATTCCTTCGCGAGCTTGAGTGATTCCGCCTTGCCGGCGACTTCCGGGTGGGTGCTGCGATGCATCGCGAGGTACGCACGGACTTCGCGTCCCTCCTCAGAGAGCAGCAGGGGAAGGAGAAAGTCCGGTCCGAAGATCCGGCCGAGTTGCGCCAGCAGCCGCGCGCGACCGCCGGGACGGAACGGTCTGGGTGGCCTGCCGTGCTCGGTGAGGAGCCGTCCCCAGATCTCAACGTGCTTGTCCTCCACCTCTGCAAGGCGCAGAAAAACATCCTTTCGCGCCGGATCGGGCTCCATGCGTGCGAGCTCGCGGTACAGAAATGCCGCATCAGCCTCGTCCTGCCAGTGGTCAGCGAAAGCCTCCGTGTCGGGTACGCGTGAGGACGAGGCGTCTTGCGGTGGAGGGGGCGGGGGAACGCGGGTGGCCATGCGGGGAATCTAGCCCGATGGAAACCCTTCGGGCGTGGCCGCTGTCATACGCGCAGACACCAACAACACGGAGAACATCGTCATGCGGTACACACGACTGCAGGTTTGCGCCGCCCTGCTCACTGTGGCAGCGGGTGCTGGAGCGCAGGTTCCGGCTACACCGCCAACGCCACCCACGCCGCCGAATCCCGCGGAACGTTCCGGGCAGATCATACGTCACATGCTTCAGGATTCCACCGTTCAGAACCGGGCCGTGCTCGGCGTCACGTTGAATCAGACCGGAAGCATGCGGGACACTCTGGGAATCTTCATCACAGCGGTGGCACAGAACGGACCTGCTGAGCGCGCCGGGATCGTTGAAGGCGATCGCATCGCGATAATCAATGGCGTGGACGTTCGCACCACCGCAACCGATGCGGCGGATTCCTACCTTGCAGGCGTCGCTCACCGGCGGCTGACACTGGAGATGCGGAAGCTCACCGCAGGCCAGCGCGTGAACCTTCGGGTCTGGTCTGCCGGGCGGTACAAGGATGTACAGGTGACGACGGCGCGATATGCCGACGTGTATCCGAGCCGCGGGAGGGCAATACGCGTCGGTGACAGCGAGCTCTGGGTCCCCAGCCCCGGCGTAGCACCGTCGATCCGGGTCGCTCCGACAATCAGGAACAGGACTCTGATGCGCACGAGACCGGTGGCGCCGCTGCGCCTGGATGGGACGCGCATTCACCTGGATGCGATGGAGCACGCACTGGGTGAGTCCCATGTTGCACTCGAGGCAGTGCGGGCCAGCGCGATGGAACATGCGGCCAAAGCACTGCGCGCGGCGGAAGCACAGCTGGTGGAGCTCGAGCCTCTGCTAATCGAGCTCGACCATTTGGACGGTAATCACTTCATCGAGCTGCCGGATGAGACGCTGCTCGACGTGACAGCAACTGGAGAACCTCTCGTGGCCGAGCCACTCGATGCCGACGCGGCGGACGAACTTGCTCGGGAGGCCATACGTCAGGCCAATGAAACCCTGCGTGGTTTGGGCGAGGCCGAGGTGGCAGAGCTGAGCTCCATCTGAGCCGCGGCCCAGGGCCACGCTGTCAGGCGCAGTGAGCCGATCAGAATTCAGCGGTTGGTGACAGCGGAGCTTACCGCCGTTACTGCCTGCTGAGTTCTGATTCGTCCAATCGGTACGCCTGCCACCGTACGGCATCGCCGCGCTCGATGGGCAGTGGTTGCGGGGCCGAGCGACGGTTGCACTGTCAGTGGACAACCTCTTCGACCGGCGGCACGACGTTCGGGACGTACGCTCTCAATCCCGCGCGGCGCGCCAGACGACCTGAATCGGACTCCTCTGGTGGAGAGATTCCTCACCCCGGGCTACCCGAGAAGTGTCAGCCTTTCAGTGACAGTCCGAAATTGAGCAGCTGCGAGCAGGCGTCTACAGTTCCAGCTGTGCTCCGAGCTCGACTGCTCGATTAGGTGGAATTCCGAAGAACTCCGCTGCCGACGGCGAGTTGCGCGACATGACGATGTAGAGCCGCTTGCGCCAGCTCGCCATCCTCCCCTTCCCTGTGGCAAGCAGTCGCTCTCTGCCGAGGTAGTAGCTGGTTTCCGCGGGCTGGCTCTCGAACCCTGCCGCTGCAGCGAGCTTCATTATCTCCACGACCTTCGGCGTTTCCATGAAGCCGTACCGAGCCTTGATGCGGTAGAAGCCTTCGCCGAGCTGCTCCACCGATACGCGACTGTCGTTGCTGACCTCCGGCACTTCCGTAGTGAGGACGGAGAGCAGCACGACCCGCTCGTGCAGTGTCTTGTTGTGCTTCAGGTGGTGGAGCAGGACTCCCGGTGCGCCGTCAGGGTTGGAAGTGAGGAACACGGCCAGGCCCGGCACGCGTACGGGCTTCCGTTTCGCCACGTCCGGCAGGAACAGATCCATGGGCAGCGTGCTGCGCTTGAGCAGGCTCGTGACAATCCCGCGCCCGCGCTGCCAGGTGGTCATCAGCAGGAATATGATCGAGCCTGTGAAGATCGG
>CAZOAT010000102.1:0-8271 GCA_964577965.1 uncultured Gemmatimonadaceae bacterium | reverse complement strand
GTCCCCGCGCCTCCCTGAACATCGATGAACTCGGCGCCGGCGATGTCGAGCACACGGTTACGATTGCGTCCATAGTTGAAACCGAGGTCCCAGCTGAACGTCCGGGTTGTGATCGGTCGAAGATTGAGCGTCGCCTCGATCCCCTTGTTCGAGAGCGTGGCAGCGTTGTTCGCCTGCAGCGTGTACCCGGTTCCCGCGGGCGAGACCGGCAGGAAGAGGATCACGTCGGTGGACCGCGAGTCGTACCAGGTGAAGCTCAGGTCGGCATAGTCGCGGAGGATTCCCACGTCGAACCCGGCCTCGTACTCTCGAGACCGCTCCGGGCCGAGGTTCGGTTGTGGCATCAGCGAACTGGTGGCGAGTCCACGCTGTCGTGCCTGGCTGGGGCTGAGCCCGCTGGAGACCCAGCCGTCGATGAAGGGGTCGCTCGTAAAGCCGCTCAGGGTGGCATAGACCGGCGGCTCCTGGCCCGCCTCGCCATAGGCAAGGCGCAGCTTCCCGGCGGAAATAAAGTCGTTGAACGAAATCCGCCCGGTGAAGTTCCAAGCAAGGCTGGCCTTGGGGAACCAGTGCCGCTGCCGGCTCTTGCCAAAACTGGAGAAACCGTCGTTGCGCACCGCAGCCGTCAGGAATAGCTCGTTCCACAGATCAGCCGTGAGCTGCGCAAAATACGACTGCGTATGCACCAGCGACTCGAACTCGTCGGTCACGATGTTGCCGCTGATGACGTTGTCCAGTTGAAACGGCCGGCTCGCTATGAGGCCCGTACCCGTCGCGAAGAAGCGTCGGTGGCGGTTGCTCGAGAGGTTCTGCCCGAGCGTGAGCGATCCGCCCAGGTTCTGGCTGAGGGTGCGGGTTGCAGTCGCGATCAGGTTGTGATCGACGACCAGGTTGGTGAAGTTCGCCCGGTTGACCTGTCCCGCCCCGCCCGAGAAGCTCGAGGTAAGAGGAAGGCCTTCGAGCCGCTCGTCACCGTAGTAGTCCGCGCCGAGGGTGTATCGCGCCGTAAGCCAGTCCAGCGGTGAATAATCCGCGCTGATGTTACCGAACGTGCGTCCGACATTGGCCGTGCTCTCGAACTCGTTTACCACAAAGAAAGGATTGTCGAAAATGCGCGAGACCGTGTGGGATGTACCGGTGGGACGAGGATAGATGTAGGACCTGTGAAGCCCGAACTCGGGATCCAGATACTGGCGGTTGTCGAAATCCGGCGGAGTGCGAAGGGCGCCAAGCATGAGGCCGCTCACGTTCGAACCCTTCTGAATGAAGGAGCCTCGCGAGTCGACGTAGGCCACGTTTCCGCCGATGCTGAGCAGGTCGGTAAGGCGATGCGATGCCTTCAGCCGCACGGACGTGCGATCGTGCCAGCTGTTGGGACCGACGATGATGCCCGTCTGGTCCAGCCGCTCGCCTGACATGTAGAACAGGGTACGCTCGTTTCCGCCCGAGAGGCTGAGGATGTTGTCCACCGTCTTGCCCGTGCGGTACAGCTCCTTGAAGTGGTTGAAAGTGGGGGTGCCCGGGGCAAGTCGCGGCCCGAAACTGTTAGCGGTGAGCGGCCCGCAACCCAGACCTGAGCAGACCGCCGGGCTGCCGAAGCTCCCGTGGCCAAAGCTCGTCTGGAGGGGGTAGTCGGTGTTCACCTCGTCCAGGGAGATGCTGGTACGAAGCGAGTAGCGCGTCGGCCCGGCGCGGCCGCTCTTGGTCGTGATCAGAATCACTCCCTGCCCGGCGCGCGCGCCGTAAATCGCGGCGGCGGCGGCTCCCTTCAGGATCTCGACATTCTCGATGTCGGCAGGATTGATGTCGGATGCGCGGTTCGCGGACACCGTGCTCCGCACCGGGCTCGTGGTCGAATTGGTCGAGTTGTCGATTGGTTGCCCGTCAACCACGATCAGAGGCTGCCCGCTGTTGTTGAAGCTGCGGCCGCCACGAATGCGAATATAGGAAGACGCACCGGGCTCGCCGGACTGGGAGATCACCTCCACGTTCGGTGCCTTTCCTGCCAGGGCGTTCACGACGTTCATCTCGTTGCTGCGCTGAATCGCTGCCGAGTCGACCTGGCTTCGTACGTTACCGAGCTTCTCCACGGTTGTCTGAGTGCCGGCCCCCACCACGACGACTTCGCCAAGGCGGAGCGGGTTGAGCCTGAGAACGAAATTCTGGGTGATTACACCGGGGTTCAAGACCACCGTCGCCGACTGGGCACTGTAGCCGATGCGGCGTGCCGTGACGGTAACGTTCTGGCCACGCACCATCCCGCCCGGGACAGTGAAGGTGTACGCCCCCTGCTCGTCGCTCGTGCCCCCCACAGTGAGCCCCTCGACGAACACGGCAACGCCCACCAGAGGGTCGCCTGCGTCAGCCGTCACGCGGCCGGTGATAGAAGCTGCGTCCTGTGCCCGGAGCGCAGCCGGGAACAGAATGAGTGTGAGTAGTCCCTTCGCCAGTAATGGCTTGGATCGCATGAACTCCTCCGTACGGCCAGCGCGGGGCCGCTGTGGTATCGGGCAACGCGGAGATCCGGTGGAGGACCCGCGATACTGGAGCGCGCACTCCAGCTGTGATCCGTTGGTTTCACGGTGCACAGGCGTGCGAAAGCATAAGCGCCAGCCGAAAGGGGCGCCATGACAGGGTCGCTTACCTCCCACGGCTGCCGTATTCTTAGGAAGTGTCGTTCGTTCACCTCCACTGCCATTCCGAGTATTCACTGCTCGACGGTGCCAACCGGCTAGAGGACCTCGTCAAGAGGGCCGTCGAGCTGGAGCAGCCGGCGCTGGCTGTCACGGACCATGGTAACCTCCATGCGGCGTGGGCTTTCCAGGAGCTGGCCAGGCGGCACGACATCAAGCCGATCATCGGGATGGAGGCGTATGTCGCGCCGGGCGATCGGCGTACCCGGGGGCGTCCCCGCGCCGACGCCAAGCCGTACTTCCACCTGGTGCTCCTGGCCCGGGACGCGGCGGGGTACCGAAACCTCGTAAAGCTGTCGTCACTCGCCTACACCGAAGGGTTCTACGCCAAGCCACGGGTGGACCGCGAGTTGCTCGCCCGGTACGGCGAGGGACTGATCGTATCCTCAGCGTGCATGGCGGGCGAGATCGCGACCCAGCTTCTGGGGGGGGACCTGGCCGGCGCGCGTGAGACCGCCTCCTGGTACGCGGAGACGTTCCGCGACCGGTACTACCTCGAGGTCCAGGCGCACGCCGCAGGCGAGCAGCGGACGCTCAACGAGAAGGTATTCGCGCTCGCCTCGGAGCTGGGGCTTCCCGTCGTGGCGACGAACGACTCCCACTTCCTCCGGCGGGAAGACCACGACGCCCACGACGTGCTCCTGTGCATCGGTCTCGGGAAGGACAGGTCCGACCAGGACCGGATGCATTATGACCAGGGGCTGTACTTCAAGAGCTCCCAGGAGATCGGCGCGCACTTTTCCGACCGCCCCGACGTTCTGGAGAACACCCTGAAGATCGCCGACGAAGTGGAGATCGAGTTCGCCAAGAAGTACTACCTCCCCTCCTTTCCGCTGCCGGAGGGTGTTGATACCGAGAACGAACTGCTGGTCCGGCTCGCTACAGAAGGAGCCAGGGAGCGATACGGCTCGGAGGGTGGAGAGCTCCCCGCGGGCGCCGCAGCTCGCCTGAAGTACGAGCTCGACGTGATCACGCGTACGGGATACGCCGGCTACTTCCTCATAGTGTACGACTTCATCAAGGCGGCCCGTGACCGGGGGATTCCGGTGGGGCCGGGTCGCGGCTCGGCGGCCGGCTCGCTCGTAGCCTACGCGCTTCGCATCACCGACGTCTGTCCGCTGAAGTTCGACCTGCTGTTCGAGCGCTTCCTGAATCCGGAGCGCGTATCCATGCCCGACATCGACGTGGACTTCTGCTTCGAGCGCCGCGGTGAGGTGATCGAGTATGTCCGGCAGAAGTATGGCCGGGACTCCGTCGGGCAGATCATCACATTCGGGACGCTCAAGTCGCGCGCGGCGATCAAGGACGTAGGGCGAACGCTCGGCTTCACTCCCGGCGAGACAGACGCCCTGGCCAAGCTCATCCCGAACCAGCCGAACTACTCGCTGACCGTGAAGGAGGCGATAGAGCGCGTGCCCGAAGTCGGGAGGCTGTACGACGGCGACGATCGGTACCGGCAGCTTCTGGACTACGCGATGAAGCTGGAGGGGCTCTCGAGACATGCGGGCGTGCATGCCGCGGGTGTGGTGATCGCACCGGGACCGCTGGATGACTATGTGCCCGTCTGCACCGCCCCGACCAAGGGAGCCGGCTCCACAGCTGGAGATGACGACACGATCGTAGTGACGCAGTACGACATGACGGCGCTGGAGAAGGTCGGGATGCTGAAGATGGACTTCCTCGGCCTGACGACACTCACTGTACTGCACGACACGATCGAGTCCATTCGCGCCCGCACCGGAAGGGCTCCCGACCTGTCCGGGCTGACGCTGGACGATCCGGCGACATACCGGATGCTGCGTTCGGGCCGCACGGTGGGAGTGTTCCAGTTCGAGTCTCCGCTGGCTACCGACACGCTCCGCAGCATGCACTGCGACCGCTTCGACGATCTGGTCGCGGCGAACGCACTGCTCCGGCCCGGCCCACTCGATGCGGGGATGCACCGCGTGTACTTCCGGCGGAAGCGCGGCGACGAGCCGGTGTCGTACGCGCTCCCCGAGCTGGAGGAGGTGCTGAAGCCGACTTACGGTGTCATCACCTACCAGGAGCAGGTGATGCGCATCGCGCAGCTGCTCACGGGTATGTCGCTCGCCGAGGCGGACGTGCTGCGCAAAGCTGTCGGCAAGAAGGACGCTGAGCTGATCAGGGCCGAGCTCGGAAAGTTCACGGAGCGTGCGGTGGAGCGGGGTTACGCACCACGGATCATCGAGGAGATCGCCGGGCAGATAGAGACCTTCGGCCGGTACGGGTTCAACAAATCGCACTCTGTCGCTTACTCGATCCTCGCCTATCAGACTGCCTGGCTCAAGACGCACCACACCGCGGACTTCATGGCTGCGCTGCTGTCGTCGCAGATCGGCGACACCGACAGCGTGGTGAAGTACATCGCGGAAGCGCGGGAGATGGGAATCGAGATCCTGCCGCCGGACGTGAACGAGTCGGGGTACAAGTTCACCGTGGTGGGCGACCGGCGGATCCGCTTCGGTCTGGGCGGCATCCGGAACGCGGGTCGCACCGCAATCGAATCGATACTCGCCGCCCGCGCTCAGGGGCAGTACGAGTCGCTGTTCGATTTCTGCGGTCGCATAGATCTCCGCATCTGCAACCGGCGCGTGCTCGAGGCGCTGGCGAACGCCGGCGCACTGGACGCGCTTGGCACACACCGCGCGCAGGTTGTCGCCGGGCTGGACGTCGCAATGCGGGAGGCCTCACTGCAGCAGGAGGAAGCGGTCACGGGCCAGGCATCGCTGTTCGGCGGTCCGCAGGAGAACGGCGACGGGCCCGCGCATCCACCTCCGGTGCTGCCGAACGTCCCGCTATGGACAGAGGCCGAGCGCCTGACGCGTGAGAAGGAGATCCTCGGGTTCTACATCTCGGGACATCCGCTCGAGCCGTTCCGGGTCGAATGCGAGCTGTTCGCCACCAACCAGGTAGCCGATCTCGGTCCCTGGCGGGCCGAGCCGATGGTACTGTGCGCTGTCATTACAGGTATCAAACGACAGCTCAGCAAGCAGACCGGCACCGAGTTTGCCCGGCTGACAATCGAGGACTTCTCCGGTTCGGGCGAAGCCCTGGTGTTCGCGGAGCGGTGGGCCGGCCTCGGTCCGACTGTAACGACGGACGTGCCGGTGATGATCCGTGGTGGCTACATGCGGCGCGACCAGACGGCAGAGAATCCCGTCTTCGTGATCGAATCCGTTACGGGCCTCAACGAGCTCCGTGCGGACGGACAGGTGCTGCTGGCGATCGACGTTGGCGGACCGGTGGGAGCTGCTGCCTATCTGCTCGACGACGTGCGTGCGGTTCTGGAAGAGCATCCCGGCGGGGCGCCTGTCGAGTTCCGTTACGAAGACACCGCCGGCGCACCGGCCCGGTTCAGATCGCGCAAGTACAGCATCTCGGTGGACACCGTCGTGCTGAACGCGCTTCGGTCGCTGCTCGGCGAAGGGCGGGTACATCTCGAGCGTGCGGCTGGTAACGGAACGGCAAAAGCCGCTGCGGACGGCCGGGGTGCACGCGGGCTCGCGCCGCGACAGGGCAGGCCACTCCCAGCGGGAGCGGGCGCATGACCGCGCCATCCTCGCTGGAATTCGAGAAGCCGATCGTCGAGCTGGAACGCCAGATCGACGAGCTGAAGAAAACCGCGGGCGAGCGCGAACTGGACGTGGAGCGCGAGATCGCACCGCTGGAGCAGAAGCTCAGTGAGATGCGTGTGGAAGTGTACCGTAACCTCAGTCCGCTGCAACGGGTTCAGGTTGCGCGCAACAGCAGGAGACCGTTCACGCTGGACTACGTGCGCCTCGCCTTCACCGATTTCATCGAGCTGCACGGCGACCGTGCGTACCGGAACGACGCGGCGATCGTCGGCGGCTGGGCGCGACTCGATGAGGAGACGGTGATGATCATCGGGCAGCAGCGCGGGCGCGACACGAAGGAGAACCTGCGGCGCAACTTCGGGATGCCGCACCCGGAGGGCTACCGCAAGGCGCTGCGGCTGATGAAGCTGGCAGAGAAATTCCAGGTTCCGGTGCTGACGTTCATCGACACGCCTGGTGCATGGGCAGGGCTTGGCGCCGAGGAACGGGGGCAGTCAGAGGCGATCGCGCGCAACCTGTACGAGATGAGCCGCCTGCAGGTCCCGATCATTGCGACGATCATCGGTGAGGGGGGCTCCGGCGGTGCGCTGGCGCTCGGCGTGGCCGATCGCGTGCTCATGCTGGAAAACTCCGTGTATTCGGTGATCACCATCGAGGGGTGCGCGGCCATCCTGTGGAAGGACGCGAAGAACCCGGAGATCAGGGAGCGGGCGGCTTCGGCGCTACGCATCACAGCACCGGATCTGCTCGAGCTCAAGGTTATCGATGAGGTGATCCCGGAGCCGGTCGGGGGGGCGCACGCCAACCACGAGGCGACTGCCGCAGCCGTGCAGGAGGCGTTGAACCGGCACCTCGAGGAGCTCCGCAAGTACCGACCCGAGCGGCTCGTACGTCGGCGCCGGCGCAAGTATCTCCGCATGGGTCAGTGGGCCGAGTAGGCGATGCCGCACCTCATCGAAGTCGCCTTCGGCGGCAACCGGAAAGAGTTCTTCCTGTGGGAATCTGACGATCTGCCTCCGCCGCGTGCCGCTGTCATAGTCGAGGCCGACCGCGGGGAGGACTTCGGGCGAGTGCACGCGACGGGTGAGCTCGCCGAGAAAAGAAGCCTGGGGTGCGCGCATGGGTGCGACACAGCCACGCCCGCAAGGAAAGCCCTGCGGCTGGCGACGTCCACCGAGTTGCGCCAGGCCGAGGGTCTGGCGAAGCTGAACGAGGAGGCGAGACGGCACGCAGCCCAGCGCGTGCGGGCGCAGGGGCTGGTCATGAAGGTCTCCGACGCCGAATGGCAATGGGACCGACGCAAGCTCACGCTGTACTTCACTGCCGAGCACCGGGTGGATTTCCGGCAGCTGGTTCGGGAGCTCGCAGCCCAATTCCGCACACGCATCGAGCTCAAGCAGATCGGAGTGCGCGATGAGGCCAAGCGGCTCGACGGGATCGGGCGGTGCGGCAGACAGTACTGCTCGGCTGCATGGCTGCCCGAGCTGCGGCCCGTGAATCTCGGTGTTGCCAAGGAGCAGCGGCTGTCGCTCAACCCGACACAGATATCCGGTGCGTGCGGGCGGCTGATGTGCTGCCTGCGATACGAGCACGACGTGTACGTCGCAGCGCGCAAGCGGTTCCCCAAGGAAGGGAGGATCTTTCAGACAGCCCGTGGGGAGGAGAAGCTCGCCGCGGTGGACATCTTCAACGAGCGGCTCACGCTGCGGTCCGTCGAGGGTGAGACCCGCATCGTAAGCCTCGCGGCCTTTCAGGAGGAGACCGGACTTCAGCCCACGGCTGTGGTGGATACGCAGTCCCTTCCGGAGGAGGAGGCGCTGGAGGAGGAGGCGCCGGAGGACGAGCTCGACAGCGAACTGCTCACCGAGTCCGCAGAAGAGGCCAGCGCCGAACCGGCCGAGACCGGCGCGGAGAGCGCCACCCAGGCGGAAGCCCGCAGCGCCCAGAAGACGAACCGACGGCGGCGCGGCCGGCGCGGTGGC
>CAZOAT010000101.1:0-8635 GCA_964577965.1 uncultured Gemmatimonadaceae bacterium | reverse complement strand
CGGGGCTCCTGCTGCACACCGGGGATCAGACCTTCTGGATCGCGACCAGTATCCTCGCGGTGCCCTGGTGGCGAGTGATCTGAGCCGTACGGGGTCGACCTGGTGACACCTTGCTCATGTGCGGATGAGGGCACCCTAGTGCAGGCGTGGCGGTGGATCCCCGACTCGACGATCAGGTCGGGGTGTCTGACGCAGGATCAGCCCGCCATCCGAGCCTGTGGAAGGTGACGCTGACCTTCCGACCGTATCAGGCAGCTCGAATCCGCCGCACCTTGATCCGCTTCTCCTGCCTGAGCACCTGCGCCAGGTCGTACGCCGCCTGCATGGCCAGCCAGGTCTCCGGCACACCGCCGAACGCCTTCGAGAGGCGCACCGGCGGTCCCGCCGCGTGCTCGAGTAGGCGAGCGCTCGCCCGTCGCGCGACCATGCCGGCTGGACGTTGCGCGATGTTCCATCGGTCAACCGACGCGAGCCGCCAGTCGCCGGATCGAAGAGGAAGAGCTGGAAGAACTCGCCACCGCCGACGTCCATCGAGTAGAGGACCTCTTCGCGCTCCGGCCGCCGCGTCCACGCGATGCAGCTGGTTGACGCTACCGAACCGCGTGGTGACGTAGATTCCGCGCCCGTCCGCGCGCCAATCGCCGAAGCTCGCCGCGCGTGTGTTCTGGTAGGGCGCCAGCCGCTCGGAGATCTCGGGCGGAACTGGGCACGCCCGACAGGATGACGTTGCCGTCGTTCGCCGTCCGCTCCGCCGGCTGCATGTGTGCCAGCGTGACCGCCGGCAGGAGCGCGAGCAGCAGCGACGAAAGTGCGGCGCCGGCAAGGAAGTTCCGGATCCGGGTGGAGGCGTAGCACGAAGGAAGCTGCATGATTGGCGAGTCCCTGCGAGTGGAGAGGAGCACCCGGGTACTCCGAAGGGAGCACTGCATGGCGGAGTGTTCCAGGGAGTTTCGGGGCTGCCGCTGCTCGATCTCAGCTGCGGCCGCACTCGAACAGAGTGGCATGCGAGGCAGGCGATGGTCAATAGCGCGCCGACGGCTACAGCGCGACTGGACGCAAATTTTCAGCGCACTGCTCTCTTCACGAGCTCGCCGATCCTGGTCTCCTCGGCGGCGGTCAACTTCTTCAGTGCGAAGCCCGCGGGCCACATGTGCCCTTCATCGAGCGCTGCCTTGTCGCTGAAGCCGAGTGTCGCATACCTCGTCTTGAACTTCTGTGCGCCCTGGAAGAAGCAGACGACCTTCCCGTCCTTCGCGTACGCGGGCATCCCGTACCAGAGCCTTGGCGAGAGCTCCGGTGCACTCGCCATGATGAGGGCATGGAGGCGTTCGCCCATGCCGCGATCCGGCTCCGGCATCTCCGCGATCTTTGCGAGTACTTCGCTCTCCTCGCTCCCTCCTTTCGCGCGCGAGCGCGCACGCTTCAGCTCCTGCGCGCGGTCCCGCATTGCCTCGCGCTCCTCCTCCGTGAATCCGGTGGAGGCATCATCACGCGCGCGGGTGCGGGCAGCGGATTTTCGAGTCGTCTTTCCTGCTGGTTTCTTCTGAGCCATGGTGTCTGCTGACCTCTGCAAGCGAGTCGGGAGCCACGATCCGGACATCCTCGCCCCTCACGAGCACGATGAAGGCCATGCCGTCGCCGCACTCGAACGAGGCTACCGCTTCTCGGTCATTCGCTGGTGTCGGCCATCAACATTCGATCAACCAGGCGACGTAGAGAGGGAAACGCCCAAAATAACGCACCTCAGCCAGCCGCCGCGTCCATCGGCTGCAAAACGTATGAAGAGTGCGCGAAAGCATGCGCAGCGCATCCCTCTTCGCCTCCGCGACATGGTGGCGAAACAGTCGATCGAGAATGCTGACACTCAGCGTGTTTGTCTTGAGCCATTGACGCGGCGGGTTGCGCTGCGAGTCGTCCAATGCAGCCCCTCCACGCGCCTGACGAAGGCCCTCATCAATGCGGCGCATTCGGCCGGATGGGTTTCCAGCAGGAAATGCGGGCCGTCGAGGATGTGCGCCTCCATGCGGGGGAGCGCCTTCATCCAGGAGAGGGTTTCCTCGAGGTCGAAGAAGATATCGTGCCGCCCCCACAGCATCAGTGCCGGGGGCTGCCAGCGATCGAGATAATCGGCGATCTCGTCGAACCGCGCAACGTGGCTGCGATAGTCGAGCACCAGCGCACGCTGCGTCTCGAGCCGGCCGGGGAGCGACATGATCTGCCAGTCCTCCTCCCACCGCCGGGGGTCGATGCGCTCGGCGATGTCCCGGGGTACGCTGCCCACATACTGGTTGCGCGTCCCCTCAACGGTCAGGTGCGCGGTCGCCTCGGATTCCCGCTCCGGTGTAGGGTCGTCCCAGTAGGCGCTGGTCGCGGACCATTGCGGCCCCATGCCGCTCTCGTGCGCGTTCGCGTTCTGGATGATGAGGCTACGTATCCTGCGCGGCGCGCGCGTGGCGAGATGAAGCCCCACCACAGCGCCATAGTCGTGGAGGTAGAGGTGAAAGGACCCGACCTCGAGTCGTGCGAGTAGTCCGTCGATCAGGTCCGCGAAACGCGAGAACGAGGGACGCCCGATCGGCACCGAGCCGCCGAACCCCGGAAGGTCGGGGGCGATCACGAAGCAGTCCCGCGCGAGCGTGTCCATCACGTTGCGGAACGACGCCGAGGAGCTCGGGAAGCCGTGGATCAGGAGAAGCGCCGGCTTCTCCCGATCACCCGCCAGGCGCACGGCCAACTCGACGCCTTTCTCGATCCTCACCTGTTCCGGAACTCTCATCGCAGCGTCGCTGCTGTCGCACGTACGCGGGGCGCGTCCATGCCGGCGCAGCAGCACCCGGCGTGCCGGCGCGTATTGCTAGCGCGGACGGCGATGTCTTCACCGTCGCGAAGGAGATCCACTCGGTCGTGTCATCGACTCCCGACGTGAGAACCTCTCCACACAAACGGTAGTGCTGCACTCCATCGCTGGTCGTGATGTACCCGCCCGGCTCTTGCGTACGCAGCAATATGTGATATATTTGTCACCTATGGCGAGGAGACGGAGGCGGGCGACAGGACCAGACGCGCATGACGGCGTAGACGCGCTGGAGACGGTGTGGCGCGCGCTGGCCAGCGGAACCCGGCGGCGCATGCTGGACCTGCTGCGCGACGGGCCGCGCTCCACGGGCGAGCTGGCGGAGTACTTCCCGGCGCTCTCCCGCTTTGCCGTCATGCAGCACCTGGGCGTGCTCGTGCAGGCCGACCTCGTCATCGCCCGGCGTCAGGGGCGCGTGCGTCTCAATTACCTGAATCCGGTGCCCATCCGGCGGATCTACGAGCGCTGGGTGAGTCGCTACCAGGAACCCTGGACGGAAGCGCTCGTGTCTCTCAAGTCGCAGATGGAACGCGAAGACGATGTGGGACGTTTGCGCAGCGGCTGACCACACCACCAACGGTGACTCCCATGATGGATCCGAAGCCGCTCCCCGATCAGGTGCTGTCCATCGAGATCAACGCGCCGATAGACCGGGTGTGGCGCGAGATCACCAAGACCGGTGCCATCCAGCGCGCGGTCAACAACACCGTGCTGGAATCCTCGATGACGCCGGGCGCAAAGCTGCGCTACTACAGCCCCAGCAGAAAGCGCATTTTCGTCGTCGGCGAGATCGTGGAGCTGGACCCGCCGCGGAAGTTCTCGCACACGTGGAAGTTCACCATGAATGCAGAGCCCTTCACGCTGGTGACGTGGGAGCTGTCGGAGCTGCCCGGCGGCGGTTGCCGTGTGACGCTCACGCACAGCCGCTGGACGGAAGGGATGAAGTCGTACCGGAGCGTGCAGGGCACCTGGGGGAACATCCTGCGCCTGCTCAAGCGCGAACTGGAGACCGGCGACATCGACGTGAAAACCAAGCTCATGTACGGCATGTTCGGCGCGCTGGAGTTCATGCTGCCGAAGACCACGACAGTCGAGCACGCGGATCGCCAGGGGTGGTGACAGGCGCGCAGGAGTGACCCCGCCCGTCGCATTCTGCGCAGCGCCCCGGCGTCCGCACCGCCTGAGCCCGGAACAGCGCTCCGCTGGAGCCTACTCCACGACTTCCACTGACACCTTGAACGGACCCCCGGCATAAGGGCCCCGGTCGACACCGATCGCGAGCGCGCTGCCTTCCGAGAGTCCGGTCACCTTGCCGTCGGGCTCGACCCGAATCACGGCTGAATCAGACGACTCCCACTGCACGTCGAACGCGATGACCTCGCTGCCTCCGCACGAGGTCCCGTGAGCGGCGACCTGGATAGTCTGTCCCACCTGAATCGTCGCATCAGCAGGATTCACGACGAAGCCCAGTTCTCTCGTGCATGCCTCCGTAACCAGCTCGCACGCGGAAAGCGACACCGATATTGCCGCGGCGAATGCCAGCCGACATAGCATGGAAATACCCTCCTACGACACGCGAACCCGGTATGTGCTCCAGGCGGTCACATGATGGTAAACAGCGCGGCGCTCACATCTGCTGGACCAGCTCATAGCTCAGCGTGAAAGGGTGCTCCATGCCATGCCCAACGGCGGAGCTGCCCTCGCCGGCGAGCCCCTTCAGGTCCGCGGTCGCTGAGCCCGGGATGACGGAATAGGACTCTTTCGCCAGCCCGCCTTCGAAGATGCCAGTCCGCTGAAGGACGAAGGTGCCGGTCCTGCCGTCGATTCGTCCATCGACCAGTTCGAGACCCACGAAGGCAGCCGAGCCGTCGCTCCGGTACATCATGAGGTACTCGACCTGACCCTCACCCTCGATATCGCCAGTGTAGGTCTTTGTGACGCTGGCCCGACTGAGCTTTGGCCGGTCCGAACCCTCACTGTACGGCTTCTCATCCCAGCTCTTGATGGCGAACCGGGCACTTGCGCTTTTCTTCATGATGTGGCCCTTCCCGGGTGGGTGCAAACAGGTGCTCGGGCGATCGAAAAAATTGGGCGACCAGCTGCGATCGGATTCACTCGATGCGAGTGCAACGAGCTGTTCAGGGAGTGCACCGTCAGCCCCCAATCCACCTGGCAGCCTGTTCGCCGAGTGACTTCTGGAGGCACAATGGAGTCTTGCCAGTGTAACTAAAGTAACATAGATTGAGTGTTACAAAAGTGGTACTTCTCTAAGTACCTACTGCTTCGACGTTTTACAAGGATCCGATCATGCCAACGCTTATCAGTAAGACCCGGGCCCAGGGGGCATCGGTGGTGACTACGCTACCTGCCGAGGTCGTGCGGCGGCTGGCTATTCCGCCGGGACAGGAACTCCAGTGGATCGAGGACGGGATGGGTGGCTTTCGTGTTGTACCGCATACGCCTGAAATGGCGGCAGCTCTCGAGGCGCATGAGCAGATCATGACCGAGTACGACACCGTCTTTCGTGCTTTAGCCAAGTAACCGCGAACCCCTGATGGAAGAGCCGCGCTGGATTACCGAGCCTACCCTACTCGCAATTCACGCGCAACAGATCGAACGCTACGGAGGCACTCACGGTGTGCTCGACAAAAACGTCGTACTCTCGGCGCTCAGCCGGGCGATGCACCGCTGGGCATATGACTCGTCGCTCGATCTTCCGGATCTAGCCGCAGCGTACTGGGTTGGGTTCGCAAGAAGCCAAGGCTTCAATGACGGCAATAAGCGCACAGGCCTTGCTTGTGCGCTTGTTTTTCTGGCTGTGAATGGTGCGGCGCTGCACGCGCCGGGTCCTGAGCTCTACGCCTTGACCATGGCCGTCGCTACCGCACAAGCGGACGATAGTACTGTAGCTGCTTATGTCCGAAATCGTCTCGAGCATGACACCTGAACCCGTACGTCGCTGCAGTGCAGGCTGACAGTGCGCAAGGGGCTGAGCCTCTCGGTTGGCTCGCCTAGGTGCCCTGTGGCTCGCCTAGGTGACCTGGTCCCGAAGCTGGGTGTAGAGCCAGGCGCGGGCCTTCTGCCAGTCGCGCTCGACCGTGCGGGTGGTCACCTGCAGCGCCGCCGCCGTCTCCTCGGTCGTCAGCCCCGCGAAGAAGCGGCACTCCACCACCCGGCTCAGCCGCTCATTCAGCGCGCCCAGGCCCGTGAGCGCCTCGTCCAGGGCGAGCAGCGTATCAGCGCGCTGGTCGGCTACGAGCATGACGTCGTCGAGCGGTACCGGCCGCCGCTCTCCTCCCCGCTTCAGCCGCTTTTGCCGGCGGGCGTAGTCCACCAGAATGCGGCGCATCGCTGTAGCGGCAATGGCCAGGAAGTGGACGCGATCATTCCAACTGGCGCGGTCCTGGTCCACCAGCTTAAGGTAGGCCTCGTGCACCAGCGCGGTGGTGCTCACCGTGTGACTCTCCCGCTCGCGCAGGAGCGCCCTGTGCGCGATGCGGCGCAGCTCCTCGTAGACGAGCGGCAAGAGGCGGTCGAGAGCGTCGTGGCTGCCGCGGCGGGCCTCGATGATCAGCCCCGTGATTTCGTCAGGAGGGGACGTTTCCATGCTGCGAATCGCGGACCTCGTCACCGGCCAAACCGCAAGGTGGCAGCTGCGGATTCAGTCTGCAACGTGGGAGGACGAGAGGCGATGTCGGGTTTTCTCAGCGTTCGGCGCGTTGACAAGTGTATGCCGGCTCGTGGTCCGGCCACACGCCAGCCGGGATCGTGTCTGTCCCGGGGCGAATGAGTTCAATGACACACCAAGGAGGTCTCGAATGAAAAGCCAGAGCAACCGAGTGCCCGTCATCATGCTCGCCGGCGCGAGCCTGTTCCTGAGCGGGTGTGTGGAGCAGCGGGGAATCGTTGCGCCGGAGATCTCGGCGTCCGCGGCCGCCGCCAGCGCAGCGCCGAGCCTCCCGCATGCGACGTACGCGATGACCCTCGATC
This sequence comes from uncultured Gemmatimonadaceae bacterium, assembly GCA_964577965.1. Lineage (GTDB taxonomy): Bacteria > Gemmatimonadota > Gemmatimonadetes > Gemmatimonadales > Gemmatimonadaceae > DASUUI01. The sequence goes on along the minus strand of CAZOAT010000101.1, from coordinate 1,791 downwards.
CGGGAGATTTCCCGCCATTCTTTCCCCCCGAAATCGTGGACCTCCTGACTGGCGACTGGGAATTGGTACTCAACGACCCGCGCACTTATTTCGTGCGCCTGAATGGTGACGTCGTGGTCGAGGGGCGATACACCTCGAACCCCGCTCGCCTGGTGATGCGCGACCTCGGTGGCGTTCTCGCGTGCTTGGAGGAACCGGGGATGGCACAAGCCGTCTACGCTTGGTCGCTCGATAACGACGAGTTGAGCTTGACCGCTGTCAAGGACCGCTGTGACGGGCGACCGTTCGTGCTGACGGTGAAGCCATGGCAGAAGCAATAGCGGCCCGTGACTCGTCTGTAATCTGACTGGAGAACTTCGTTGAGAGGTTCGCTCAGGTACTTCAACTACGCTGCGCGTGGGCAGTGCTCACCGATATTCCTGGTAGCACTGCCCGACCGCTCCGGCGACAACTGACCGAGCCCGAGCCGCTCGTATCGTGACCTCACTCGGGCTCTATCGATGTCCTCGACCCTCTCGTGGCCGGAGCCGTTGAACACGCCGCTTGTCACCCTATCGGTCTGAGCAGCTCGCGGAAAGCTGGATAACCGCGCAGTGACTCGAGATCCGGCTCGGTGTGCAGATGCATCCAGAACTGCCTACCCTCCGTGTAGTACGCAGCCCGTAGCAGCGCGACGGCGCCGTCGCGTTCGCCGAGCAGGGCGGCTATCCGCGCGCGCCAGTAAGTGTGCTCGCCAAACAGGTAGGGCCGCTTCAGCGCCTCGAGCCAGTCAGAGATCCGCTCCGCCTCGGCCCGGTCGCCCCGGCGCGCGGCGAGGGTGCCGAGCCGACCCTGGATATGTACATCGTCGGGCCGGTCGATGGCGAGCGCGCGCAGAAGCTGCTCGGCCTCGACCCAGCTGCCGGTCAGGTAGTACGCTTCGGCGATCCAATACGGCGAGGAGGCAGGCGGGCGGTTGAGCCAGTTCTGGCCGCCACCCATCGGCTTCCCGTCCGCGGCCTGCGCGAGGTGCCAATCGAGGTTCCTGCGGAGCAGCTGCCGAGCCGCGTCCGCGTGGCCGTGGGCGTGCAGCTCGAGCGCGGTCTCCCGCAGCAGGGACCCGAACGCTGGGTGCGCGGGGTCAGGGAACGCCAGCGGGTCATCCAACGCTCGCAGCACCTCCGTCACCCCGAGGAGTGGGGGTAGACTGCACGGTCATCGCGCCATCGCTGATTCCGAAGTCCCGGCGTGCAGCGCAAGCATGACAAACAGCCCAGTCATATCAACGCGCCGGATTCAGGTGGCTGCGACACCTGTGGTTGCGCCAGGCGGCCAGTGTGCAACGAAGCCCGTCAGCGTGCGCTCGCAGCCAATGCGTTCGAAGAAGGCGACGGATTGGGGCTGAGCGCCAAAGAAGCCCTTCCCGCCGGGCGCACGCTGCAGACCACGATTCATCAGTTCGCGACCGATACCGCGGCGCTGGTACACAGGATCGACGAGGATCTCCGGAATCCTCGCGAAGAAGTATCCGTCCGTCAGCACCCGGATGTTCCCACCAAGCGAGTATCATCCCACGCGCCAACGTTGAGAGTACGCGCGAGCGCCTGGTCGTTCATTACGATCGCGGTCCTGCCGGCGGGGGCGAATCCGTGAACGACGCGGCACTTCACCATAGCAGGGTGCATGGAAACCGTGCCCGCACGCATCCACTTCATCGTCGCGTCAGGCGGGTATGTTCTCCGCCACCCGGATGGCTGTAGGCACCGCTCTCCGTGTCTTCCATGGATAGAGCGCCATGCTGATGAGGAACCA
>CAZOAT010000100.1:4868-8974 GCA_964577965.1 uncultured Gemmatimonadaceae bacterium | reverse complement strand
AGTCTATGAGCGGCAGCATGCGCGGGTGGCTCAGCTGCGCCGCTATCCGGATCTCACGGAGGAAGCGTTCGGCGCCGACCGGTGCGGCGAGTTCCGGACGCAGGATCTTCAACACCACCCGGCGCTCGTGCTTCTTCTCCCGGGCGAGGAACACCGTCGCCATCCCCCCGCGCCCGAGCTCCCGCTCGACGTCATAAGCGTCGGCAAACAGGGTAGTGACGAATTGCGTCTCGAGCATCGTCCGCGGGCTCCGGGGTCGGTCAGAAAAGTATACGTGGGGCGGGGCTGCTCCGATTCAGGGAGGCCGCCCGGGCGCGGGCCCAACCAGGGGCCGCCGCGGTAAGGTCCAGCTCTGCTCGACGCGGGCCAATACCCTTGACCGGAAACTAATTAAACGGTTAATTAATCCTCATGAGTCCGAGACCCGCACGAAAGCGAACGCCCCATCCCCGGCCCCGGAAGGGGCGTTCGCCCGCCGGCACCGGCGCGCGAACCCGGGGCAGGCCGGTTGATGCTGGTCAGCCAGAGCCGGTGGCAGGCGCCACCACCGCAGACTCGATCCTCGACGCCGCCGAGCGTCTGTTCGCCCGCCAGGGGTTCGACGCTACGACGGTCAAGGAGATCGGCAGCGAGGCCGGGGTGAACGCCGCGCTCATTTACTACTACTTCGGGGACAAGCGCGGACTCCATCAAGCGGTGATAAGCCGCTTCGGCCAGGAGCTGATTTCCCGCGCCACGGGAGCGCTCGCCCGGGCGAAATCACCAGAGGACGTGGTTCGAGCCGTCGTCTCCACACAGAGCGCGATGTTCTCGGGGTACCCGGAGCGGGCGCGGATCATCGGGCGCGAGCTGATCGATCACGACGCCGCGCACGCCGCCGAGTTCATCAGCCTGCTCGCCAGGAACGTCTTCTCCCGGCTGCGCGACGCGATCGCAGCGGCGCAGGATGAGGGGCGGTTCTCCCGTGACTACGACCCGTCCTACGCTGCCCTCTCCACGATCTCACAGGTGATCTACTTCCATCTGGCGCGCCCTATAGTCCAGGCACTTCTCCGCGAGCGCGGCACCATCGGAAGAGATGAGGAGGAAGCGTTCGCCCGCCACGCCGCAGCGTTCGCACTGGGTGCCCTCAGGGGAGGTCCGCGATGACACGCACCGCGATCCTCGCGGCCGTAACGCTGGCGCTGCTGGGATGCGCTCGCGGATTTGAAGGGATCGAAGGAACCGGCACGATCGAATACATGGCGGTGGACGTGGCCCCGCTGATTACAGCCCGGGTTGTGACTGTCGCCGTAGAGGAAGGCGACGCTGTCCGCGCCGGCCAGGTGATCGCCACCCTCACCAACACAGCCACCCCACCCGAGGTGGAGGCCAGGGAAGCGACCGTGAGGCGTGCTGAGGCGCAGCTCCGCGACCTCGAAGCGGGGGCACGCGGCACGGAGATTCAGCAGTCGGCCGCTCAGGCGGCAGCTGCCGCTGCGGAGGCAGCGCAGGCTGCTCGCGATGCAGAGCGCGCGCAGTCGCTGTTCGATGCGGGAGCGATAAGCCGGCAGGAGATGGAGCTGGCGCAGACGCGCTCCCGCGCCGCGGCCTCACAGGCAGAAGCGTTGCGTGCAGCCACCGGAACGGTGCGCGCCGGGAGCAGACCGGCGACGATACGCGCCGCGGCTGCTGAGGTGGAGGCGGCCCGGGCATCGCTCGATGCAGCCCGTCGCGCCGCGGGTGAGCTGTCGCTCGAATCGCCCATCTCCGGGCGCGTAACGATAAGGATCGCCGACCCGGGTGAGATAGTGCCTGCCGGGGCTCCCGTCGTGACCGTCGCGCGCACGGATTCGCTGTGGGTCCGGATCTATGTGAACCAGCAGGATTTCGCGGCCGTTTCGGTGGGCGACGAGGCAGTGGCTTCTCTGGACGGGGATTCGCGAGGTTTCGCAGGACGTATCATTTCGCTCGCGGACCGGGCGGAGTTCACTCCACGCATTGCGCTCACGGAGCGAGAGCGTGCGGACCTGCTGTTCGGGGTGAAGGTTCTGCTGCACGACACTACCGGCACGCTCAAGGCGGGGCTGCCGGTGACGGTGCGGATCACGCCGGCCCAACGGTGACAGCCCCAGCCGCGCCTTCGCCAGCCGAGCCTTCACCGGCCGTGCGCGTCGAGCAGCTGCGCAAGGTCTTCGGTGATACCGTCGCAGTCGAGTCGCTCGATCTGGTAGTCACCGCAGGCGAGGTGTTCGGGCTGCTCGGCCCGAACGGCTCGGGCAAGACCACGACGATCCGCATGCTGTGCGGGCTGCTCGAGCCCACGTCGGGGCGCGCCTCGGTGGCCGGGTACGACGTGGTGTCGCAGCGTGAGGAGCTCCGGCGGAGCATCGGCTACATGTCGCAGCGGTTCGGGTTGTATGAGGACCTCACGGTACGTGAGAACTTTGACTTCTACGCCGGGATTTACGGGCTGCGCGGTGAAGCGCTCGCCGCCCGTCGCGCCGAGGTTTTCCGTGAGCTGGAGCTGGAGCCGCGGGCGCGACAGCTCGTCGGCGCTCTGAGTGGCGGCTGGAAGCAGCGGCTGGGCATTGCGTGTTCCACCGCGCACGAGCCCGCACTGCTCTTTCTCGACGAGCCAACTGCGGGAGTGGATCCCGCCGCGCGCAGGCGCTTCTGGCAGACCATTTATTCGCTGGCTGAAGGCGGCACGACGATCGTCGTCACGACGCACTACATGGACGAGGCGGAGCGGTGCGGCCGTGTCGGCTTTCTCTCCCGCGGGCACCTGATCGGACTCGGAGCACCGGCGGAGATTCCGCGCGCCTTCGGCCTCGACACCATCGAGGACGTGTTCGTGGAGCTTCAGCGGAGGGACGAAGGGGTGACCGTCTAGTGGTCGCCGCGGCACAGCGTCGCGGTGCGATGAACGGATTCCTCGCCATGGTGCGGAAGGAGTTCATCCAGATGCGCCGCGACCGCCTGACTCTGGGGATGATGGTCGGGCTTCCGGCGCTGCAGCTGCTGCTGTTCGGCTACGCCATCCGTACCGACGTGAGAAACCTCCCCACCGCCGTCCTCGACGAGTCGCGCACCGCCGAGAGCCGTGCTCTGGTGACGGTCCTCGAGAACACCGGGAGCTTCCGGGTGACGGGAGAAGTGGAGTCGCGTCCCGAACTCGACAGGGAGATCGAGCGGGGGAACGCAACGGCAGCCATCGTGATTCCGCCTGACTATGCACGGCGCCTCAAGCGCGGTGACGGAGCGCAGGCGCAGGTGATCGTGGACGCTGCGGATCCTCTCGCGTCACAGTCCGCGATGAGTGGCGCTGCACTGGCTGGTGCGGCGTATGGGCGTGCACTCGCGGGGGGAGCGAGAGCACCGCTGGAGGTGAGGGTCCGGCCGCGCTACAACCCCGGGCTGCGCAGCGAGGCCTACATCGTTCCCGGAATCATCGGCGTGCTGCTCTCGATAACGATGCTCGTGATCACGAGCATGGCCGTCGTCAGGGAAAGGGAGCGGGGCACGCTGGAACAGCTCATCGTCACGCCGCTCGGCAAGGGTGCGCTGATGCTCGGGAAGGTGCTCCCGTTCGTGCTCGTTGGCTACGTGCAGATGACGGTGATACTGCTTCTGGGCAAGCTCGTGTTCGACGTGCCGATCAGGGGAAGCGTGCCGCTGCTGTATCTGATCGTCTCTTCGTTCATCATGGCGAACCTCGGGATCGGTCTGTTCATTTCAACGCTGGCGCGGTCGCAGGCGCAGGCGATGCAGATGGCGTTTTTCGTGATGCTGCCGAACATCCTGCTTTCCGGGTTCATGTTTCCGCGCGAAGCCATGCCGGTGCTGGCCCAGTGGATCGGGCTGGTTCTCCCGCTCACGTACTTTCTCGAGATCCTGAGGGGTATCCTGCTGAAGGACGTCGGACTGGCAGTCCTGTGGCCGGAAACGCTCGTTTTGACGCTGTTCGCGGCAGCGCTGCTCGCCCTCAGCGCCTGGCGGTTCTCCAAGACCCTCGAGTAGGGCGGGAGACCGGGTGTAGCGGCCGGATGCCTCCGCCGCGGCCATGGTCCATCCGGCAACTGACTTCCTAACATCAGGGTCTGACAGGCATCTAACATTAGAGC
>CAZOAT010000100.1:1559-4768 GCA_964577965.1 uncultured Gemmatimonadaceae bacterium | reverse complement strand
CACCAGGCCCGGGAGCCCGGGGTTTGCGGTTGAGGAGCGGACACAGCCGCCGACCCATCGACAGGAAACGCACCAATTCTGAGCCATAGAGGATGACGATGAGCAGAGGGCGAATAATCGCCGTCGGCGCCGCGCTGCTTGTACTGGTCGTGGTTGCCGTTGCGTACGCGCGCGGGCGCGACGACGCATCGGGCGCATACAGGTTTGCGACCGTCGAGCGCGGCGATCTGGAGGCTTCTGTCTCCGCAACCGGCAAGCTGGACGCAGTCACGACCGTTCAGGTGGGAACGCAGGTGTCCGGGCAGGTTGCCAGTATTCTCGTGGACTTCAACGACCGCGTGAGGAAGGGGCAGCTCATCGCCCGCATCGATCCCACTCTTCAGCAGCAGACTGTGCGCGATGCGGCCGCCGGGCTCGAGCGGGCACAGGCGGAAGTAGCTCAGGCCCGGCGCGAGTACGACCGGAACAAGCAGCTGTTCGACAGGAAGGTCCTGACAGAGGCTGAGTTCAACAACGCGCAGTACCGCCTCGCCGTCGCACAGGCGAGCGTCAAGTCCGCTCAGGTTACGCTCGACCGGGCACGGCAGAACCTTGCCTACACCTCCATCTACGCCCCGATCGACGGCATCGTCGTGGAGCGCAACGTGGATGTGGGGCAGACGGTTGCCGCGAGCCTTTCAGCGCCGCAGCTGTTCCTCATCGCCAACGACCTCTCGCAGATGCAGATCCTGACGTCGGTGGACGAGAGCGACATCGGCCTGATCCAGGAAGGACAACCGGTACGGTTCACCGTGCAGGCGTATCCGAACGAGACGTTCGAGGGCACGGTCAGGCAGGTACGCCTGCAGTCCAACATCCAGGAGAATGTTGTCAACTACACGGCGGTCGTTGAAGTGGCGAACACTACAGGCAGACTCCTCCCCGGAATGACCGCCACGGTGGACTTCCTCACCGGCTCGGCGTCGAACGTTCTCCTGGTGCCGAACGCCGCGCTTCGGTTCCGCCCGACTGAAGCCATGCTCGCCCAGGTGCGCGATCAGCGTGAAGGCGGCAACGGCGACACCGGCCGGCAGGCCGGGCGTGACACCGCTCGGCAGGGAGATACTGCGCAGCCACGCAGGGTGCGTGTGGCCGGCGCCGGTGGTGCGCCTGGTGGCCAGAATGCGATGCGCGCAGGAGGCCGCGGCGGTGCGCGCGGGCAGAACTCAGCTGTGCTGTGGTATCTCGATGCCAGCGGAAAGCCGGCAATTGCGCGCGCGCGTACCGGCCTGAGCGACGGTCAGCGAACGCAGGTCGAGGGACCGGAAATCCGCGAGGGGATGGAGGTGATCGTTGGCGCCACGATGACAGCCGACGGCGGAAGCGGGAACCCGTTCCAGTCGCAGCAGCCGCGTGTGCGTGGACCCGGAGGCTTCTGATGAATCCGGCCGGCGTTACGCCGGTGATTCACGTCGAGGGCGTGACGAAGGTGTACGCGATGGGTCGGAACGAGGTGCGGGCGCTTCGTGGCGTCGATCTAACCGTACAGCCGGGTGAGATGCTCGCCGTCATCGGGGCGTCAGGGTCGGGCAAATCGACACTGATGAATATTCTCGGATGCCTGGATGCTCCGACGACCGGCAGCTATCACCTCGACGGTGTCCGAGTGGAAACGCTCGACAAGAACCAGCTGGCTGACCTCCGGAATCACAAGATCGGGTTCGTTTTCCAGGGGTTCAACCTGCTCGCGCGCACCAGCGCGCTGGAGAACGTGGAGCTGCCGCTGCTGTACGACAGGACCGGCCGCAGTCAGGACACGAGGGCCATGGCCATGCGCGCTCTGGAACGTGTGGGACTCGCAGATCGCGCAGACCATCACCCGAGCGAGCTGTCCGGTGGACAGCAGCAGCGCGTCGCGATCGCGCGCGCTCTCGTGACAGAGCCGAAGCTGCTTCTCGCGGACGAGCCCACGGGGAATCTCGACAGCCGCACATCGGTGGAGATCATGGCGCTGTTCCAGGAGCTCAACGATCAGGGGATAACGATTCTGCTCGTCACGCACGAGCACGACATTGTGAGCTATGCCAGGCGTTCCGTCGAGGTTCGCGACGGCCGCATCATCCACGACGACGCGGTGACGGACCGGCACATTGCCGCGGACGATCTCGCTGCCGCAGAGGATCTCGAGCTGGCGGTGACAGCATGAGAAAAGCCGTCCTGGTCAAGGTCGCCGCGCAGAGCATCCTGAAGAACAAGATGCGCACGCTGCTCACGATGCTTGGGATCGTCATCGGCGTGGGCGCCGTGATCGTGATGGTCGCAGTGGGGCACGGCGCGCGGTCGAGCATCCAGCAGCAGATACAGAACCTCGGCACGAACATGATCATCATCACGCCGGGAGCTACGCAGCAGGGCGGCGCGAGCCAGGGAGCGGGCAGCTTCAACCGGCTGTCGCTCGCGGATGCGGAGAAGCTGAAGCGGGAGGGACTGCTTTTCGCCGGCGTCACTCCCGTCATCTTCACGCGCACGCAGGCAATCGGCGGAAATACCAACTGGCGGACGATGATCAATGGCGTCGATACCGACTTCCAGAGCATCCGCGACTGGCCGCTGACCTCCGGCGTCTTCTTCAACGATGGAGACGTACGCGCGATTCGCAGGGTGGCAGTGCTCGGAACCACAGTCGCCGAGAACCTGTTCCCGGGCACTGACCCCGTCGGGCAGACTGTACAGCTCCGCAACGTCCCGTTCACCGTCATCGGCGTGCTCGCCTCGAAGGGACAGACGGCCAATGGCAACGACATGGACGACGTGATCATCGTGCCCTACACGACCGCGCAGAATCGTCTCAGCGGCTGGATACGGATCGGCCAGATACTCGTCAGCACTTTCTCGCCGTCGGATCTCCCTGCGGCGCAGGCGGAGATCCGCGCGATCATGCGCGAATCGCATCGGCTGCCCGAGGGGGAGGACGACGACTTCACTATCCGCAACCAGGCTGACCTCGCTGAAGCGGCACAGGGTACAGCGGAAGTGATGTCGCTGCTGCTCGCGGCGATCGCGTCGATCTCGCTGCTCGTCGGCGGCATCGGAATCATGAACATCATGCTCGTGTCGGTGACCGAGCGCACCCGGGAGATCGGGATTCGGCTGGCTATCGGCGCGCGCGGATCCGACGTGCTGACGCAGTTCCTGATCGAGAGCGTGGTGATGAGCCTGGTCGGCGGGCT
>CAZOAT010000100.1:0-1459 GCA_964577965.1 uncultured Gemmatimonadaceae bacterium | reverse complement strand
ATGAGTCTCGAGCGCGCGAGACAGACGGTGGTGTTCACCGTCGCGTCGAACTTCCTGACGCTGGTGCAGGAACGTGAGCAGCTCGGCGTGCGACGCGAGGCGCTGGCAGCCGAGGAAGCGCTGGAGCGGCAGATCAACGAGTACGTCGAGGCCGGTGTACGCCCGATAGCGGACCTGTACCAGCAGCAGGCGAGCGTGGCAAGCGCCCGGTTCACGCTGGTCCAGGCCGAGCGTGCGTCCGAGCTCGCCGAGGTGGATCTCGTGCAGACGCTGCAGCTCGATCCGCGGGTGGACTACGAGTTCGTCCCGCCTGATTTCACCACCGCTCTCCCAAGCGCTCCGGTTCAGGACCTTGACGAGCTGCTCAGGCAGGCTTTCGCTCAGCGCGTGGACATCGAGGCCGAGGAGAACCGGGTGCGGGCGGCAGAGCAGGGAGTTCGGGTCGCTCGCTCCGGGAATCTGCCATCGCTGTCGCTGAACGCCGGCTACAACACGGCGTACACCAGCGCCGCCGAGCTTGGCTTCATGGACCAGCTCGACCAGCGGCGGGGCGGGTCGATCGGGCTCGGTTTCTCCCTGCCAATTTTTGACCGCGCCAGCACCCGGATCGCATCCGAGCGGGCCAGGATCTCGCTGGACAATGCCCGGCTCTCGGCGGAGACCCGGCAGCAGGAGGTCGGTGTCCAGGTGCGGCGGGCCTACCTCGATTACCAGGCGGCCCAGGCACAGCTCGCGGCCGCGGAGGCCCAGCAGCGGGCGGCGGAGCTGGCGCTGGAAACGTCGCGGGAGCGGTACGAAGTCGGCGCCGCAACTCTGGTGGAGCTGACCCAGGCTCGCGCCGTATTGACCCAGGCCGCCAGCGCACTGGTGAGCTCCCGGTACAACCTGCTCTTCCAGCAGACCCTGATGGACTACTACGTCGGGACGCTGGATCCAGCCCGGTTTGCCGCAACCGAATAGCGGTCGGTTGACGCAACTCTCTATGTCCGTTAATCTTAAAGGCTATCCTGCTCCCGTGATCGGGCGCATTTTGTTTGTCCCGTACCTTCCGTAATGCCCACGATTAATCAGCTCGTCCGGCAGAGTCGCCGTGACGTCGAGAAGAAAGAGAAAGCCCCGGCGCTCAAGGGAAATCCGCAGAAGCGCGGCGTGTGCACGCGCGTGTACACCACCACTCCCAAGAAGCCGAACTCGGCGTTGCGCAAAGTCGCGCGCGTGCGCCTGACCAACGGCTTCGAGGTGACTGCGTACATCCCGGGCGAAGGGCACAACCTGCAGGAGCACTCGATCGTGCTCATCCGCGGTGGTCGTGTGAAGGATCTGCCCGGCGTGCGCTACCACATCGTGCGCGGGACGCTCGATGCCTCGGGTGTGAGCGGACGGAACAAGAGCCGCTCGAAGTATGGAACCAAGAAGCCGAAGGGCGGCGCTGCCGCCGGAGGTAAGAGGTAGTGAGCCG
>CAZOAT010000099.1:0-9099 GCA_964577965.1 uncultured Gemmatimonadaceae bacterium | reverse complement strand
GACATGGGCGATATCGCTGCGGGGCGGTCGGCACTGCGCTCAGTGATCGGCCTGGACGCCGCGGGCCCGTCAGCGCGTGCAGCCGCGGAGCTGCTTCAGGCCGGAGAGATGACCGTGGCGGACCACCTCGCAGTCGCGCGGGTGAATCGCGCGCAGGGGCTGCACGAGGAGTCGCTGGACGGATACCGCCGCTGGCTCGCCGCGCGTCAGGGCAGCGCGACGGAACGCGCATCGGTCACGATGGAGTACGCGAATGCCCTGTTCTATGCGGGGCGCTACGACGAAGTCGCTGCTGCGCTGCGCCCGATCGCGGGCCAGAGCAGTGCCCGGCTGCTCCAGGCACGTGCGGAGGCGCATCGGGACAACGCTGACGAGGCAGTACGCTTGTACCTCGCAGCCGGCTCGGGGGCGCATTCGCTGTATCTCGCGGCCAGCACACGACACGACGACAACGATCCGCAGCGCGCGCGCGAGCTGTATCAGCGCCTCCTGAGCCAGCATCCGCGCAGCAGCCAGGCCGGATTGACCATGATGCGGCTCGCGGGGATGGCGTTCCTGGATGAGAACTACGGTGAGGCCGCACGAATCTGGGATCAGTACCGGAGCCGCTTTCCGCGGGGTGAGCACGCTTTGCAGGCGACGTACTGGGCAGGGCGGGCGCGCCTCGAGGCGGGCGACTCGGCCGCGGCAACACCGCTCTTTCAGGCGGTCATGCAGAGATCGCGCGACTCGTACTACGCACTGCTTGCGAGCAGCCATTTGGGTGTCCCGTTCTGGCCGCTGCCGATGGCCGCGACCCCAGCGGACGATCCTGCTGCGGAGCAGCGGGTCGCAACCTGGCTGCAGGGGGTGGACCTGCTGCGCGCAGCGGACTTCCCTGACGAGGCTTCTGCCGAGGCAGACCGCATCGTCGCGAACGCGGGCAGGGATCCCGCCACGCTGTACGCGCTCGCCGAGGCACTCGCCGAGCGCGGCTATAGCCAGCGGGCCATCCGCATCGGCAACGACCTGCTGCGAACCGAACAGCAGAACCGACGGCTCCTGCGCATCCTGTACCCGTTCCCATATCGAACGCTGATAACTGAGGAGGCGCGCGCACGCGATCTGGATCCGTTCATGGCCGCGGCGCTGATCCGGCAGGAATCGATGTTCGAGGCACGGATCACGTCTCACGTGGGCGCGCGCGGGCTGATGCAGATCATGCCCGGTACCGGCCGGCGACTCGCGGAGGCCTCGGGTATCGAGCCGTGGGACGCGGAGCTGCTGTATCATCCGGAGATCAACGTCCACCTCGGCACGCGGTACCTGGCGCAGCACTCGGCGAACTACGACGGCGCGGCCCCGCCGATCTTCTCCGCGTACAACGCGGGAGCCCACAGGGTCGAGTGGTGGAGCAAGTGGCCTGAATACGGACGCGATGACCTGTTCACCGAGCGGATTCCATTCGCCGAGACACGTGGTTACGTGAGAATCCTCACCAGAAATCACGCGCTTTACCGCGGATTGTACGGGGAAACTCCGTAAGACTGGCTGGCAGCACCACGCGGCAGGGACGTAACTTGGCGCGTGCTCCATCCCGGCTCCGCATCGCTGCGTATCGCTCTGGTTCTGGCCATTGGCTGGATTGGTGCGGCGTCAGCGTCTGCCCAGCAGCGGCCGATTGCGCAGGAAACAGCCACTGAGACGGCGGGTGTCTCGATCCTCTACACCGGGCGAAGCTTTGGGGCGCTGGGGGTGCGTCGTGCCCAGGATGAACATGAGCTCCTGACCGAGCAGGCGAACGCGGAAGGTGCTCCGTTCAAGCTCGTCAGCCACCTCGCCTGGCGCGCGCCGGGGATCGTCATCTTCCTCCCCGGCCAGGAACCGGAGGGCGACGAGCTGGCCTTTGCGCTCGCCGGGCGAGCCGATGCCGAGCGTGTGGACAACATTCGGGCGCTCACGTCGGCGAATGTGCTGCTGCTGCAGGATCCGTGGAGGCCGGAGCCCGACCTGCTGGCGATGCTCGACCGGAATCCCCGCCGCCACCTCGAATTCCCCGACCTGGTCAGCACCACGGTCAGCGTATCGCGACTTCGATCGCCGCGCGAACAGCGGATAATCATCGTCGAGCAGCACGGAGCAGTGTGGCCGGAAGATCCGGCGGCATGGAGCACGGGCGAGATGAACCGGGTGGACGTGCTCGACTCCCGCCTCTTCGAGCTTCCGCTGAACCTCGGCGGTCTCGGCCCGCGTGCGACACTCCTGGCACAGATGCGGGATGACGCGGAATCGCGCTCGAGCTTCGTGATCGCCGCCGATCTCGGTCACCAGCAGGGGGATGTCGGGGCCTCCGGTGCGGAGCGCGCGCGGTTGGATTTCATGGCGCTCAATGAGATGAGGTACAGCTTCGTCGTTCCTTTCGAATTCGAGCTCGGCCTTGGAGCGGACAGCCTGGCGATGATCGCCGGCCTGTTCCCTGACCTCACCCTCCTCGCTGCGAACCTGCGTGCAGTCGATTCCACACTGTTCGTGCCGCGGCGGATCGTAAAGGCCGGGCAGATCAGAGTCGGCCTGTTCGGGCTCGTCAATTCGATGATTCGCGAACGACTTCCGCGTGAGCGACTGCGAGACTTCACATTCGAGTCTGCCGTCGACGCGGCACGTCGCGAGGTGGTGCTGCTGCGCGCAGATGGTGCGGATGCGGTCGTGGCGCTGTCCAATCTGGATGCTGCCGATAACGCCATGCTGGCGCAGAGGGTCTCCGGGATCGACGCAATTCTTGCGGACCTGCCGAGCCGTTTTGCGCCAGAGGTCACCTACACGAGGGTCGAGCTTCCGGACCGGCCAGCCGCACGACCGGGGGCACCGGCACTCATAGCACGCAGCGCCGCCAACGGGGTGGCGGTCGGCCGACTGGACCTCGAGTTCCGGAGGGACAGTGTTGCCGGGCGGCCGTTTCTGAGCGCGGTCGGGCACAGACTGCAGCCGATCACGGACGACATTGCTCCCGACTCCGACCTCGTCCGGCGCGTCACCTCGGCGGCATCGATCGTCACTCCGGAGCGTGGCGATCTCATGTTCCCGGCATTCGTTGATCTCGCGACGCGGCATCCGGAGCTGAGCAGCTACGATCACGTCACCCTGCAGGGCCGCGTCTCCAAGGACATGTGGGAGGCGTTCATGGCGCGTCTCCTCCGCACGCGGGCGCGCGCTGAGGTCGCGGTCATACGCCGACTGAACCAGTTTCCGCCGCTCATCGGCAAGCTGCATGAGAACGAGATCGCAGCCTGGTTGTGGACCGAAGACGAGATAGTGGTGCTGGACGTCCTCGGCTCGGAGCTCAGGGGACTGCTTCGCTCGGATACCCGTAACGAGCTGGCGACGAGCGGTGTCGATACGGAAGCCTGGACGGTGCAGGGGCATCGGCTCGACGATCAGACGTACTACCGCGTTGCGACGGTTGACGTGCTGTACGAGGGAGCGCGCAGCTTTTCTGCCGGGCGGCGCGTGCGACGGAGTTTTGCTGTCGCAGACAATGGAGACCTGGTGCCGTCGGGGAGCGGACAGCCGCTGGCTCTCAGGGATTTCGTGTTCGGTGAGCTGAAGCGGATCCGTTCCGAGGGGAAAGGCGATGCGCACCTGGACGCGATCGCTGCACTCGTGTCACCGGATCCGTCCTACGCGAATCTTCTGGCCTTCACGTTCGATCGTCCCACGCTGTGGGCTTCGCTCAACAGGGTAAACGGTCGCGACGGCTATGGCGGCGTGCAGGAGAGCAGGGTGATCGGCAACGACTCCTGGGTTGCGGGCATCAGTGGCCGCCTGGTTGTCACGCACGAGCGACTGCATAACGCTACGGATTTCGGCGTTGCGGTTGCGTACGCGCGGCAGGGGGTTCGCGCGGGCGGCTCGAACCATGTTGGTGAATCGTCCGACGATCTCCGGTTCGACGTGACGTTCCGGCCATCGGTGCACGCCAGCGAAGGTGGTCGCCGCCGGCCCTTCGTGCGCGCTCTGTTCGATACGGAGTTCACCCCTACGGTGGACCCGAGGACGTCGGTCGCGAACGAGCATCAGCGACTGCTCCGCGCCAGCGGCGGAATGCTCATGCTCCCTGGTCAGTACTGGCGGCGTGTCGAGTTTGCCATGGTCCTGGAGAACGACCTCGGACGTCCGAATCTTCAATACGGTCTGCAGTCCGCGACCGACCTCGTCCTTCCAATCGGTCTTTTCGGACTGGGCAGGGGTCCGCGGCCGTCCTACCGCCTGCGCAACGACTTCATGTATCTGTTTCCGGCCAAACGCGACGCGCCGCACAATCTGGCGTTGCGGTACAACATGGTGCACGAGATTCTCATCCCGCTCGTGGACGAACTGTCGCTGTCCATAGCCGCTGACATGTTTTTCTTCCAGGGGAAGGTTGAGGCGACGCGGGATCCGGGGATGAGTGCGCTCCTGCGGATCGGTGTAACCTACGACCGTCTGTGGAAGCCCCGTTACCAGCCGTTCCTCTGACGCCAACCCGGGCTCTGGCAACGAAATGACGAAGCGATCCCTTCGAGTGCCGCACACGCTGGTCCTGCTGTTCGCGATGATCGTGGTGGCACTGCTCCTCACCTACGTACTCCCGGCCGGCAGCTTTGAGCGGATCGAGGTCGAGGGGCACCGGCAGGTCGTACCGGGGAGCTACCGCACGACTCCGGAAGTCCCCCCACCGTCGCCAATCGCGGTGTTCACCGCGGTGCCCCGCGGTCTCACCGCGGCGGGCGAGATCATCTTCTTCATCTTCATCATCGGCGGCGCCTTCGCGGTCCTGCGTGCGACGGGCGCGGTGGACGCGCTGCTCGGCGCTTCGATCCGCCGCATGGGGCACAGGCCGCTGTGGCTCGTGCTCGGCGGGATGCTGGTGTTCGTTGCGGGGTCCAGCACTATCGGCATGGCCGAGGAGTACCTGCCGTTCATCCCGGTGCTCGTCGCTCTCGTGATCGCGCTCGGATATGATGCTGTGACCGGTGTCGCGATCGTGGCGATCGGGTATGGCATCGGCTACGGTGTCGCCACGATCAACCCGTTCACGGTGCTCATCGCGCAGGACATCGCCGGATTGCGGCCGGCGTCGGGGCTGGGCGTACGGCTCGCGCTCACCGCGGTGTTCGTACCGATTGGAATGCACCACGTGTGGCGCTACGCACGGCGCGTTCGCAACGACCCATCATCCAGCCTGGTCGCTGACATTGCGCCGCCGGCGATCGATACAGCACACGAGACGACCCCGTTCACCACCACCCGCAAGCTGGTGCTCGGATCTGTGATTCTGGCGCTGGCGCTTCTCGTGTTCGGTCTGGCGCGGCGCGGCTGGTATCTCACGGAGATGGGCGCGCTGTTCCTTGCGCTCGCGGTTGTCATCGCGGTTGTCGCCCGGCTGCACCCCGACAGGACGGCGATCGAGTTCGCGCGCGGTGCATCGGAGCTCACGACTACGGCGCTGCTGGTCGGTTTCGCGCGGGCAATTCAGGTGGTGTTGGAGCAGGGTGGGGTGATCGACACGATCGTGCATGGCGTTTCGGTGCCGCTGCAGACGCTCGGTGCCCCGCTCGCTGCCGTCGGGATGTTCTTCGTGCAAAGCCTGACAAACCTGTTTATCCCTTCGGGAAGTGGGCAGGCGTACGTCACCATGCCGATCATGGCTCCACTGGCGGACGTAGTGGGCGTTTCGCGGCAGGTGGCCGTGCTGGCGTACCAGTTCGGCGACGGCTTCACCAACATCCTGGTGCCCACAAACCCGGTGATCATCGGAATCCTCGCGATTGCGGGCGTCCCCTACGATCGCTGGTTGCGGTTCGTGCTCCCGTTCCTGCTCAAGGTGTGGATCGTCGGTTCCATTGCGCTTGCGCTGGCTGTCTGGCTTGGTGTCCAGTAGCGTGTGACAGCCGGCGTGACTGGCGCTCTGAAGGAGGCGTGGCCGGAACTGCCGCTCGAGGAATGGCGGGATACCTATGCCACTCTGCATCTCTGGACGCAGATCGTCGGTAAGGTGCGACTTGCGCAGACTCCGTGGCTGAATCACTCGTGGCATGCCACGCTGTATCCGAATGCGAGAGGCCTCACAACTTCTCTCATTCCACACGCGCGCGGGCCATTCGAGATCGAGTTCGATTTCATCGACCACCGGCTGCAAATCCGTTGCATCGAGGGAGAGACCAGGGGATTTGAGCTGGTGCCGCAGTCGGTGGCGACATTCCACTCGCGACTCATGACCGAGCTTGCCCGCATGCGCCGGGATGCGCGAATTCACGGACGTCCGAACGAGCTGGTCGATGCGACCCCGTTTGCGGAGGACGAGATACATAAGTCGTATGATCCGGAGTACGCCAACCGGTTCTGGCGCGTGCTCGTGCAGGTGGCGCGCGTTCTCGGCGATTTCAGGTCGCGCTTCCGCGGCAAGTGCAGCCCGGTCCACTACTTCTGGGGTGGAGCCGACATCGCGGTTACGCGCTTCTCCGGGCGCACGGCTCCCCGCCATCCCGGCGGGATTCCGCACCTTCCAGACTGGGTGACGCGGGAGGCCTACTCCCACGAAGTGAGCAGTTGCGGCTTCTGGCCCGGCGGCGACCAGCTCCGGTATGCGGCGTTCTACTCGTACGCGTATCCTGAACCGGCCGGTTTCGCCGAGGCCGCGGTCCTGCCCGGTGAAGCGTTCTACAGCAAAGATCTTCGCGAGTTCGTACTTCCATACGATGCAGTGCGCGAGTCCGCCTCGCCGGATGCGACGCTGCTGGATTTCGCCCAGTCGACGTATGCTTTTGCTGCGGATCTCGGCCGGTGGGATCGGGCTGCGCTCGAGCGCGATGTTGGATTACCCGCCCGCTGATGCCGGTGAAACACCCGGCTATTCTTCGCCTTCGATCACAACTCAGACATGCATGAGGGTCATCAGTTGAGAATTCCATTCGTACTTGCCTGCGCGCTCCTCGTATCCAGCGCGTGTGCAGTGCGCACAGCGCCGCCGGCTTCCTCGCCCACACAGAGCGCTGCGGCAGCCCCGGCCAACGGCTCCCTGCTACCCCTGCGTTATGACGCAGCCACGGGGAAAATCTTCCTCACAATTCCCCGGCTCAACGAGGACTTCCTGTACCTGACCACGCTTGCGACTGGAGTCGGCGGGCCGTGGATCGGTCTTGACCGCGGGGAAGTCGGGACGAACGCTCTCGTCCGGTTCGAGCGCCACGGTGCGCGAGTGTACCTCGTGCGCGCGAACACTGATTACGTCGCGCTCACGGAGAGCGAGGCGCTGCGCCGGAGCGCGGAGCAGTCGTTTCCACGATCCGTGCTGGCGTCGTTTGCCGTGCAGAACAGTGGTCCCGGCGGCCTTGTCGTGGACGCCACTGACTTTCTGCTGAGCGATGCCTTCGACGTGATCGGGCGGGTTCGCGCAGCGCGCTGGGGTGCGGTGCGGCTGGACCGGGAGCGCAGCTTCGTCGACGTATCGAACACCCGGTCGTACGCACTGAACACTGAAGTCCGCGCAGTGCTGAGCTTTGCCATTGACGATACGAACATCGAGCTTCGCCGCGTCGTGCCGGACGCCCGCGTGATGACTCTGGAGCAGCACCACAGCTTCGTGCGACTGCCGGAGCCGCCGCTCGCAATCAGGCCGTTCGACCCGCGCGCGGGGTTGTTCTCAAACACTTACTTCGATTTTGCCCAGGGCCCGGAGTCCGACTATCGGCAGCGCGGCGTGGTGCGATGGCGTCTGGAGCCGTCCGACACCGCGGCGTATCTGCGGGGCGAGAAGGTCGAGCCTGTGAAGCCAATCATCTACTATCTGGATCCGGCCATCCCCGAGCCGTACCGCAGCGCATTCATTGACGGCGGACGCTGGTGGAGCGACGTCCTGGAAGCCGCCGGCTGGCGCAACGCGTTTCGCATGGAGCCCCTGCCCGCGGGAGTAGACGCGCTGGACGCCAGGTACCCGGCCATCTACTGGGTGCACCGCCACACCCGCGGGCCGTCGGTGGGTCCATCGCTTAGCGACCCGCGTACCGGCGAGATCATCACCACGATCGTGCGAATGGACTCCTACCGCTCGCTGGTGGATCACGACATCTACATGGGGCTCGTTCCGGCGGCTTCAGGCGGGCTGCAGCTGACTGCCGAGCAGTTCTCGATGGCCCGGCGCCGTCAGCACATGGCGCACGAGATCGGACACACACTCGGCATCGCGCACAACTTCGTCGCCGCGACGCAGGGCCGCTCATCCGTGATGGATTACCCGTATCCGCTGATCACGCTGAACGCGGCGGGAGAGCTGGACGTGTCCTCGGCGTATCGCCCCTCGGGTGGAGCGCACGACACTCTCGCGATCCGTTACGCCTACACCTGGTTTCCGACACGGACGGCCGAAGTCGCGGGCCTGCGGCAGATCGTGCGTGAGGCCGAGGCACGCGGCCTTCGCTTCATCAGCGACGCGCACGTAGGCCCTGCAGGATCGTATCCGGCGGCATCGCAGTGGGTCGAGGGCAGCAACATGCTCGAAGCGCTGCAGCGCACCATGGCTGTGCGGCGTGTGCTGCTGCAGCGGTTCGATGAGAAGGCAGCGCAGCCCGGAGAGCCGCTCGCCGTGCTCAACCGGCGCCTGGCGCATGTGTACCTGCATCATCGCTACGCACTGCAGGGCGCAACGAAGTACGTGGGTGGAATGGAGTTCGGCTACGCGATCCGAGGTGAGGGGACGGATCCTACACGCATTCTCCCGGCTGGCGAACAGCGACAGGCGCTTCGCCTCGTTCTGTCGAACCTGCAGCCGGCTGCATTGCGGATTCCTGAACGGGTCGTGCGGCTGATTCCACCGGTACCCTCGGGGTACGACTCGGATCTGACGCTGATCCCGACACCAGCAGGAACGGCGTTCGATCCGCTTGCCGCCGCGCACAGTCTGGCGCAGGAGATAGTGGACGGGCTGCTGCACCCCGAGCGCGCTGCGCGACTGGTGTCTTTCAGCGCACGCGACCCGGGGAATCCTTCGTTCCACGAGGTTGTCGCTGCGCTCGTGGACGCGACGTGGGGCGCGCCCGCCGGTGGCGACGCGCACGACGCAGCCCTGCGGCGCGTGGCGCAGCG
>CAZOAT010000098.1:0-9176 GCA_964577965.1 uncultured Gemmatimonadaceae bacterium | reverse complement strand
ACCATCTTCGCGTCCAGCGCCACGACATCGCCGGCGGGCGTCGTGACCAGCGGATTGATCTCAGCCAGCGACGCGCCACTGTCCATGAACGCACTGTACAGCTGTTGCAGAATCTTCGCAGTGGCGCGTACGCGCTTGATGTCATCGTACAGGAAGAACGCGAGCTCCATCGCCTCGAACTGCTGCAGGCCGTAGCGCGGATCGACCGGCAGCTTGCGCAGCTTCTCAGGCGTTGTGGCGGCTACCTCCTCGATGTCGATCCCGCCGGCCGGGCTCACCATGAACACCGGACGCTTTGACGCGCGGTCCACGATGATTCCGACATATGCCTCGCTGGCGATATCCGCGGCAGGCGTCACCAGCACCTTCTGCACGGGGAGTCCCTTGATCTCCATGACGAGAATTCTGGACGCGTGCTCCCGCGCCTCTTCAGGCGTCTTTGCCAGCTTCACGCCGCCCGCCTTGCCGCGACCACCAGCGTGCACCTGCGCCTTCACCACGACCGTGCCACCGAACTGTCGTGCGAGACGCTCGGCCTCGTCCGGCGTGGTCGCGATCTCCCCGGGAGGAATCGGAATGCCGGCGGTGCGGAAGAGTTCCTTGGCCTGGTATTCGTGGATATTCAAACTTTGTTTTCTCCGGTCGCTAGTCGCTGGTTATCTCCGTTCCCGCCTTACCTCGAACAGCCGCTCGTCCCGCGCTGAGCTCCGCGATGATTGCCCGGCCGCGGGTGTGTCGGAGGTAATCCACGGCGGCACGCACCTTCGGCGCCATGCTTCCCTCACCCAGTGCGCCAGATGTGTCGAGCCGCTCGGCTTCGGCGACAGTCAACTTATCCAGTGCACGCTGCTGCGGAGTACCCCAGTGCTCGTACACCGCGTCCACGTTGGTAAGTATGAGCAGCAGCCCCGCCTCCAGTTCGCGCGCCAGGACCGCCGCAGCCAGGTCCTTGTCCACGACTGCATCCAGGCCCTCGAGACCGAAACGTTCGTGGCGGTACACCGGTACTCCGCCGCCACCGCACGCGATGACGATTGTCCCGCTCTCCACGAGCTGGCGGATGAGGGAGATCTCATGGATCGAGAGCGGAGTCGGACTGCCCACGACGCGCCGTTGGTGTCCATTGGAGTCAGTCCGTATCGTCGCGCCCTCCAGCGCGAGCGCGGCGGCCCTCGCGGGCGGCAGCGCGTGACCGATGAACTTCGTCGGATTGGCGAGTGCGGGGTCGTTCTCGTCCACGAGCACCTGCGTAATCACCGTAGCCACAGGACGCGCCTGTCCCGCGCGCTGCATCGCCTGATATATCGACTGCTGAATCATGTAGCCGATCCAGCCGGCAGTGGCCGCCACGAGCACGCCGAGGGGGAGTGGCGCGACTTCGGTTCTCGCCACCTCGTTGCGCACCAGGGCGTCGCCTACCTGAGGACCGTTCCCGTGTACGACGACGACGTTCCAGCCATCGAGCGCCAGGTCCACCACCGGGCCGAGACTCGCGCGCGTATGGCGGAACTGATCGTGAATCGTGGAGCGCACGCCGGCGGGAGACAGTGCGTTGCCGCCGACAGCCACCACTGCAGTGCGTCCCTCTCCGGACTGCGGCCACACGCCTGCAGTCACGGACGTGGGCTCCCCGTGGCTGGCACGTGACATCAGCGGGCGGTCGTGTCGCCTTCGCGCAGCAGGATGCCGAGCGAATCGAACGCCACCCCGAACGCAGCGAGATCGGAGGCAGACAACGATCCGCGCATGCGAAGGTACAACTGCCGCACTCTCGCTCTGAAGACACTGTCGGACGCGCTTGCTGCCGGGACCGGGAGGTTGGGTTGCAGCTCGAGCTCCTCGACCCACGCTGACGCGGAGCTCGGCCTCCGGTAGATCTGAGGGAATCGAGCCTGCCACGCGCGCGCGATCGGGTCCGGCGAGGGGCTCATCAGAATTGTCACTGCGCCCGTCATCCCGTGAGTGTAAGCTGTGGCCGCGTGACGGAAGTAGCCCCGTCGCTCACCCGCAACTATGAACCGCCGTGACAGCGGGTACGTGGCTGACGCCGAGTAGAGATCGGTCACCCAGTACAGAGTGTCCGCACGGAAGACAGCAGCCGGACGCGTGCCCTGCGCAAAGACGGGAGCGAGACGCTGCACCCTCTGTCCGACATCCCGCACCCTGAGGATCGCTGGTCGCGGCGGCAGTTCTCTGCTGAGAAGCCTGCTGTCCTGCTCAGCCCATGCGTGCGCGATGCGCGAGAGGGTGCCGTCGAGCGCCGGTGCCGCTACGCCGAGGTCGTCGCCGACTACCAGATAGCCGCGCGCGCCCGGTGTGACGTGTGCCATCGCGGAGAGCCGCACCACCTGCGCCGAGCGGGCGATGGCGGCTCCCGGGTGGTTGCGCTCAGCCGGCAGCGAGCCATTCGACAGGTCGAACGCACGACTGGTGAACGCTTCACGGGTGGCAGCGTATGGTGCGTCGGACACTGCCGCAGCGCGCGTATCCGACGCCGGCGAACGGACTACCAGCGGCAGCAGCTGACGAATTGCAAGCCACAGGAGGAGAACGCCTGTCAGCGCGGCGAAGCTGAGTGCGATCTGCCGGCTCCACGAGCTCCAGAGTAACAAGGCGGCCGCGGCAATAGTGCCAATGCTCAGGATCACGTTGGCGGGCAGCAGCCAGCGGTGATCCACGGCGGTGAACGCCCCTCCCGGGCCGCTTCCCTCGAAGAGCAGCGTGTGCGATTCGAGCCGTGCCCGCCAGGCGAGCATCAGCAGTATCAGGGCGGTGAGCGTCGAGAGATGACGCCGGACGTACGCCGTCATCCGGACCATCCCACTCTCCCACCGCAGACCGGGAGTCAGCGCGTACAGTGCGATGACAGCGAGTGCAGTGACGAGCACTACAATCCAGGCCCAGCGGTGCAGTTGCATCTCGAACGGAAGCCACCCCGTGTAGAAACCGAGGTCGAGCTGGTGGTACGGATCAGTCTCGCGGAACTGCGGTCGCGCGCGCACCATGGCGAGCGCCGTCCACGGCGGCACTGCAGCAGCTGCGGCCAGACCGACCATGAGTGCAAGTGCGACCGCCGCCCAGTCCAGCCTGCGCGGTGGCACCGCTTCGGCGAACTCGACGTTCGCCAGGCGCCTGGGCAGCACAAGGGAGAGAATCGAATGCCGAACGGCGGAGAAGTTCGCCAGCGCAAACGCGCCCGCCACAATGAACGCAGACGCGTGCAGTATTACAGTGTCGGCGATCCGCTCCGTCCACAGCGAGCCCGCGCCCAGCGCGGCGTACCACGCGCGCTCGGAGTACACAAACGCAAAAGCGCGGCCCAGAACGAGGAGGACCGCGCCCGCGGCCACTGCCGCCAGGATCGAGCGTCGCAGGCGCACGCTACAGAGCGACTCCCTGGCCGGCGAGCCATTCGGCGAACTCGTTCCGGATGCGCTCCAACCCGACCTCCGACTGTGCCTCGAACCGCAGCACGAGGACCGGCTGCGTATTCGACGCGCGCAGCAGCCCCCATCCATCCCCGAACTGCACACGCACGCCGTCAACGTCTATGACGTCATACCTCTCGCCGAAGTGCCGTTTCGCTGCCTCCACTATGCCGAACTTCAGATCGTCGGCGCAGTCCACCCGGATCTCGGGTGTGGAGACAAAACGCGGCACGTCGGCCAGGAGATCGCGCACCGTCTGCTCGCCGTCCGCTACGATCCGGAGCAGCCGCGCGGCACCGTAGATCGCGTCGTCGAAACCATAGAAGCCCTCAGCGAAGAACATGTGCCCCGACATCTCGCCTGCGATCGGCGCATGGGTCTCGTGCATCTTCTCTTCGATCAGCGAGTGGCCGGTCCGCCACATCACCGGCTTTCCGCCGGCGGCCATGATCGCGTCCGGCAGCGCCTGCGAACACTTCACATCAAAAATGATCGATTGTCCCGGACCGGTGCGCTCGAGCACGTCCCGGGCGTAGAGAATGAGCAGATAGTCGCCCCAGATGATCTCACCCGTTCCGTCCACGATCCCCAGACGATCGGCGTCGCCATCGAAGCCGATACCGAGCTCGGCGCCGCTGGTCCGCACCCGGGCGATGAGATCCTGCAGGTTCTTCTCGACCGTGGGATCGGGGTGGTGATTGGGGAAAGTTCCGTCGCTGTCGCAGAACAGGCATTCGGCGCGTACACCCAGGCGGCGGAGCAGTTCGGGAACCACCAGGGCGGCCACACCGTTCCCGCAGTCCGCCACGACGTGGACGTTCCGCAGAATCGGCCCGACGCGCTCGACTATGTCGTCCAGGTAACGGTCGAGTACGTCCTCCTCGCGCCCGTTGCCCTGCCCCGACACGAAAGCCTCCGCCTCGATCAGCTCACGGATCCGCTGAATCTGAGCGCCCCAGAGCGACTTCTTCTCCGCCCCGAGCTTGAAGCCGTTGTACTCTGCAGGATTGTGCGAGCCGGTGATCTGGATACCGCCGACGACGTCCATGGTGTGCTGTGCCCAGTACGCCACCGGGGTGGGCACCACGCCGATGTCGAGAGTGTCATGGCCGCTCTCGTTGAGCCCGGCGATGAGTCCCTTGTGCAGGTCGTCGCCGCTGGGGCGGTTGTCACGGCTGACGGCGATGGTCCCGCTGACTCCCAGTTCCCGCAGAAAGGCAGCGTACCCGCGCCCGATGAGCCGCGCGCGCTCAGGAGTGAGGTCGCGGCCCGCGATACCGCGGATGTCGTACTCGCGGAATATGTTCGCGGGAATTTTCACGGTGCGACCTGCACGGGCGCGACAACGGCTGCAGGCGCCGCCAGCACCGATCCTCGTCCGGTTCCAGTGGCGAGAAGCGTGTCGGAGACGGGCATCACGGGAGGCTGCTGCACCGCAGCCCGGGCAAGTCGCGTCACCGGCGCTGGGTACAGCCCGATCGCCAGGATGAGCACGGCGGCCGCACCGATGACCCAGCCTGTCGCCGGCATCACAGCCGCCGTTGGAGGCCGTTCGGCCGGTCGCGGCCGCATGAACATCACCATCACGACATACAGGTAGTAGCCCGCGGATATCACGCTCGTGACGACCAGCGCGATCGCCAGTCGCGGCTGCGGTGCCGGTGCCTGCAGTGCCGCCTGGATCATATACCACTTGGCGAAGAAGCCCACGCCGCCGAAGATCGGGAACCCGAGCAGCGCAAGCATGAAGACGGCCATCGCCGTCGCAATCCATGGCCGCTCGGTCCACAGCCCTGCAAAGTCGTCGATCTCCAGGTAACGGTCGCTGGTGCCGGCAAGCGCGCCGACGATCGCGAACGCGCCGACGGTCGCGAGGGTGTACGCGAACAGGTAGAACACCAGCGCGGAACTGGCGAGCGCGCCACCGGAGACGAGCGCCACCATGAGGTAGCCGCCGTGAGCGATGCTCGAATAAGCCAGCAGCCGCTTCACGTTCCTCTGAGCGAGCGCGATTATGTTCCCCGCGACCATCGTCACGAGCGCGAGCCACCAGACTGCCATGTGCCAGGTCGTGAACAGGTCGGGGAGGGCCTCCTTCCAGATCCGCGCGAAGGCGACGAACCCCGCTGCCTTGACTGCAGCGGCCATATACGCCGTGATTGGAGTTGGCGCGCCTTCGTACACGTCGGGCGCCCACATGTGGAAGGGCACGACCGCGACCTTGAATGCGAACCCGATCAGCAGCATCCCGACCCCGATTATCAGCAGCGGGTTGCCCGCGCCGACCTCCGGGATCCGCGAGGCTATCACCTGCAGGTTGGTGCTGGCAGTGGCGCCGTACAGGAGCGCGATTCCGTACAGCAGGAAACAGGTCGCGAACGCGCCAAGCAGGAAATACTTGAGCGCCGCCTCGGCCGACCTCGGACTCCGACGGTTCATTCCCGCCAGCACATACACCGCCACCGACATGATCTCTATCCCGAGGAACACGATCATCAGGTCGCGCGCGGCAGCCAGCGTCATCATGCCTGAGGTGGCGAACAGCACGAGCACGTGCACTTCGCCGGCGAGGATGCCCTCTCTCTCGTTGTAGTCGATCGACAGCGCGAGCGCCCCGAGCGTCCCCAGGAGGATTATGATGTCCGCGACCCAGCGAAACGGGTCCGTGGCAACCGGGCCCGTGCCGACGGTGTCGGCGCGCAGCATGTACCAGACGACCGCCGCCATTGTGAGCACCGTGAGCGCGATCGCGCCAATACCGACGGACCGCTGCCGGGCGGCGCTCTCCGGCCCCCACGCGCTGTACAGCAGAAGTCCCATCGCACCCACCATCAGGAGCACGTCGGGGCCGAGCGCGATCAGCAGGTGGGCCGGGTTGGTGAGGTCGAGCAGCATCAGCGCGCCCCCATGCCGGTGGGCCGGGTCGGCGCGCTGCGCTCGCTCACCAGCTCGACGACAGACCGGGCGGAGGTCTCCATCCTGCGCAGCACGGGCGCGGGATATACGCCCATCCATATGATCGCGGCTACCAGCGGAGCCATGATAGCGAGCTCACGGGCGTTCAGATCGGTGAGTCGCAGGTTCTCAGGCTTGTCCACGGGATTGAACAGGATCCGCTGGATAGCCCAGAGCAGATAGGCCGCGGCGAAGATCACTCCCGTGGTTGCGATCAGGGTGAGTATCGGCGCTGTGCGGAAGGATCCCGCCAGCACCAGGAACTCGCCGATGAAGCCGTTGGTCCCCGGCACGCCGATGCTGCTGAGCGCAACGATCGTGAGCAGTGCGGCGAACATCGGCACGACACGGGCTATTCCGCCGAATGCGTCGATCATGCGCGAGTGCTTCCGCTCGTAGATCATGCCCACGAGAAAGAACAGCGCGCCGGTGGAGATACCGTGGTTGATCATGACCATGACCGCGCCCTGCATGCTTTCCACGGTAAGGGCGAAGACGCCGAGCATCACGAAGCCGAGGTGACTCACCGAGGAGTAAGCAACGAGGCGCTTGAAGTCCGGCTGCACCATTGCCACCAGCGCGCCGTAGATGATGCCGACCACTGCGAGCGTGAGTATCACTGCGCGAACGGTCGGGTGCATCGCCGCCTCGGGGAACAGCGGCAGCGCGAACCGGATGAAGCCGAACGTCCCCATCTTGAGCATGATTCCGGCGAGGATCACCGAGCCAGCGGTGGGCGCCTCAGTGTGCGCGTCCGGGAGCCATGTGTGGAACGGGAACATCGGCACCTTTACCGCGAAGGCGGCGAAGAACGCCAGGAAGAGCCACATGCCGGCACTGTCCGGTACGATCCCGTGTCGGGCGAGGGCCGTTTCGTAGCCGAAGTTCGGCACGCCGGTCAGTGGGTCCGCGGCGTTCACGCCCAGGTAGATGATGGCCACGAGCATGAGCAGCGAGCCGGCCATCGTATAGATGAAGAACTTCAGGCTGGCGTAGATCCGCCTCTCACCGCCCCAGATGCCGATGATGAAATACATCGGCACGAGCATCAGCTCCCACATCACGTAGAACAGGAACAGGTCGCGCGCCATGAACACGCCGACCATCCCCGTCGTGAGAATGAGCAGCAGCGCGTGGTACCAGTGCACCCGCGTCCGCACGCCGGTCCAGCCGCCGAGTACGGACAGCGGCATCAGGAAGGTGGTGAGCAGGATCATCATCATCGCGATCCCGTCCACACCGAGTGCGAAGTTCACCCCCCAGAGCGGAATCCATGGCCAGTCGATCACTGCCTGGAAGCCGGTGACCGAGGGGTCATAGGACCACCACAACCCGAGCGACGCGACGAACTCGAGGAGCAGCGTACCGAATGCGATGTGGCGGGCGCCGTCGCTTCTGCGCTGATCGCTGTCGGGGGCGTGAGTGGTCAGCCCGTGTGCCCAGATAGCGGCGGCCCCGATGAGCGGAATGACCAGCAGCGCCGGAAGGATCCAGTGGTTGTAGCCGAGTGACTGCAGCAGGGAGCTCATCGCGTTCTCAGCGGGTGGTGAGGACGCCGAGCACGGCGACCACTCCGATAACAATGACCCAGGCATATGTGCCCACGCTTCCGGTCTGAAGTCGTGAGCCCATCCAGCCGAAACCGCGCATCAGCCAGCCGGTCCCGTTCACGAACACTCCGTCGATCAACCCCGCGTCCACGCCACGCCACAGAAATGCGCGAGATATGCCCACCGTCGGCTGCACGACGGCGCGGTCGTATGCTTCGTCCACGTAGTACTTGTTGACCAGCACGCGCTCGAAGCCCTGCTCCGCCGGCGACTCAGACTTCGGCAGCAGCCGGGCCGGCTTCAGCCGCGCGTAGGCGTAGAGGATGCCCAGGGCCGCTACGGCCACAGCCGCCCCGATGAGGGCGAACTCCGTGGCTTGGCTTGGGTGAGGTACGACGCCATGCGTGATCGCCAGCTCTGCCTCGCCGACCACCGGCTCGAGCCAGTGGTGCAGCGCGGCATCGGGGCCCAGCCAGGAGAAGACCGCGGGCAGATTGAGCCACCCCCCGAAGAAGCTCAGCACGCCGAGCACCACCAGCGGCCCGGTCATCACCCAGGGAGCTTCGTGCAGGTGGTCGCGCTCGCGCTCACCCGTACGGTTCGGACCGTGGAACGTGTACAGCATCATGCGCGTCATGTAGATCGCCGTGAGCAGTGCCGTGACGATCCCGATGAAATAGATGACGTACAGCAGCGTACTGCCTGGGATCCCGAGCAGACTCGCGTCTGCAAGCGTGGAGTTCGATGCCCGCGCGAAGACCCCGGTAAGTATCTCGTCCTTGGAGAAGAACCCGGCGAACGGAGGCACGCCGGCGATCGCCAGCGTTGCGATCCACATCAGCGTCCACGTGATCGGCATGTACCGCCTGAGTCCGCCCATGTTGCGCATGTCCTGCGCGTCGTCGTGGTTGTGGGTCGCGTGATAGGCGGCGTGCATCGCGTGGATGACCGAGCCCGCACCGAGAAACAGCAGCGCCTTGAAGAAGGCGTGTGTCATGAGGTGAAACATGCCGGCTACATATGCGCCCACCCCCACCGCGACGAACATGTATCCGAGCTGCGAGACTGTGGAGTACGCCAGCACCTTCTTGATGTCCCACTGCTTGAGGCCGATCGTCGCCGCGAGGAGCGCGGTCAGCGCGCCCACCGTCGCGACCGTGAGGCTCGCAACCGGCGAGAGAGCGAACAGCGCCGCGCTGCGCGCCACGAGGTACACGCCGGCCGTCACCATCGTCGCCGCGTG
>CAZOAT010000097.1:7022-9251 GCA_964577965.1 uncultured Gemmatimonadaceae bacterium | reverse complement strand
CTTCAGGCAGCAATGCGGCGAGCGGGAGTACGTCGTCGGGTTCGAGGCGCGCGGCGGCTCGTGGGTGGACGCCGTGCGCGTCCTTTGCGCTCCCTGGGTGCGCAACACGCACGCCGTGGGCCCGGCAGCGACACCCAGCGGCTTCGCGGGTGGGAGCGGTGGAACAGTGCGGAACGTGCTATGTCCCGTCGCCACTCAGGCCGTGACGGGGATCGAATTCAGTGTCACGCGGGACCTGGGCACGCTCGACGTGAATGACCCGGAGCTCGTGACCGGTTTCAGCTTCATGTGCGGGAAACTCGAGCCACCGCACGAGCAACGCGAGCAACGGCATGTAGTTCTGAGTGCGGACCACTTTTTCGCCAGCGCCCCGAAAGGCGTCGGCACGACTGGCCGCGATGTGAGCATACTCCAACCCCAGAGTTGTCCCGCGGGGACGGCCGCGATCGGTCTGCGTGGGCGAGCGGGACAGTATGTGGATGCGCTGGGCCTTATCTGCGGCGCGGCGCCCACGCCTGTCGCCGCCATGGGCCAGTCAACGCGTACTACCGGGCGTGAACTGAGCAAAGAACGGGTGGGTGGAAAGGTGAGCGCGCAGCCACGTGCTCCGCGGACGGGAGGCGGCGCCGCCAAAGTCGGCGGTGTAGGCAACCCATCGACGAAAAGCGGTCCTTCAAGTGCTTCCAGCCCTCCCGGTACGCCCTCCACTCCCGCGGTCCCGCCCCCCGTCGCTGCAGAACCCGTACGCGCAGTGTTCCCGAACCCGACTACACCGGCGGGCCAGCGGCTCAACGTCTGTCTTCAGCTGCCAAACCGTCAGTGCGGCGAACCTGCGGCGAAGCAGTTCTGCGAGGCGCGCGGCCATGCCGCAGCAGTCGCGTTCTCGACGGAGGTGCTGAAAGGAGAGTCACACACGTGGAGCGGGACGCAGTGCAGAAGTGCGCAGTGCGAGGCGTTCACATCCATCACCTGTCAGTCACGATGAGAATCTCATGCGTGATCGGCCTGGCCGTGCTGCTGGGAGCGCCGGTGCCCACGCCAGCGCAGATCCTGCCCATTCAGGGCAGCGCGGCGGGCGCCGACTTCCGTCAGCAGTGTCCCGCGCGCGAGAATGTGATCGGCTTCCATGCCCGCGTTGGAGACGGCGTGCACGCGATAAGCATCATCTGCGCCCGTCGCACGCTGAATCCACTCTCGTACGTCCTCGAGCCAGGCGGCCGTGGCCTACTGGCAGGTGGCGGCGGCGGTACCGCAGCTTCCGACCAACGGTGTGCAGGGAACGGGGAGGCGGTCAGCTCAATCGGGTTCGCACTCTCGACAACCGACAGCGAACCGGAACACCTCACCACGTTCGAATTCGCCTGCAGGGAAATCTTCTCACCGTATAACAGACGCAGTTCCCGTGTCCTGGCCCCGGGAGCGAGCGACCCCTCCATTCAGGCGGCACAGCGGTGTCCGGCGGGCTCCGTTGCAATAGGTATTCGCGGACGTGCCAGCGATCGTGTCAACGCCCTAGGTCTCATCTGCGGACCAGTGGCTGCACCTCCGTCTGCGCCGGCGTCCGAGCAGCCCGCTGCGGCCCCCACGAAATCACCTGGCAACGTGCCTCAAACCGCGCAGGGTGCGAGCAAGGCGCGAGTCGGCGATCGGGTGTCCCAGCCGCGTACGACCCCGGGGAAAGCGCGCCCCGTCGAACCGGAGCGTGTCGATCCGGTGGCTCCTTCCAGTCCACCGGCGGCGAGGAACGACGCAGCTGTGACATATCAGAACCCGACGAACCCGGCCGGTGACCGTCTCAACAGCTGCCTGGGCCTGCCGAATCGTGACTGCGGGGACCCCGCCGCAGACAACTTCTGCAAGGCGAAGGGACACCGCGCGGCGACCGCTTACGCGAGTGAGATCGTGCGATCGAGTTCAGCCACCTGGAATGGACAGCAGTGCAGACAAGCCAGGTGCAGTGCCTTCACTTCCATAACCTGCGAGCGTTAGCCAATGCAGCCGCTTCTTCGCGCCATACCCATCGTTGTTCTCCTGCTCACACTGCCGAATGCGCTGGGCGCGCAGGAGCGCGCCATCGACCGCATCAAGGCTGCTGCCGCGAGAATCCTGCCCGGATCTGAATTGCATATCCGCCACGTTACAGTTCAGCCAGGTGCGCAGGACGTCACGATCGCGTTCGACGCGAGGCCCAACGTCAGCGCAGTAGTGGAGATCAGCGGCGCCCGCATG
>CAZOAT010000097.1:0-6922 GCA_964577965.1 uncultured Gemmatimonadaceae bacterium | reverse complement strand
GACGGGCAACTTCTCGACGAAGCTTCGTGTCGTAACGCTCAACTTCAAGCTGATTCAGATCGTGAACGACAGCGATCCGACCAGCGCCGGTGATCTCCAGTTTCGCGTGTACGTGAATGGCGAACACAAGTTCACCGTCGGCTCGTACGACAAGCCGCTGAAGCTCGAGAGCGGAGCCCGGTACGACATGAACAGGCAGGTCGTCATCGAGAACGCACCTGAAAAGCTGGTAATTCACGTCGAAGGGCTGGACGACGATCGGGATGCATCCAATACCGTGGTTCAGGCGGCGACACTTGGCATTGTGAGTCCTGCATTTGGCTCGGACGACACCGTCGGGCCCACTTTCAGCGGTCCGGGCAAGAACAGCGCCGAGGAATGGAACGTCGCCAGGAGGGAGATCAACCTCAGCCTGGAACCGAAGTTCTATCGCCACGTCATACCAGCCATGTCCCTGGGCAGCAGCGGCAGCCAGCTCTCGTTTTCGATCGCCGTGGAGGTAGACAACCCACTCGGCAAGTGACTGGCATGAGCGAAACGCTGCTGGGCGCGGTCGGTCTGGCGGTGTTTCTTACAGTCGCGTGGGTGGGGGGCAGTGTGATCAACAAGGTGTCGTTCCGCAGGCGCGCGCGCATCCTCGAGCCGATGGCTCAGCTGTTGGGCGCACCGGTCCGCGGCGATTCGGACACACTGATCATCAAGGGTAGCTACGTAGGACGCTGTGTCGAGATTGCGCACTCGCCCAACACCATCGACAGTATGTACAGCGATCGCACCGTGTCGAGAGTCTTCGAGATCACCGTTCGCGACGTGCCGGGATCACGCGACTGGCGCGTCGCGTTGAAGCGGGGATTCAAGCTGAACCGTGATTGGCGCATCGAGAGTGACGACGAGTACGTGAGACAGCAACTCGCCAGTCGGGATGTGATAGCGGAGCTCGAGGCTGCACGAATCGATGGCTGGTTGGCGTACGATGCCGCTCAGCGGCATCTGCACGCTCGAATGGACGGCGTGCCGCCGGACACTGCACGTGCGAGGCAACAACTCGAACTCCTGATGCGGTTTGCCGCGGCCAACGAACGTCTCACGACACCTCGTGCATGACTGCGACGCTGCTCGTCGTTCTTGCGATGGGCAGTAAAGAGAACGGTACGCATTGCTGAGCGGGGCCCGTTTCGAGAAACGAGTGAACGCGGCGGTCTCCCTCGCGGCTCCACCGTCTATAGATGCTTTCGCGCTGGTCACGGCGCCGTGGGCTCACGACTCGTGGTGCTCAGGGAGGTCAGGGCAGGTCGGGAAAGGTGACACCAGCGGCCGAAAGACACTCCACCCGGCGGAACTCTCCGTCGGTGATCCGCATCGTGGTTGCCGGGTTTCCGCTCACGGTGAATCCCATCATTTCCATCTCCCGGATGTCGAACGCGAACGTTCCGGACACGAAATAGCCGTCTGGACTTCGCTCTACTGCTGTGACTTGGAGAGCGCTGCTGAGAAGCTGCGAGTACGGCGCGTCCGACTTCATCACGAGTACGCCGTTGGGCCTGCCTGGCCCGGGCCTGCTCACGGCGGGCGTGCGGAACTGGATCTGTGTGGTGGCGTCGGCGATCGTAAACACGAAC
Source organism: uncultured Gemmatimonadaceae bacterium (assembly GCA_964577965.1). Lineage (GTDB taxonomy): Bacteria > Gemmatimonadota > Gemmatimonadetes > Gemmatimonadales > Gemmatimonadaceae > DASUUI01. Next base: position 5,303 of record CAZOAT010000097.1, on the reverse strand, counting down.
TGCGGCGCTGCCGAGCCCTCGGAGCCCATGAGCATGCATGCGCTTTCGCTCGCAAGCGCAGTGAACGGCTGTCCGTCTATGACTGCTCGGCCGACTGACTCGGTTCTGTTGGGTGCCTGCTGGCCCGCGGAAGATTGCGTCGGGCCGCGTTCGGCTTCACCGCCGCACCCCAGTAAGCCAATGACCAGGTACCCTCCGGCGACGAGCGCGCGATGCATCGGTTCCAGCCGGGCTGATCGCGTCATCAGATGCGCCGCATCAGCTCGGTCAACATGGCGATCGCGCGCGCCCTGCTCGACTGGCCACCACTCATTGTGACGACGCCAAAGTGACTGTCGGTCAGAACGCCCGCGCGCCAGCCGCCCATCTCGGGAACCACATAAGCGGAGCGCCCCATTCCTGACAGCTCCTCGAAGCCGGGGGCACCGTGGGGCCGCTCCCAACCGTTTACCTCGCTGCTGACCAGCACCGAGGCATACACATCCTCGTCGTTGGTGCCTTCCCAGGCACACCCTCCGCCCGTCGTCGCTCCCATGACTTGAACCGGCGCACCAACATGACGCTCGATTTCCTGCGCTGTAAAGCGTCCGCATGCCTCACCGCCACCTGAAGACCGAGCTGATAGGGCGGCGATGTCGCGCGCCGTTTCAGCCGCCGACTGAGACTCGCCAGAACATGCCTCTATAGTCGCAACAAGAGTTAACGACAGAAGCGAGCGCACGGTTGGTGATTTCATGGGAATCTCCGCATGGGATTGGGGCCATCAACGGAGAACGCGCTCTTTCGGTGCGGAACGGGCCACACGGAGGCAAAGGTTCGGCTGGCGAAATCGTTTGACGGAAGGTGGGAGACACGATCAAGTTCATGCAGCGGAACTACATCAATCCCGGATCGAGGCGAGGCCCAGAGCCAGCAAGGCTGCTGACCCCGGTCGCGATCGTTCTTGACGGGACGCCGCGCCCCTCGAACCCCTTAGTGCCCGGCCCGCAGTCACCGTGACGGCTGATCGCAGCACCGAAGCACGCGTAGCCGCTCACTAGATGTATTGGAAGACCGGCGGGAAGGCGATGACCACGATCGCTGCCCACACCGCGTAGACCGGCAGGTAATCCGTCTGCCACTTCTCGAGCGCGGCGAACGTTCCGCGCCCTCTGAGAAAGCGGATGTACAGTACGGCCGACCACGCAAGATTGACCAGCAGAATCACGTTCTCGCCCAGCGCCGCAACGCGGTTTGGCGTGAAGCCGAACTCGTTGATGCGCGCGCCGATTGCCCACAGCGCCACCGCGTTCGCCAGCAGCGCGCTCACGACGAGCACGACCTGCAACACGTCGAAAGCGCCGGGCGGCGTGCGTGGATCACGGGCTGAAACCGAATACAGCAGCAGGGCGAGCACCACCACCAGCAGCAGATCGAAGGCGATCAGCAGGTTCCTGTCGATGTCGAGCGCGCGTCCGGTCCAGAGCATCGTCCCGAGGAACACGACCAGGACGGCGGCAAAGAGCGGCGTGAACAGGCGCGTTAGCACGGGCGCCATGTTTTCGATCACGCTCTGCTTCGCTTCCACCAGCCAGGAGGCGATCACGACGGCACCCAAGGCGCCGCACGGCACCAGCCACTCACCGATGAAGGTCTCGATGTCGACTCCGATCGCTTCGAAGATCAGCACCGTGAAACCGGTGAGTACCCCTCCCCCGAGCGCGATCAGCACGAAGTAGATGAACAGCTCACCGGAGAAGCGGATGAAATCCATCCGGCCGGAGACTTCGCTCCAGCGGCCGCCGGCGTACGCGACGCCCACCGCCAGCCACAGCGCGATCGGCAGGTGCAGCGCCGTGAGCGTCTCGTTGTAACCGTTCGGCGTCAGCGGGTAGATGTTGGCGACAATCGCCGCCACGATGAAGGCAGCCGCCAGCCAGCGGAAAGTGCCGGAATCGAGCTGCCGCTTCCATACGAAGTAGCCGGTGAGCAACGGCAGGACGAAGAGACTCGCGTTCCGGATGTAGAAGCCCTCGTGCTCGTCCATCGAAACGCCGAAAAGCGCCGGCACCTTGATCGCCAGCGCTGCCATCACAGCCAGAGTGAAGGCCACGATCGCGTCCACCCGTGACGCGCTCCGCGGCTCTCCAACGTCCGCGCCCGACACGACGAGCTGCTTCCACAACCGGTCGGAGTGCTCGCGCGCGAACTCGCGCGAGAGTGCGTCGAGGTCGCCCATGCGCTTGACCGCCACGAGGAATGCTTCGTCGCCGACGAGTCCCGCCTCAGTGAGAACAGCGATCTGCTCGCGCAGATGGTCCTCCAGTTCCGCGACGTCTACCGCGTGGATCGCCTGTCTGTGGCGGAGATAACTGCGCCACTGGTCAATCTGCCGTTCGAGCGATCCCGCAGGGTCGGGGGTGGACATGCTCATGCTCCGTGTGGTAGTAACGCGCCTGACGCCGAGTGGCTGATGGGGTCGGGAAGGGAAATCGACCGCCAGATTCCGCGGAGTGTGGCATCCACCGCCTGCCACTGGCGGCGCTCCTCGGCGAGCTGTGCGCGGCCGCTCGCTGTGATGCGGTAATACTTGCGGCGTCGGCCGCTCTCGGCGACCTCCCACCGCGCTTTGATATGGCCGAGCCGTTGGAGCCGATGCAGAACCGGGTAGAGCATCCCGTCGGTCCACTCCATGCGGCCGCCCGATAGCTCCCGCACCCGCTTGATGATGGCGTAGCCGTAGCTGTCCCCTTCGGTCAGGATCGCCAGCACGATCGGGGTCGAGGAGGCAGCCGTCAGGTCCTTGCTGATCTCCATGGTCTCACGCGTCGCCACGACCGCTGCCACCTCGGGTCCGAACATACATAGCGATACTATACATAACAGAGCTATGTATATCAAGGGTTGTCTCGCCGGCGCCCGTACAGCGCTCGAACGGTTCCCTGGCGGCTTCAGGAGCTGCGTCCGGAGACTTCCTGTCGGTCAGCCGTTTGCGGAGCAGCGCATGCGTCTGTAGCGTAATCGCGATGCGCCGTGCACGAGGACTCACTGACCACCGGGAGACTGAGCCGTGACGCAAAAACCAAGGGGCACGTCGCACTCAAGCAAGCCACGCAGGTCGGCCACCGGTTCAAAGTCTGCGCCCAACAGGAAGCCCGAGGCAGGACCGGTCCAGGCGGGTGAAAGGAGCAGTGACCGAGCGACCGGGAAACCCGCTTCCGTGCTCATCGACCAGCGGATCCGCGACCTGCGGGGATGGCGAGGGGAAACCCTGGCTCGCATGCGGGCGCTGATCCTGGAGGCTGACACCGGGATGACCGAGGAGTGGAAGTGGAACAATCCGGTCTGGTCGCATCACGGGATTGTGTGCACTGGAGAGGCATACAAGAGCGCCTTGAAGCTCACGTTCACCCGCGGGGCTACGATCCCAGATCCATCGCGTCTCTTCAATTCCAGTCTGGAAGGCAACACGCGCAGGGCCATCGACATTCACGAGGGGGAGAAGGTCGAGCCGCGCGCGTTCAAGGCGCTGGTGAAGGCAGCAGTGGCGCACAACAAGGTGGCGGCGAAGAAACGGTAGCAAGGTGCGGGGCGCCGCCCGTCTGCGCACCTGATCGGGGCAGAAGCGGGTCCTCACATGCCACGTCGCTTTCACGCATATTCTGTCAGCGTGCATGGAACAGCCCGAGCCGCCGAGTTCCGCCGCGCACGACGACGCGACAGCGCCTGCCACCCAACCAGATCTGATGTCAAATGCACGCGATGATCAATCCGCGTGAGTCGCACCACCCGACTGAGCTCGGACACGTTTCCGAGGTCGTGCGATATCCCGTCAAGTCGATGGCCGGTATCGCGACCGAGTCTGCATTTCTCGGTTGGCATGGCCTGGACGGCGACCGACGCTTCGCCTTCAGGCGGTTGGGGGTCGACAACGGGTTTCCGTGGCTCACCGCGAGCCGCGTCGCCGAGCTCCTGCTGTATCACCCCTTCGGTCTCGACGAGAGCACAGGCGAGCCTCTGCCGACTCACGTTCGGACGCCGGATGGAGCGAACGTCGGGCTCAGCAGCGCAGAGCTCCAGCGCGAGATCACCGGCCGTTACGGGAGCGGCGTCGAGTTGCTGAAGCTGAAGCACGGAGTCTTCGACGAGGCCCCGGTATCGGTCATAAGCCTCGCGACCATTGCGGGGATCGGTGGCGCGGCCGGAATGGACCTCGATCCGCGTCGCTTTCGCGCCAACATCGTGCTCGAGACCCGCAGCGGCGAGCCGTTCCTCGAGGACGGGTGGGTTGGCGGGACCCTCCTGTTCGGCGGCAGCGAGCCACGTCCGGCGGTGCGGGTGACGCTGCGCGACGTGCGATGTATGATGATCAACCTGGATCCTGATACGGCCGCACAGGACGCCCGCGTGCTGAAAACCGTCGTGCGGATGAACAACACCAACTCCGGCGTCTATGGAATCGTGGTTCAAACCGGCACGATCCGTGTTGGTGACCCGGTGAGCCTCATATTGGACGCTCGGACCCACACAGGAGCGGCATGAGAGTCAACATTTTCGCGCTGTTATGCCTGGCCTCGCTCGCTCTGGGGGCTCAGGGCTCGGGCGGGCGCCGTGCCACCTGCTAACAACAGCCGGATCGCATCCCGCAAGGTCGCTCGTTTCTCCACCTCTGACGGCATCACTGCCCGGTTGACCATGAGGATACTCGTCTGCCTGCTGTTGATCGCGTCGCCGCTCAGCGCTCAGTTGCGCCCGGTGAGCACGTACTCCATCGTCGCGCGTGACTCCGCGACCGGTCAGATCGGTGTGGCGGTACAGTCACACTGGTTTGCCGTCGGCCAGATCGTTCCGTGGGTCGAGGCAGGCGTTGGCGGTGTCGCGACTCAAAGCTTCGTCGACCCGGCGTACGGGAAGCTCGGGCTGGATCTGCTGCGCGCGGGCAAGGCTGCGCCGGAGGCCTTAAGGGCGCTGCTTCACGGCGACGCCGCGTGCGAGGTGCGGCAGGTCGGCATGATTGACGCTAAGGGCAATGTCGCAACGTTCACCGGCAGTCGGGACATCATTGCGGCAGGCGGCATCGCGGGGAGTCAATCCGCCGCATCGCAGGTGCAATGCGGATCGGCGGGTGGAACGTTGCTGGCTGGACGTGATTTCGCTGTACAGGCAAACCTGATGGCGAACGAGACAGTATGGCCCGCCATGGCCAGGGCCTTTGCCGAGAGCACGGGCGATCTTGCCGATCGGATGCTTATAGCCCTGGAGGCGGCCGAGTCGGCGGGCGGCGACATCCGGGGCAAGCAGTCGGCGGCGCTCGTCGTGGTCGC
>CAZOAT010000096.1:0-9343 GCA_964577965.1 uncultured Gemmatimonadaceae bacterium | reverse complement strand
CGCTCGATCCCGCCGCACGTGGAAGATGCCGTGCTCACCGCACTCGAGAAGATGCCGGCCGACAGGTTCATGAGTGCGGCTGAGTTCGCCCAGGCGCTGCGGACAACGGAGACCACATCAACCTCGAGGTCCGTGCGGTCGCGTGGCGTTGTCGCCAGTGTCCGACCGCTGAGCGACTGGCGCTCGCGCGCACGAGACCCGCTGTTTATCGCGCTCGCTGTGATCGCACTCGCCGGTGCGACCTTCGCTGCGATGCGCTGGAGCGCACCGCAGCCCGGCCAGTCCGCCCCTGTAGTGCGGTTTCCCCTGACTCTCCCAGAAGGAATGGCGACGACGACCAGCACGCAGACGGTCCTCGCCCTCTCTCCAGACGGCAGAGTTCTCGCTTTCGCCGCGCGGGAGCCGAACGGCACGCAGCGGATCTTCACACGGTCAATCGACGACCCCACGGTTCGTGCGATCCCTGGAACGGAAGACGCTTTCATGGTCTTCTTCTCCCCCGACGGACAATGGATCGGCTTCCTTGCCAACGCGCGGCTGCGAAAGGTCAGCACAGTCGGCGGCCCGGTCATGGCTGTGGCGGACGCGCCGGGAATTCTCGGTGGCGCGAGTTGGAGCTCGCGGGGAGAAATAGTCCTTTCGGTGGGCAACGGCTTCCTGCACGCGGTCCCGGAGAACGGTGGGGCCACACGGCGGCTGTGCACGCGCGGAACCGGAGCACAGAGCGTCTTCGAAGGGAGCCCGCACGTCCTCTCTGACGGCGAGACTGTGATCTACACCAGCTTCAGTTCGCAAAGCTCGGGTACCGGGCGTCTCGCCATCGGATCGCTCGAGAGCGGGGAGTGCACTGTCCTGGACGTTCCGGGACTTCAGGCGCTGGGTGTGATTGATGGGTCCATCATATACGTCACTGATGCCGGCGCCGTCATGGCAATCCGGGTCGATGTCAGTGGCAGGGAGGTTGTCGGAGCACCGCAACCGCTGCTCGGGGACGTGGAGGTCAACCAGACGAGTGGAACCGCACAGGCCTCGATGTCAGCAAGCGGGTCGCTGGTCTATCAGAGTGGTTCACCCGCGAATCATGCGGTGATCGCCGATCTGCGCGGCAACCTGCGACCGCTCACCGATCAGGCACGCCGTCACGTGTACCCGCGTTATTCGCCTGATGGCAGCCGCGTTGCCATTGCAGTCGTGGCGGGAGCACAGCGCGACATCTGGATCATGGATATCGCGAGCGGCACCCTGACGCGACTCACCACCGACGGAGCGCTCAACGAGCGCCCAGAGTGGACGCCGGATGGGAGCCGCGTGCTGTACCGCACTGCCCGGGAACGGCGCTCCGCGCTCTGGTGGCGGCCGGCCGACCTCAGCGGACCCGAAGCACCCCTGCTCACCAGTACGACCGAGGACTACTACGAAGGAGTGCTCACTCCTGACGGAGAGGGAATCATTTATCAGCTCGACACTGCGGGAGCCGCTGTCATGTATCGCTCGCTTTCCGGCGATCCCGCGCAAAGGCAACTGTCGAGTCCCGCGTTTGCGGCCTTCATGCCACGGATCTCACCCGATGGACGCTGGCTCGCATATGTGACCACCGAGTCAGGCGGCGATCAGGTCGTGGTGCAGCCGTTCCCGGGGCCCGGTGCGCGCGTGCAGGTTTCCGTCGCCGGCGGATCGGAGCCTGTCTGGGCCCGCGACGGCCGCAGGTTGTTCTATCGCGACAATCAGAGCTTCCACGCCGCGACAGTAAGCGCGACGCCGACATTTTCGGTTGTCTCGCGCGAAGTTCTCTTCCGCGACGATTTCGTGAAGGCTCCGCTCCCGCACGCAAATTACGACGTCACCCCAGACGGATCGCACCTGCTGCTGCTCAAGGCCACCGAGCAGGCGCAGGTGATGTTCGTGCACAACTGGCGCGAGGAAGTGCGCACGCAGCTGCGTGGTGCCGCCGCCAGGTGAGCGAATCGGTGAGCGACCCGGCAGCCCGCCTGGCTTCTGCGCTCGCCGAACGTTACCGAATCGAGCGTGAGCTCGGCGCCGGCGGCATGGCGACCCGTTCGCTGTCTCACCCAACGGAACTCTCGTATACCTCAGTGCTGCCGCCTGGAATGTGAACAGCCGCGTCGTCTGGACTGACCGGGAGGAGCAGGCGATTCCACAGTCCAATGCGTTCGCAGAGCCACGCCTCTCTCCCGACAGGAAGTGGATCGCTGTTACCGTCACCCTGCCAATGGACGAAGGACGGCCGCGAGATCATTTATCGCCGTGGCGACACCCATCCAGCAGCCGAACGCCCAGCCGGTGATCGTGGTGCTGAACTGGTTCGAGGAGTTGAAGAGACGATCGCCGCGTTGAACCGGTTGCTTGAAGGCAGAGCGATTTCGGGTGGACGCTACTGTAGTACAGCGTGCTCCAGCATTAGTACAGCGTGCTCCAGCATTGGTTTGGCAGCCAGTGACGCTTTGGCCCGTCGTCGGGCTCCTGGTGGCGCTGATGATCGACATCTCCCCGGGTCGGGGAGGAAAATCAAGAGCATGGGGCGAACGGCAAAGGGAATGAGCCGCCCCGCCCTTCCTCTATTGAGTGCGGGCCGCCCCGGCGTTACCGTCACCCGGCGGCGAGGGAGATGGCACGTCCCCGGGACCCATTCCCTCGGCGCGTACCCCCTCCGTGTCCTGTTCCCTGTACTTCGCTCCCTAGCCCCTGCCGCATGGACGTCCTTTTCAGCTCTGCCATCGGACTGCTCGTCGGCATCCACGTGGCAACGTGGGGGATGTACAAAGACTCCATCCACGAAGGACTTACTTGGTCCACATACGTCAGGAGCCCGGCCGTCGCCACGATTCTGGGTGGATTGGTGCAGATCGTTCACCCGTTCGACATGTCCACCCCCTCGAGCTGGGCCATCCTCTTTGGCCTGATCTACGTGCTCGAGCGCGGCGTGGTGGAGTTCTACAAGGTCTTCCTGCGCGATGAGGACCAGTCCAAGTACTTCATTCCAATGCAGTTCCACATCAATGGCCGCGTGATCCACGACAGGCCGGTTCGCTCCCTCATCGCGGCGGCCTACGCCGCCGCCGTACTTGGGATCATCTACGGGGTCCACCAGCTCTCGCGACTGGATCACGGGCTGTCTGGCCCCCTCGTGGTGCTCACCATAGGGTCCATCGGAGGGTGGGTCAGCGCGTTCGGCGGTGCGTGGAAGGACGCGCCGATCGAGGGGTTCGAGACGCTGAAGTTCTTCCGGAGCCCGCTGATCGCGCTCATTTGGGCCTTCGCGCTCTCGCTCCTCACATCCAACTACATCCTCATCGCCCTCCCCGCACTCGGCTACACGGTCGCCACGATCGAGACCTACAAGACTTTCTTCTTCCCGAGCAGGCCGCGCGGGAAATTCGCGGGGAAGCCGATCGTGTATCCCGGGATGCTCCGGCGGCGGCTCGCGTTCGTGCCGGCATACGTGACCGTCTGGATCTTCGTGATCACTGTCTGGGTGCTCGCACTCACTCATCCGCACCAGGGGCTCGTAACGCTGTGAGTGCGGGCGGGCCCGACCGCCTCTACGATGTCATCATCGTGGGAAGCGGCTTCGGTGGCGCGATGGCGGCCCAGGCCCTCGTGTCGGCGGGCAGAGATGTTCTCGTGATCGAACGCGGCGACTGGGTGGCACGCGGTGAACACAACCGCCGCCTTGAGTCGGTGATGGAACTGGACGCCGCGTACTCCACCGAAAGCCCGTACGATGTGGTCGCTGGCGGCGACGCGCCTCAGATCGGCGCGCTCTTCTGCGTCGGGGGTCCATCGGTTTTCTATGGCGCGGTCTCGAACCGTTTCCGTGAACGCGACTTCGACGAGTGCGTCGAGGTAGTGAAGGGCAGCGGCGCGCGCTGGCCGCTCGACTACGCCGAGCTGGAACCGTACTACGAGGAAGCAGAACACCTGCTCGGCGTCGTGGGCGAATCGGGAGTGGACCCAACGGAACCCTGGCGGCGACAGCAGCTCCCGCGAAGTCCGGAGGAGCTGTCTCCCATCGCGGAGCGCCTTCGGAGCAGTGCGCGCGGACTCGGCCTCACCACGTTTCGCCTCCCCCTCGCAGTCAACTATTCGGCGTCCAACGGACGGAATGCATGCGTCCTGTGCAGCACCTGCGACTGCTATCCGTGCTCAGTTAGCGCCAAGAACGACCTCGCGACCGCGGTCTTGGCTCCGCTCGTGCGCGACGGAAGACTGGAGCTCCTCACGAACAGAGCGGCGACGATGCTGGAAGTGGAGGGGAACCGCATCGTGGCCGTGCGCTGCAGGCGTACGGGGGCCGCCGGGTCGGGGAACGACGCCGATCGGCCCGCCGGCGAGCGGTACCGGGGGCGCGAGATCATTCTGGCCGCGGGGGCGCTCGCCACTCCGCACCTCCTGTTGGCCTCGGGGCTGGACCGAATGAATCCCGCCGGTGCTGCGATCGGACGCTATCTGCTCCGCCACAGCAGCGCGCTCGTGTATGGTTATTTCACCGACCTCCCAGACCCCACGGGCCGCTTCCACAAGGAGCTGGCGATACACGATTTCTATTTCGGTGATCCGGCTTCCGGCGCGATGTCCAGGCTTGGCTCGCTCCAACAGGTGCACCACCCTCCGCAGGCGCTCGTGGAGCGGCGGCTCCCACGGGCGCTGCGCGCGATTCCCACCCCCCTCATGCGGCGCGCGCTAACGCACGCGATCGGCCGGGCGACGGGACTGCTGGCGATCGCTGAGGATCAACCGCGGTTCGAGAATCGCGTCTGGGTGGATCCGTCGCGGCGCGACGCTTTGGGTCTGCCGCGGCTGATGATCCAGCATCGGTACACTCCCCGTGATGAGGCGGCGCGCGCGGTGCTCGCGCGACACGCGCGCCGCGTTCTGCGCGAAGCCGGCGCCAGATTCGTACACGCCCATCCGATCCGGACCTTCTCGCACGCCGCGGGGACGGTGCGTATGGGGGACGATCCCGCCAGTGCACCGCTGGATCGCTGGTGCCGCTTCCGCGGAGTCGAAAACCTCCGCGTGCAGGACGCGAGCTGCATGGCCACCGTCGCATCGGTCAATCCGAGTCTCACGATCGCCGCGCTTTCGCTGCGTGCGTCCGCCGCGATGCGGTCATGAGTACGCCCCCAGTAGAGAGTCGCGGCCGCGCGCGGGTGATCGGAGCGCAGGCGGCCATACCGACGCGTCCGCTCACGATCGCGTTCCTCGGTTGCGGTGGCATTACGCGAAAGCACAGCCGCACGCTCGCGACGATAGCGCCCTCGGTGCGGCGGGCGTACGCCAGCCGCGACGCCAACCGTGCGCGGCAGTACGCGGCGGACCACTCCGGCGTCGCGTACTTCGACTCTTACGACGGCGCGCTGGCGGACGACCGGGTGGATGCGGTCCTCATCGCCACGCCGCCGTCCACGCACCTCGAGCTCACCCTGCTGGCGTTGTCCGCGGGCAAACACGTGATCGTCGAGAAGCCACCGTTTCTGCGCGCCGCGGACGTGGGAGAAGTGGAGCTCGCCGTGCGCGCGAGTGGACGTCAGGTGTGCGTTGCCGAAAACTACGCGTACAAGCCGCTGGTCGCGCGCCTGCGCGCGCTAGTGGAAGACGGGGCACTTGGCGAGGTCCGTTTCGTCCAGCTAAACGCTCTGAAGGAACAGGGGACCGGAGACTGGCGCGACGACCACGCGCTCTCGGGCGGCGGCGCGCTGTTCGAGGGCGGCATTCACTGGATCGCCTTCATGTCGAGCATCGGGATGCCCATCGAATCGGTGGAGGCATTTCGCCCCGGTGCTCCGGCGGGACTCGAGCGCAGCGTGCTCGTGGTTGCACGCTACGAGGGCGGCGCCGTCGGGACCCTGCATTATTCCTGGGAGATTCCCTCGCCGCTGCGCGGCCTCCGGCTCTCCAGGATTTTCGGCGCGGGCGGAACCGCGACGTTCGAGTCGAACGGCGCGTTTCTGGTCGTGTCGGGCAAGCGGTCGTCCGTGGCCTTCCCCGGTTTCCGCGACATCGTGGGATACAGGGCAATGTTCGCGGATTTCATCGAAGCGATTGCATCGGGACGTCCGCCGCGGTACGATCTCGCCGCAGCGCGCCGGGATCTCGCGCTCGTGGAGCAAGCGTACCGCTCGATCGGCACAGGATCGTGAGCTGAGCCTGAACCAACTCCCTCCCGGCACGACATCAAACATGTCGCTGGCGAGCTTCACTCCAACGAGTGGACTGGTTGACCCAACGGGCGCTGAACTGGTTCGAGGAGTTGAAGAGACGATCGCCGCGTTGGACCGGTTGCTTGAAGGCAGAGCGATTTCGGGTGGCACGTTCCTGAGGCGGCCCGTAACATTGGATTATTTCCCCAGCGGTGAAGAACCTCCAGCCGTAGTGTGCAGATGAGCGAGCTCCGCGACCGCCTCCAGGCCAGTCTTGGAGAGTCGTACAGGATCGAGCGTGAACTCGGCGGCGGTGGCATGAGTCGCGTCTTTGTCGTCGAAGATGTTTCGCTCGGACGCCGCGTCGCTCTGAAAGTCCTGCCCCCGGAGCTCGCCGGGCCGATGAACGCCGATCGTTTCCGGCGGGAGATTCTGCTCGCCGCGAAGCTGCAGGACCCACACATCGTGGCGGTTCTCTCCGCGGGGCAGACGAACGACGGCACGCCGTATTACACGATGCCGCTGGTAGATGGCGAATCGCTGCGGGCATGCCTCTCCCGACGGGGCCCGCTTCCGATCGCCGACATCGTCCCGATTCTGAAGGATGTCGCCAAGGCCCTGGCGTACGCGCACGAGTTGGGCGTCGTTCATCGCGACATCAAGCCGGACAACGTGCTGCTCACGCGGCGCGACGCGCTCGTAGCCGATTTCGGAGTGGCCAAGGCCCTGTCAAGCGCGCGCGACGAGGGCCCGAACCCCACCCTCACGGTGGCCGGTACCTCTCTGGGCACACCGGCGTACATGGCGCCCGAGCAGGTAGCGGCGGATCCGAATATGGATCACCGCGCCGATATCTACGCTTTCGGAGTGATGGCGTACGAGATGCTCTCCGGCACGCCGCCGTTCATCGGAAGCGCCCCGCAGAGAATCCTGGCAGCGCATCTTTCCCAGCCCCCCGAGGAAATCCTTAGCCGCAGGGCCGATACGCCGGCACCTCTGGCTGATCTCGTCATGCGCTGCCTGGCGAAGGAGCCAGGCGAGCGGCCGCAGACGGCGGGCGCGCTTCTCGAGGAGCTGGATTCACTGACCACGAGCAGCGGGTACGCGGTCGCGCCCGCCATCGCGGGCGCGACAAAACGATCGCTCGGCAGGGCGCTGGCGATCTACGCGGTCGCGTTCGCGGCCGTAGCAATCCTTGCGCGCGCGGCCGTGGTGGGTATCGGCCTGCCGGAGTGGGTCTTCCCCGGCGCCCTCATACTTATGGCCCTCGGGCTTCCAGTACTCCTGTTCACCGGGCTCGTGCACCATCAGTCGCGAATGGCACACACTCTGGCGACGCTGACGCCGGGTGGCACACGGCAGCCGTACTCGACGATGACGCAGCTCTCAGTAAAGGCGAGTCCGCACCTGACGTGGCGACGCACTGCCGTCGGCGGCGCGATCGCGATGGGGATCTTCGTGCTGACGATCGCCGGGTACATGGGGATGCGGCTGATGGGCATCGGTCCGGCTGGATCGCTCCTGGCGGCCGGAGTACTCGATCAGCGCGCACCGGTACTCGTGGCGGAGTTCCAGAGCGCCGGACAGGACACGCTGCTTGGATCGGTGGTCACGGAGGCATTCCGTACCGACCTCGGGCAGTCAAGGGCTGTGACGGCGGTGCAGCCCGTGTTCATCCACGAGGCGCTTCAGCGCATGCAGTTCGATCCGAACACGAAGCTGACTGCCGAGGTCGCGCGTGAGCTGGCCACCCGGGAAGGGATCAAGCTCGTGGTGGACGGCGAGATCAGCCCGGTCGGCGCCGGGTATGTGCTGTCCGCGCGGCTCGTCTCACCTGCATCCGGAGAAATCCTCGCCGCGTTCAGGGAAACGGCCTCGTCGGGTGACGACCTCATCTCCGCTATCGACCGGCTGTCGAAGCGCACCCGGGAGAAGATAGGCGAGTCCATCAAGTCCGTCCGGGCATCACCACCACTGGAACAGGTCACCACCGGTTCACTTGAAGCGCTGCGCCGGTACACGCAGGCTCTCGATCCGGCGACCGAGTATGACCGTGGCCTTCAACTCCTCGAAGATGCGATTGCGCTCGATTCCACATTCGCAATGGCCTACCGAAGGCTCGGAACCCAGTACGCGAATCGCGGCGACATGGTGCGGGCAATCCCGACCATCGAGAAGGCATACGCGAACCGGGATCGTCTTCCCGCACTCGAGAAATACCTCACTGAAGGATCGTACTGGGGGACAGCCATGGGTGATCGCGAACGGGCGATCTCCGCCTATGAAGCGGCCCTCGAGGTCTCACCGACAAATCTGACCGCGTTGAACAACGTGGCACTGCTGTATGGGGAACAGCGTGACTACGCGCGTGGCGAGGCCTACCTGCAGCGTGCGCTTCAGGCAGACTCGAACTTCATGAACGGTTACATCAACCTCGGCTTTGCGCAGCTCATCAACGGGAAGGCAGCCGAGGCGCGAAGAACCATGGACCGGGGATTGGAGCGGTTCCCCAACGTCCCCGTGCTCCATGCCACGGACGTCGCGCTCCGCTACGCCTCAGGCGACACGACTGCGGAACAGCAGTACCGCAGCGAATTCTCGAACCCGCGCTCCACGGAGGAGCGCATAATTGCCGCAACTCTGGGCGCAAACTTCGCACTTCTCAGGGGACGGATCGCAGAGTTTCATCGCCTCAGAGCCAGCGCGGCAACCCTCGAGAGATCGCGTGCCGGAGCACCTGCACTCATCGACCTGCGATCGCTCGGAGACTCCGTCCAGGCGGCACTGCACGTCCTGCGGGATACCGCACAGGCAGGGCGGCTGTATGACAGGGCCGCGCGATCACCGCTGCTGCGCAGCATACCGGCGAGCGACGTGCCGTATCTGGATCTGGCCTACGCCGCTGCAAGACTGCGGAGGGCGGACGAGGCAAGGCAGTGGCTGCGTCAATGGGAAGCGAATACACGCCCGGACCGGCGTGGGGCCGCCAGCGATTTCCGGCACGCCATCCTCGGAATCATAGCCCTGAGCGAGAACCAGCCCGCAGCAGCGCTGAACGAGCTGCGAACCGCAGCGGCCGGCGCGTGCGAGACGTGCGTCCTTCCGGACCTGGGACTCGCTTACGTGGCTGTGGGTCCTCCAGACTCTGTGATCGCGGCTTACGAGCGGTACCTCGCAATCCC
>CAZOAT010000095.1:0-9388 GCA_964577965.1 uncultured Gemmatimonadaceae bacterium | reverse complement strand
GTTCACGCCGAAGTGGTGGAATTGGTAGACGCGCTGCGTTCAGGGCGCAGTGGGCGTATGCCCGTGGGGGTTCGAGTCCCCCCTTCGGCATCATCTGCTTAATGGACGATTCAACGGCATCCCGGAGCACAGCTCCGGGAGCTTTTTTTCAGCCGGCAACGGCAATGGATGACCGTGGTCACCAGCGACGAACTCATGCCGCGGTCACCTCCGACGGCCTGATATCCTCAGGAAGAGACGCGCGGCCGAAGACTTCCTGCAGCGCCAGATTGAACTCCCCGCTGTACCGCCGCAACAGCTCGCCGGCCCGCTCGACCGTCGCAGCCTCGCGCATGCGATCGCCGTGAGTGAAGCTGAGCAGCTCCTTCCCCAGTCGTGTCGATAGAGACTCGCGTTCGGCCCGCCGGTTTATCGCATCTCTGTACCTGCGAAGCCTGATGCCCAGCTGGCGCTGCGCCGTTTCCAGCATCCCGGCAGCCACCCTGGGGTCGGCCCCGAGCGAGGCTACGAGCTCATGCGCAACCACTGCAGGAGCCCGGTCGTCGAGCGCGGCGCGCTCCGCCTCGATCTGGCCCAGCGCCAGCCGGGCATAGCGCAGCTCCCATCTGGCGTGATCCAGGTCGTGTCGTGGCTCCAGCTCGGCAAGCCAGCGAACGTCCGCATCGGCAGGCTCACGCTGCAGGACGCGAACGTAGGTGCGCGCACGGCGTCGCCAGTTCCGCCGCTCCAGGAACCGCGACACAAAACCCATCGTGTCCCGGCCCTTAGACCGTCTCGAGGATCGGGAGCCCGACTCGCTCCCGCACGGTCGGCTCGTCATGCATCAGATCCGAGAGGTGAACACCCTCCAGTACGTCGTCTATCCGACGCTGAAGCATCACCCAGACCGGTCTGATGCTGCAGTTGTGCGACGCAGAGCAGCGGTCCTCTTCGACGGGATGGCTGAGGCAGTGCAGGTCGAACGTCTCCAGCTCTGACGCCTGAATGACGTCTCTGATGGAGATCTCAGATGGTGAGCGCGCCAGCGTGTAACCGCCCTTGGCTCCCCGCGTGCTGCGGATCACATCCGCACGCCTGAGCCGCAGCAGAATCTGCTCGACGTAATCGGCGGGCAGCCGCTCCAGGGCGGCCAGCTCCCGCCCCGTCACCGGACCCTCGGACGCCCGCTTCGCAAGATGCAGGGCGCAGATGACCCCGTACTCGGCCCATGTCGTTATGCGCACAAGTGCAGGATAGGACAGGCAGGCAATCTGCGCCAGTCTTAAGGGCTGGTGGCATCGGTGCCGCCCGGTACCCCTATCTCCGTCATCCTTCTCAGATCGAGCACCTCGTCGATCTCCGCGTCCGGCAGGACGCCCTCCCTCTTTACCAGCTCGCGGATGAGCACGTTCTCCTTCACCGAGCGCTTGCTGATGTCAGCCGCGCGCGCATAGCCGATCTGCGGCGCGAGTGCCGTCGCCAGCGCCGCCGAACGCTCGAGCCAGTAGGCGCACTGTTCCTCGTTCGCCTCGATTCCGCGAACACTCCGCTCGCTCAGCGACTGCGCGGCGTTCTTCAGGATCATCATCGAGAGCAGCACATTGTACGCGATCACGGGCATCATCACGTTCAGCTCGAGCTGCCCGTGCTCTGCACCCGCTCCCACACATGCGTCGTTGCCGATCACCTGCAGGCACACCTGGTTGACCATCTCGGGAATCGAAGGGTTCACCTTCCCCGGCATGATTGACGACCCCGGCTGCACTGCAGGAAGTCGGATCTCGTCGAGGCCGGTGCGTGGCCCGCTGGCCAGCAGCCGCAGGTCACTCGCGATCTTGCTCAGGTCGATCGCCAGAACCCGCAGCTGCGCGCTGAACGCCGCGACGTCACCCATGCTCTGCATCAGCTGGATCCGGTCGCCCCCCTCGCGCAGCTCGACACCCGTCATTGCTGCCAGGTGCCTGACCATGAGCGCCGGGTACTCCGGCTCCACGTTCACGCCGGTCCCGACAGCACTTCCGCCGATGCCGAGATCGCGGAGATACGCCGCTGACTCGTTCACCCGTGCAACACAGCGCCGGATCGTTCCGGCGTACGCGCTGAACTCCTGCCCGAGGCGGATCGGCATCGCGTCCTGCAGGTGAGTGCGACCAGACTTCAGCACGCCATCGAACTCTGCTCCCTTCTGCTCGAAGGCGGTGGCGAGCTCTTCGAACACTGCCACCAATCCGTCGAGCTCTGTCAGGCACGCAACGCGTATCGCCGTCGGAATCACGTCGTTGGTGGACTGCGCCATATTGACGTGATCGTTCGGATGGACCGGCGCATACGCGCCCCGCTCCGCGCCGAGGAGCTCGTTGGCCCGGTTCGCGAGCACCTCGTTCGTGTTCATATTGTGCGACGTCCCGGCGCCAGCCTGGTACACGTCCACGACGAACTGGTCCCGGTGCTGCCCGCTCAGCACCTCGTCGGCGGCAGCGACGATGGCATCCGCAAGCCGCCGCCCGAGACGGCCGGTGTCACGGTGGGTGAGAGCGGCCGCCTTCTTGATCCGTACGGTCGCATCAACGAAGGCGGGAAGCGGCCGGATGCCGCTGATGGGGAAATTCTGTACGGCCCGCATGGTCTGCACGCCATACAGGGCGCTCGCCGGAACCTGCAGCTCGCCGAGTGGGTCTTTCTCCATCCGCGTTTGTTCCGCCATTCTGAGTTCCCTGATGAGTGGTCGCGCTTACCGCGGGATGCGAGCCGCGCCAGTGAGGAACGGGTTCGTCATGAGCTCTTCGGCGATCGTTGTCGCAGGACCGTGACCGGGGTACACCACCGTGCCACCGGGAAGCGCGGAAATCTTCTCGAGCGACTGCGCGAGATCGGCACCGTTCGAGGCCGGAAGGTCGGTACGGCCAACAGAACCCGCGAACAGGCAGTCTCCCACAAAAGCGACACCGCCTCCGTGAATGACCACGTGCCCGGGAGAGTGGCCGGGCGCGTGCATGACGCCGAAGTTCAGCGAGCCCAGCTGCAGCGTGTCTCCGTCTGCCAGCTCGACTTCCGGCGGCGGCGGCTCCTCGAAAGGAAGTCCGTAGATCTGCGCCTGCCTGTCGGCTACCCGGTACAGAGGCGCGTCCGCAGGGTGCAGATACACAGGAGCCGGCCATTTACGCCTGATGGCCGCGATGGCGCCGATGTGATCGAGATGCGCGTGCGTGATCCAGACCGCTTGGAGCTTCGCCCCGGATTTCTCGATCGCCCATACGAGCCTGGTCGGCTCGCCCCCCGGATCGATGATGGCCGCGACGCCGTTCTCGTCGTCCTCCACCAGATAGCAGTTCTCCTGAAACTCTCCGACGGTGAATGTCGAGATCTTCATGCGCCACCGCCGCCGACCCGCGCCTGCCAGGCCTGCGTGTGCGTCGCCGCGTCGGCTGTCTCCAGCATCGGAGACTCACCCACTCCGTGGAACGCCAACCACCGCTCCGCTTCAAGGGCAGCCATGCACCCCATTCCGGCAGCGGTGACCGCCTGACGGTAATAGTCATCCATGACGTCGCCTGCCGCGAAGACGCCGGAAACGCTCGTCGCGGTCCGAAGAGGCTTGGTCTTGATGTATCCGTGTGGAGTGAGCTCGACCTGCCCGCGGAGGAACTCCGTGTTCGGCGAATGCCCGATGGCGACGAACATGCCTCCGACATCGACGTCCTCCCTGACCCCTGTGACGGTATCCTCCAGCCGGAGTCCGGTGATCTGATCGTAACCCAGCACCTCAATAACCCGCTTGTTCCACAACACGCGGATTTTCGGGTTGTTCAACACGCGGTCCGTCATGATCGGTGAGGCACGGAACGTATCCCGGCGATGGATGACGAGCGTCTCCTTGGAGAACTTCGTCGTGTAGAGCGCTTCCTCCATGGCCGTGTCGCCGCCGCCGACGACAGCGAGGACTTTGTCCCGGTAAGCCGGCAGCGCAGCATCGCAGACCGCACAAGCGGAGACGCCACCGCCGCTATGCGCCAGTCGCTCCTCGTTTGGCACATCGAGCCAGTTGGCGTTCGCGCCGGTCGCGACGACGACCGTCATCGCCTGTACCGGCTGCGAGTAGCTCGGCTTCAGCGTGAACGGGTGCACACCGAGGTCGATATCCACGACGTTCTCCGATATCGTTTCCGCGCCGAAATGGAGCGCCTGCTCGCGCATCCGCTCCATCAGCTCGGGGCCGGTTATCCCTTTGGGAAATCCCGGATAGTTCTCGATGTCCGTGGTGAACATGAGCTGCCCGCCAGGGATCATTGTGCGCGTGGGCTCACCCTCGAAGACGAGGGGGTGCAGGTTCGCGCGCGCCGCGTACACCGCCGCCGTCCAGGCCGCCGGACCGGACCCGATTATCACCACAGCTTCGGGCGATCGGCGGCTCACCGTCGCATTGTCGAGCGTTTGGGTCAAGGATCAGCTCCAGAGAGAGCCGCCGTCAGGCGGCTCCCGTGCCGGATCCGGACGTGACGACGGCTTCCAGGCAATATAATCCCGCGTCGAACACGCTCAGCTCCGTATGTGGCGGCCTCCGTCTACAATGAGCGTCTCACCAGTCACGTAGTCGGCGCGAAGAAGATACAGCAGCGCCTCCGTTACGTCGTCTGGCGAACCGAGCCGCCCGAGTGGAGTAGTTCCGGCGAGATGCTCGGCGGCGGCAGCGTCCCATTCCTCGGGAAGCAGCACCGCGCCCGGTGCGATTGCGTTGACGCGGATTCCCGGCGCCAGAACGCGCGCCAGGGCACGGGTGAGCTGAACAACGCCAGCTTTACTCACCCCGTGTGGGATGTAGGAGGGCCAGGTCTCGAGAGCGGCCAGGTCTGCGATGTTCACGATAGCCCCACCCCGTTCCGCCATCACCGTTGCGGCAGCCTGGCAGGCGAAGAACGGTGCGCGAAGATTGAGCGCGAACATGTCATCCCACTCGGCGACCGTTACTTCCCCCAGCGGAGTGCGCACCATCACCGCCGCCGAGTTCACCAGCACGTCGAGCTGGCCGAGGGCCGCGGCCGCTTCCCTCACCACACGTTCCGGCTCATCGGGAAGGCGGAGGTCGGCCCTGAGAGTGTGCGCGCTCGAGCCAAGATCCCGGACCATCCCGGCCGTCTGCTCGGCTTCCTCCTCCGACTCGTTGTAATGGATCGCCACCCTCATTCCCGCTCCCGCTAGGGCGAGAGTGATGGCGCGACCTACTCGTCGGGCGCCGCCCGTGACGAGCGCGGTTCGACCCTCGAGGACCACCCTCAGGGTGTCCCGGAAGCGGATCCGGAGGCCGCCGACCCACGCGCTGCGAGCAGAGCGTCCTGGCGCTCCAGCCACTCGAAGGGTACCGCCTGGCTGCCCAGCGTCCGCGTCGCACCCGGCGTCGCATGCCAGTCCGAACCACCGCTTGGTACCAGTTCGCGCGTGTCGCACAGCGCCGACAGCCGCGACACCAGCTCCGGGCCGTGACTCGGGTGCAGAACTTCCAGACCGTCGAGCCCCGCCTCCGTGACGGATGCCAGGAGCGGGTCGCCGGCGTGTGTCCCGGGGTGGGCCCACACCGCCAGCCCCCCGGCGATATGAATGAGATTCACCGCATTGCGCACAGAGAGCCTCTTCTTGGGAATGAAGGCCGGGCGCGCCGCGCCGAGATAACGGTCGAAGGCTTCCCGGAAATCCTTCACCACACCGGCATCAAGCATTGCCCGGGCCACGTGCGGGCGGCCGACCGCCCCTCCGGCAGCGTGTGCCAGTACCGCATCGTACGAAATGGAGACTCCGAGCTCCGCCAGTCGCGCAACCATCGCCCGCGCGCGGTCGATCCGTTCAGCCTGCAACCCCACCAGGTGGCGCTGCAGACTCGTGACGTCCACCAGATGCAGTCCGAGGACATGAATCTCGACGCCGTCCTCCTCCGCGCTCAGCTCGATCCCCGCAATGAAGCGGATGCCGGCATGCTCCGCCGCAGCGCGCGCTTCCACTATTCCGCCAACGGTGTCGTGGTCTGTCAGAGCGATAGCCGTCAGCCCAACCACACGCGCAGCGGAGACCACCGCGGCCGGCGGGAGCAGTCCGTCCGACGCAGTCGAGTGCAGGTGAAGGTCTACAGTCGCGCCGGAGCGCTCACTCTGGTCGGCCGCCGGTCGCACCAGCGGCTCCATCACCGGCGGTAACCGGCCTCTGGAGAAGTGAAGCTCGGCTGCGACTGCTCCAGATAAGTACGCAGGTCATCGTCGGTGAGCTCCGCGAACGATTGCTCGCGCGAGCGTGCCCCGCGAGGGGAGTAACGCGTCACCCGTATCTCTCGCGACTCGCCCTTGCCGCGCTCGAAGAACAGCCCGTATTCGTCGGCGTCGTACTGAGTCACATAGCCGGACGGGTAGGCCTTCCACTCGGCGCCGCCGGCGGTGAAGGTGCGAAAAGGCATGTCAGGTGAGCTCCACTTCCGTGTAGATGCGCGCCGTATCCCCAACACGGTCCGCCAGCGCGAGATGCGCAGCGCGCAGCGTCTTCTCGTCGGGCGCTTCGGTGAACTCGAGGAAGGCCCCGTGCAGCCCGGCCTCCTCGAACACCCAGAAATTGCAACCGTTCGCGAGGTAGTGGGACCGGCGGATGCGCAGCTGCTCCATGTACTGGCGCTTGTCGCGAAGCGGCACCGTTGCGCGATGCAGTGTGAGTGAGCGCGCCATCAGACCACCTGCTCCGGGAACGCTTCCAGCTCCCGCTTCACATGCGCCAGGAACTGGTCGGCAACCGCGCCGTCAATGATCCGATGATCGAATGAGATGGACAGGTACGTGCAGGTTCGGATCGCGATCACGTCTTCTCCTTCCGCGCCCTGGAGCACTTTCGGTCGCTTCTCGATCGTGCCCACTCCAAGAATCGCCACCTGTGGCTGGGGAATGATCGGCGTCCCCATGAGCGAGCCGAATACGCCGGGGTTGGTGATTGTGAACGTTGCCTCCTGCACCTCCTCCGGAGACAGCCGCTTGATGCGCGCGCGCGTCGCGAGGTCGCTCAGCGAGCGCGTGAGGCCTGCCAGCGAAAGGTTGTCGGCAGCGCGTATCACGGGGACGATGAGCCCCCAGTCCAGAGCGACCGCGATCCCGATGTTGTACTGCCGGCGGTAGATGATGTTGTTCCCCGCCACCGACGAGTTCAGCACCGGATGAGCCTTCAGCCCGCTGACCACCGACTGGATGATGAACGGCAGCCAGGTGAGGTTCTGTCCTGTCTGCTCGCGAAACTCCGCCTTTTTCGCCGCCCGGATGCGGGCTATACGCGTGAGGTCCACCTCCATGAACGACGTCACGTGCGCGGAGGTGCGGCGCGATGCAATCATGTGCCCGCTGATGATCGCCCGCATCTTCGACATCGGCTCGACGACATCGCCCGGCCACGGCTCGGGAACCGGCCCCTCGTGCGCCACGCCGGCAGGCGCGTGCATCGAGGGCGCCGTCCGGCGGTGGGCGCCTGTCTCGATGTAGCCAAGGATATCACGCTTGGTGACGCGGCCGGCGATCCCCGACCCCTGCAGTGCGCTGATGTCCACACCATGCTCCGCCGCGATCTTGCGAACCACGGGCGAGGACCTCGTGCGCACCCGTTCCTCGAACGATGCGCCGTTTCCGCCGGTTCGTGTCGTCCCCGCTCCAGCATCACCGGATGACCCCGCACCACTCGTCGTCGCAGCAGAGGCCGAGGGCGGCAGCGGCGCGGCGGCAGGAGTCGAGACAGCGGCGGGAGATTCTGCGGAGCCGGTCGCAGCGGGTGCCGGTCCGGCGGCTTCCACTGTGGCACCCTTCTCTGTCTCGAGGCGCGCGACGACGGTCTGCACTTCCACCGTCTCGCCTTCGTTTACGAGTATCTCAGCCAGCACACCGGCTGCGGGCGCCGGTATCTCCGCGTCCACCTTGTCAGTGGAGATCTCAAAGATCGGCTCATCACGCTTGACCTCGTCGCCGACTTTCTTGAGCCACTTCGAAAGCGTGCCCTCTGCGATGGATTCGCCCATCTGGGGCATGATCACGTCAACTCGTGCCAACGGGCCTCCCGCTCAGTTTCTCCGTCTCAGCTTCCACAGGACTCCGGCCGGAAGGGTCACCACGCCGATGAGGGCGCCAGCGATCATGTAAACATGCCAGTCACACGCCGGGAGCCCCGGTTCCGGCGTGCACCCGCGAAACCACCCGACAATCTTGGCGACAAGAACAGCAATCATGCCGCCACTGAAGAACCCGCCGACGACCGTCACGCAGCCGATACCCAGCAGCCGCTCGACGCGATATTCGTCCGGTGAGTCGGCCATCAGTGAGCGAGGTGCGTCACCGCTCGTACAATATCTCCGGTCTGGGGCAGAACACAGCCCTCAGTACGCGGCCTTCAGCGCGTGCCGCGGCTCCATGGTGCGCCGCAGCTCGACGAAGAAGCGCTTTGCGTTCCTGTCGAGCCGGCTCTCCCCCATCTGATCGGTATCGACCGAGACGAAGGTGTAGTGCCCGGCTTCCTTATGCACCGTGAGGTGCAGCTCGCCGAGCCGTCCCACGTAGGTCCGGGCGCGATGTGCGTTCAGCGTCCGGTCGAGCTCGAGCCCCCGGAAGAAAGCATCTGCCTGCTCCAGGACCTCCGCCGGCGGCAACTGCGTTCGGTGGAAGTGCTTCATCCTCTATTGCCCTACTTCACGCTCGCCGAGCACGGTCTGCATCCAGTCCACGCGCTCGAGTCGCTCAGTAGAGTCCCCGCGGAACTGGAGCGCCATGGCCCAGTCGCCGGGGATGACGAAGAAAAGCCGCCCGTAGTAAGTGCCGACTTCCTCGCCCGCAGCGAGGCCGTCGTCTGTACCGGCGCCATCGACACTAGTGGCGAAGATCCGTCCTTCACCGCCCTGCACGGGCTGGCCGGTCTCCTTGTCGCGCACTACTACGCGGAACCGCGCGGGCTCCAGCGCACGCGGTGGCATCGGCTCGACCGATATCCGGTAGTTGCGCTGCTCGCCCATCATCCGCATTTCGCGGGTCTGATCGGCCGGTCCGCACCCAAGCGCAGCGAGTCCGACAGCGACCGCAGCGAAGGCGAAAGGCAGTTTCATGATGTGTAGTACTCCAGGCCGAGATGCGTGATCTGCTCCTCTCCCATAAGGTGGCGAAGCGTGTTCTTCAGCTTCGTCTGCTGTATGAAAAGGTCGTGCTCGGCCTGTAGCCCTGGCGCGGCCATCGGGCTCTTGTAGTAGAAAGAGAGCCACTCCTGGATTCCTTTCATCCCGGCGCGGTGGGCGAAATCCGAAAACAGGGCGAGGTCCAGAACGATCGGCGCAGCGAGGATGGAGTCGCGGCAGAGGAAGTTCACCTTGATCTGCATCTGGTAGTACATCCAGCCGACGATATCGATGTTGTCCCACCCC
>CAZOAT010000094.1:0-9388 GCA_964577965.1 uncultured Gemmatimonadaceae bacterium | reverse complement strand
GGAAGCCGCTACCTTGCAGCACGAGCGCGGTCGCCTTATCGTACGTAACAACTGATGTCGTGGCGATTTAAGGGCAACTTGCGGCCACGTTAAATAACCCGCTAAAGCGCTGAGCCGCCCGGCGCACGAAGCCCGGGCGTTTTTGCGTTTCAGCAGTACCAACAGGCAATGACCCAGGGCAAGCAGCCTCAGTCCGAATTACCGTATCTCGCAGCGCTCCGGTCCCGCGTCCTCGTGTACGATGGGGCCATGGGCACGAACATCCAGCGGCACAACCTGACCGCTGAGGACTTCGGGGGCCCGGAACTCGAGGGTTGCAACGACCACCTCGTGCTGACCCGCCCCGACGTGATCCGTGGAATCCACGAATCATTCCTGGCAGTCGGCTGCGACGTGGTCGAGACGTGCACCTTCCAATCCACTCCCCGCCGCCTCGCCGAGTGGGGGATCGGGGAGAGGATGCACGAGTTGAACGTCGCGGCGGCCAGGCTCGCGCGGGAAGCCTGCGACAGTTTCGCAACTCCTGACCAGCCGCGGTTTGTCGCCGGATCCATGGGTCCAACCGGGATGCTGCCGTCGAGCGACGATCCCGCTCTGTCGGCGATCACCTTCGATGAGCTGAGCGACAACTACTACCAGCAGGCTAAGGCACTGGTCGAAGGCGGCGTGGACGTTCTCCTGATCGAGACATCGCAGGATATCCTCGAGGTGAAAGCGGCCGTAGCCGGAATCGAGCGCCTGTTCGCGGAGATCGGCCGGCGGGTTGTCCTTCAGACGCAGATCACCCTGGATACCAGCGGTCGCATGCTGCTCGGCACCGACATCGCGAGTGCGATGACCACGCTCGAAGCGCTCCGCGTGGACGTCATCGGGCTCAACTGTTCCACGGGCCCGGAGCACATGCGCGAGCCTATCCGCTACCTGAGCGAGAACGCGACGCTGCCGCTGTCGGTGATACCGAACGCCGGGCTTCCGCTCAATACCGGAACCGGGGAGGCGATCTACCCTCTCGAGCCGGATCCCATGGCGAAGATGCTCGGTGAATTCGTACACGACTTTGGCGTCGCGATCGTGGGTGGCTGCTGCGGGACGACGCCGGAGCATCTGGAGAAGATCGTCGCATCGGCGAGAGCCGCGGATGAAGCAGCACACTCCAGCCAGCATCGCAGGGCGCGCCATGTGCCGCGCGTCAGCTCGGCGATGCGCGCGATCACCCTGCACCAGGACCCACCGCCGCTGCTCGTCGGCGAGCGGGTCAACTCGCAGGGCTCACGCCGAGTGAAGCGGCTGCTGCTGGAGGACGATTACGAGGGAATCGTGCAGGTCGCGCGCGAGCAGGCAGAATCGGGGGCGCACGTGCTGGACGTCTGCGTCGCGCTGACTGAACGCGCCGACGAAGCCGAGCAGATGTCACGCGTCGTGAAGCTGCTGTCGCTCAGCGTGGACACGCCGCTGGTGATCGACTCCACCGAGGCGTCGGTGATCGAGGCGGCGCTGGAGCACGTGCCGGGGCGCGCGATCGTGAACTCCATCAACATGGAGAACGGCCGCAAGCGCATCGAGGACGTCGTCCCGATCGCAAAGCAACACGGCGCGGCACTCGTGGCGCTCACCATCGATGAAGAGGGGATGGCGAAGACGCGCGAGCGAAAGCTCGCCGTCGCCCGGAAGATCCACGACATCGTGGTTGGCGAATACGGCCTTCCCCCGGAAGATCTGATCTTCGACGCGCTCACCTTCACGCTCGCCACGGGCGATTCTGAGTGGATCGATTCGGCGAAGGAAACGATTGAAGGCATCCGCGTGATCAAGCGGGAACTCCCCGGTGTCACGACCATACTGGGCGTGTCGAACGTGAGCTTCGGGTTGAACCCCGAGGCGCGTGCCGTGCTCAACTCGGTGTTTCTGCACCACTGTGTGGAGGCGGGACTCGACGCTGCAATCGTGAATCCGGCACACGTGCGGCCGTACGCCGAGATTCCCGCGGAAGAGCGCGCGCTGGCCGACGATCTCGTGTTCAACAACCGGCCGGATGCGTTGCAGCGGTTCATCGAACACTACGAGGCCGTCGCCGGACGCGAGTCACAGCCTGCTGCGGAACGCGCCGACCCGACGGCGGGGATGACCCCGGACGAGCGCGTCCACTGGATGATCCTGACGCGGAAAAAGGACGGGATCGAGGATCGGCTGGATGAAGCAGGCGTGCGGGAGAACCCGATCCGCGTGCTCAACGAGGTCCTGCTGCCTGCCATGAAGGAAGTCGGCGACAAGTTCGGCGCCGGCGAGCTCATCCTGCCGTTCGTGCTCCAGTCCGCCGAAGTGATGAAGAAGGCGGTGAAGCACATGGAGCAGTTCCTCGAGCGGAAGGAAGGTTACACCAAGGGCAAGGTCGTGCTCGCCACCGTTTACGGAGACGTGCACGACATCGGCAAGTCTCTGGTGAACACCATCCTCTCGAACAACGGCTACACAGTGTTCGACCTGGGGAAGCAGGTGCCGGTCAACACGATCATTGAGAAGGCGCTCGAGGTTGACGCGGACGCGATCGGGCTGAGTGCGCTGCTCGTCTCCACGTCGAAGCAGATGCCGCTGTGCGTGCAGGAGCTCGACAAGCGCGGGTTGCGGATACCGGTGATGATCGGGGGCGCCGCCATCAACCGCCGCTTCGGCCGCCGCGCGCTGTTCGTGGACGGCGAGCGGCCGTACGACGCGGGGGTGTTCTACTGCAAGGACGCGTTCGAGGGGCTGGAGACGATGGACAGGTTGCAGGACGCGGAATCACGGCAGAGCTTCGTGGCGCGCATGCTGGACGATGCGCGCAACGACGTCTTTCTCAGGTCCAGTGCAGGCAAGGAAGTCGCCGCAGGGCTGGCTGGTGGCGAGCGCAGCGACGTCGCGGCGGACAATCCCCTTCCCCCTCCGCCGTTCTGGGGCACGCGCGTTCTGCGTGACATCCCGCTGGACGAGATATTCGAGCTGCTCGACCTCGACGAGCTGTATCGGCTGCAGTGGGGCGCGCGCGGCTCCGGCCCCGAGTACGAGCGCACCATCCGGGAAGAGTTCGAGCCAACGCTCGAGCGACTCAAGGCCGAGGCGCGCCGTGAGGGGTGGCTGCAGCCGCAGGCGGTGTACGGTTACTTCCCCGTGCAGTCGTCCGGGAACGAGATCATCGTATACGACCCGGCCGCGTACCAGAGCGATGGCGGAGCGTTGCGCGAGATCGCGCGCTTCCACTTCCAGCGCATGGTCGGTCGCGAGCGATTGTGTCTCGCCGACTATGTGCGCGCGGCGGACTCGGGCGACGTTGACGTCCTTCCGCTGCAGGTCGTGACTGTGGGCGACGAAGCAACCCGTCGCTTCGAGCGGATGCAGGCCGCCGGTGAATACTCGGAGGCGTATTACTCGCACGGTCTGGCCGTGGAGTCGGCGGAAGCGGTCGCCGAATGGATGCACAGGCGAATCAAATCGGAGCTCGGTGTCGATACGGGGAAGCGTTACTCCTGGGGTTATGGTGCCTGTCCCGATCTCGACGACCACGCGATCGTGTTCAGACTCCTGCCGGTGCGCGAAGCCCTGGGAATAGAGCTCACCGAAGCGTTCCAGCTGGTGCCCGAGCAGTCCACCGCAGCCCTGGTGATCCATCACCCGGAGGCGAAGTACTATGCCGTACGAGGCATCGTTGGAGCACCTGACGACGCTGTTGTCCCTCCAGCACCTCCGCCGTCTCTTTCCGCCAGTCGCTAATCCCTGGCCGCCGAGACAATGTCAGACCGCGCCCGCCTCCTCGCCCGCCTCCTCGACCCCCACCAGGTCGTCGTATTCGACGGCGCGATGGGCACGCAGCTGTACGCGAAGGGCGTGTTCATCAACCAGTGCTATGACGAGCTGAACCTCCGTTCTCCGGATCTCGTCCGCGCCGTGCACGAGGCATACATTGACGCGGGCGCCGAGGTAATCGAGACGAACACATTCGGCGCCAGCCGCGCGAAGCTCTCCGCGTATGGGCTCTCAGGCCAGGTGCACGAGATCAACCGGGCCGCCGCCGCGATTGCGCGGCAGGCAGCGGGCGACGACGTGCTCGTCGCGGGCGCCGTCGGCCCGCTCGGCGTGCGCGTTGAACCGTACGGGCCGACCTCGCTCGAAGAAGCACGGACAACTTTTGCCGAGCAGATGCGTGGGCTGAAGGACGGCGGGGTGGACGTCTTCGTGCTCGAGACCTTTGCCGACGTGCAGGAGATCGAGCAGGCGATCCGCGCCGCCCGTGAAGTCGATCCCGAGATCCCGGTCATCGCGCAGATGACCATCGGCAGCGAGTGCCGCACCCCGTACGGCGCCGACGTCGAAGATGTTGCGCGCTCGCTGGACGCCTTCGGCGCCGACGTGGTCGGGCTCAACTGCTCTCTCGGTCCGCAGGGAATCCTCGAAGCGATCGAGAAGATGGCAGCCGTGACTCGAAAGAAGCTCTCCGCCCAGCCGAACGCAGGAATGCCGCGCGAGGTCGGTGGCCGCAGCATGTACATGGCCAGCCCCGAGTACATGGCCAGCTACGCGCGCCACCTTGTGCACGCACGTGCCCGGGTCATAGGGGGCTGCTGCGGCACGACACCGGAGCATATCAAGGCCGTAGCAGAGGGGATCCGGCCGCTCGCCCCGCGCACTGTGTTCATACCACGAACCGATCGTCGCACCGCGCCAGCCGCCGCACCAGTCGAGGACCGCGGCGTCGAGCCGATGCCATTCGGCGAGCGCTCACGTTTCGCCGGGAGAATTGCACGCGGTGAGTTCGTGACTTCGGTGGAGATCGTGCCGCCGCGCGGTGCGGACGCCTCACGCATGCTCCAGGACTGCAGCGCTCTGAAGGCCGCGGGAGTGGACGCGGTCAACGTCCCCGACGGCCCGCGTGCGCAGAGCCGCATGGGCGCGCTGCTCACCAGCGTGCTCATCGAGCAGCAGGTCGGCATCGAGACAGTCACCCATTACTGCTGCCGCGACAGAAACCTGCTCGGCATGCTCAGCGACCTGCTCGGCGCCGCCGCTGTCGGACTGCACAACCTGCTGATCATCACGGGCGACCCGCCCAAGATGGGCCCGTATCCGAGCTCCACCGCGGTGTTCGATATCGACTCGATCGGCCTCACCAATCTCGTCGCGCGCCTGAACCGCGGGCTGGACCCCGGCGGCAACGCCCTTGGCGCACCCACGTCGTACGCTGTCGGCGTGGGGGTGAATCCGGCGGCGCTCGATCTCGAGCACGAGATCAGGCGGTTCGAGTGGAAGGTGGACGCGGGCGCGGAGTACGCGATCACCCAGCCGGTGTTCGACGCCAGCCAGCTGGAACAGTTCCTGGAGAAAATTGCCCACGTGCGAATTCCGATCATCGCGGGCATCTGGCCGCTCGTCTCGGTTCGTAACGCGGAGTTTCTCGCCAACGAGGTGCCGGGCGTGGATGTGCCCGACCACGTCACCGCACGTATGCGCATGGCGAGTGACCGTTCCAAGGAGAGCGCGGTACAGGAAGGGATCGCGATCGCACGGGAGATGCTCGACCGCGTGCGACCGTCGGTACAGGGTGTTCAGGTCTCGGCGCCGTTCGGGAAAGTCGATCTCGCGCTCGAGGTGTTTCGCGACCACCTGATGGCGAGCGGCGGCGTAGGAGAGCACTGGATCAAGGCTACTGATCAGCACCACCCGTGACTGCCATGATGTGGAAGGCGGCGGCCGCGATCAACTTGAAGCGCTCGTGAGCAACGTAGTAATGCTCGGTGCTGCCGAATCGAGTCCATCCCTGAGAAGCGAACGTCCATGCCTGCGCTGCCGCAACGGGTGACGTGACCGGCGTCCCCCAGCCCCAGAGAGTCCCGTTGGGCTCGAGACCGATGCTGAACCCCCATCCGGCGGCAACCGCCTTGAACCGGACGTGCGCCGGGGCCTCCAGTGCGCCCCCGATTCCCTTGCCCCATCCGGTGACTGTCTCGTTGGGTCGGATGGCGAGCGCGTGTACGTTTCCAGCCGCAATCGCTTTGAAACTCTGCCCGGGCGTGTAGGAGATCCCCGGGTCATCGGGCGTCGCCGTCCACCCGTCGAGGACGTAGGCGCCGTGCGCGCCATGGCCCCAGCCGTAGAGCGTTCCGTTCTGGTGCAGGGCGAGCGAGTACAGGACGCTCGCATCGACCTCCTTGAACGGCCCGCCTTCAGGCGCGTTGAGGAGGCCAGTGAGAGCGCCGTTTGGCGAGGGATAGTTGTCCGACCCCCAGGCCGTGAGCGTTCCATCGTTCGCGACGGCGACGGCGTGGACGGCCGCGACGGTTACGGTGCGATAGGAGCCGGTAGGGGCGCTTGCCACAATAGGAGACGCGCTGTCTCTTCCGAACGCCGCAATGGTGCCGTTCTGGCGCATCAGGACAGCGTCATCCCGGCCAATCGCGACGCTACGGAACTTCTCGGCTGCAAGTGCGGCGGGGATAGACAGGGGTCCGGCCGGACCAGATCCCCAGAGTACGGGCGTCCCGTCCTGGCGCAGCGCCAGACCATTGAAAGAGCCGCCCGCAACGGCCTTGAGGTTCCCGGCTGGGGCGTCAGAGATCTGCCCCGACGCATCGTCTCCCCAAACCCTGAGCTGATTCATCTCATCCTCCTTCGACCCACGCAGGATTCGACAATGGAGCCCCGCCCTGCTCTCCGCTGCCCTTATTGAACTGCGTTCCGGCTACATCGAGCAAAGGGCGACACCGGGCACCGGACCTATCATCTATTTCGCGAGATCCGGTGAAATCGGCTCATACGACCTGATTACGGGAGAATTCGTAGAACCTCGCCGCCTATTCCCTTTACCGGGCACACGACCCGCTGACGTGGCTTCTTGAGGCTGTAGCTGCCGCACCGGGAAAAACCCACTCCGGGCGCGAAGTGAACCGACGCTATGGCGGGATCGACCAAACTCCTGCACAATAAGAGTTGGGGCTGCGGGTGACTTTCCATGCAGGGTGTCCGATGCATTTCCGTCTGGCGGCCGAGGGAGCGCGCGTCCCGGTATTCAATCGTGCTGGTGATGCCTGACGAGCTTCGAGCGCAACTCGCGCAGACGCTGAGCGGCTCCTACGTGCTGGAATCGGAGCTTGGTGGCGGCGGGATGTCGCGCGTTTTCATCGCTTCTGACCTGGCACTCGGCCGGAAGGTTGTCGTGAAGGTCCTGCCGCCGGAGCTTGCTGCCACGGTGAATGTCGAGCGGTTCCAGCGTGAGATTCAGCTCGCGGCGAGATTACAACATCCCCACATCGTTCCGCTTCTCTCTGCGGGTGTGACGGATGGGCTGCCGTACTACACGATGCCGCTCGTTGAAGGAGAGACTCTCAGGGCAAAGCTCGCACGGCAGGGTGAACTCCCGATCGGCGAAACGCTGCGGATCCTGCGCGACGTGACCAGCGCGCTCGTCTGCGCGCATGAGAATGGCGTCGTCCACCGCGATATCAAGCCTGGCAACGTACTCGTATCGAAGCACGGAGCCGTCGTCACCGACTTTGGTGTGGCCAAGGCGCTGAGCGCATCGGCCAGCCCTCGGGATTCCCTGACCACTCTCGGCGTCGCGCTTGGAACACCGGCGTACATGGCACCCGAGCAGGCAGTCGGTGATCCCGCTACGGATCATCGGGCGGACATCTACGCTCTGGGCGCCGTCGCCTACGAGATGCTGACCGGCAGGCAGGTGTTCAGTGGACGTTCTCCGCAGGCGATGCTCGTCGCTCACAGCGTGGACACGCCTGACCCGGTGGAGTCGTACAGACCTGCGGTGCCGCCGCGGCTGGCGGAGCTGCTGATGCGCATGCTCGAAAAGCATCCTGCCGATCGTCAACAAACAGCGGAAGAACTGCTCCTGAGAATCGAGGAGCTCATCTCGACAGTAAGCGGAGGGACACAGCTCACCGCTGAGCTGCGCCAGCGGAGGCCCCCCCGCTTCACGGGGCGACGTGCCGCGCTCGTCGGGTTCGCAGCCGTCGCGGTGCTCGTCAGCCTGATCGCAGGCCGCTACCTGGCCGACAGCCGCGGAAGCGACCCACCCGGGCTCCCGCGCATAGCTGTGCTTCCCTTCGAGAACGGCGGCGCGGCCGAAGATGCGTACTTCGCCGACGGGATCGCGGAAGCCGTAGCCAACCGCCTCTCAACGCTCTCGGGCCTGGTGGTCATAGGGCGTCAGAGCACCAGGCACACGCTCGACACTTCGCTGCACGTAATGGAGATCGCGAGGCGACTGGGCGTGGATTTTGTCCTCGTCGGGAGCGTTCGATGGGACAAGTCGACACCGGGCCAGAACCGGGTGAGCGTTCGACCCGCGCTGTTCCGCGCAACGGACGGCGCCCAGATATGGTCACAGTCCTATGACGGGCTGCTCTCCGGGGTGTTCGAGATGCAGGCCGACGTCGCCGAACGCCTCGCTCAGGCTCTGGACGTCACCTTCGGCAGCCTGGAGGAGCAGTCGCTGCGAGTGCGTCCCACGAGCAACCCAGCCGCGTATGATGCGTATCTCCGGGGACGCGCGATGTGGCATACGCGGACGGCGGCAGGACTGCATGGCGCAATAGAGGCGTACGAGGAGGCGATTCGGCTCGACCCCAGCTACGCCCGGGCACATCTCGGTCTCGCCGAGACCCTGGTGCTGCTGCCTGAGTACGCCGTAGGACCCGGTGGCAGCGCGCGCATGGAAGCGCAACGGCACGCCCAGCAGGCGATTCAATTCGATTCCAGCCTCGCCGGGCCGCACGCAGTGTTGGGGTTGATCGCGATGCAGGAGTTCCGATTCGACGACGCGGAGTGGCAGTTTCAGCGCGCACTGGCGGTGGACCGCGGCTACAGCACGACATATCACTGGTACTCCCGGTTGCTGATGGCTCTTGGCCGCGAGCGCGAGGCGGTTCCAATCGCAATGCGGGCACGCGAGCTCGAACCACTGTCCGGCATCATCGCGGCGAACCTGGCTCAGCAGCACTTGATAGCGGGCGATTACGCGCGCGCCGAGCGAGTCGCTCTCGCAGCGCAGGAACTGGACGTGAACCGCCTGCTCGGTCGGTTTCAACGCGCGGAAGCGCTCATCATGATGGGAAGATTCCGCGAGGCGCTCGCTGTGGCCGACACGGCTCGGCGCATCGCGGACCGCGTCGGCCACGATGTCCCGTGCGATGCTGCCAGCGCGGTGTCGCTCGCGCGGCTTGGCCGACGCGATGACGCAGGAGTGGAGCTCCGCCGCTGTCTCGAGAGACCCACCGACAGAGAGGCGCTCATCGCCTGGATATACGCGCAGCTTGGCCGCCCGGATTCCGCACTGGTTTGGGCCCGGCGGGCGCGCGATCCGCTGGGGCTGCGGTATCCTTTCCTGGCCCCGGTTCGAAACGACCCC
>CAZOAT010000093.1:2058-9549 GCA_964577965.1 uncultured Gemmatimonadaceae bacterium | reverse complement strand
CGTGGCAGAAGTTCCTGGACTGGGGAGCAGCGCGGTTCTGGCGGATCCTGTGACGGCGGCCGTTGGCCATTGGCCGTTGGCTAATGGCAATCGGACTAATCGCGGACCTGCCGTCGCAGCTCGTTCAGCCAGTTGAGTACCACCACGATCTGCGGCCGTGGCCCGGGTAGCGTGCGCACGAAATAGAACGATCGACCGTCGGGGCTGATGGCGTAATTCCCGTGGCGCGTGTCGGTCACGTAGTCGCGCGCCGAGAAGAGCACACGTTCCGACATGACGCGGAACGTCGGCGCCGTCACGAACTCGGCTGCCACGAAATCTCCGCGTCCGTTGCGGTAGAACAGTTCACGGCCGTTCGGTGACCAGTGCGGCTCGGTGCCGCCATCGCGCGAAATCTGGAAACGCCCGCGGCCCGCATCGGGAAACGGCCGCACGTAGATCTCCGAGCGCCGGGTCTGATCGGAGCCGTATGCGATCCAGCGGGCGTCGGGAGACAGCGCCGGCGAGTACTCCTCGAACTCGGCCGCTACTACTGGCCTGAGCACAGTGTCGCCGTCCATGCGGCGCGCGTAGATGTCGCGCGCTCCGCCTGACCCGATCCGCACGACGAGCCACCGCCCGTCCGCCGAGATCGCTCCTTCGTCCACGCCCCGTGGATGCTCGAGCAGCAGCGTAGCGGGCGAGCCGCCGTCGGCGTCAACTCTGTACAGCGCCGACCGCCCGGACCTGTCGGAGATGAACAGCACGGAGCGGCCGTCCGGGGTCCACGAGGTGCGATAGGTGTACGTGCCCTCTGAAGAGAGCTGCGTCAGTGGCCCATCGTCGAGCTCTTTCACCCATACCTCTGACTTCCCGTCGCGGGCGATTGCCACGGCGAGGCGCGATCCATCGGGTGAGACGGCGATGTGCTGGATGCTGCTGCCAGACCAGCCCTCATCAACTGGCCGTGCAATCCCGTTCCGGTCCACGCGCACAACCTGCAGACGCGGCTGATAGGACTCGTACAGAAGCGTTCCCTCACGAGACAGCGCGAGTGGCGAGACGGCTGTCGCGCTGAGACGAACCCCTGTCAGCACTTCCGTCGGTCGTCCTGTGATGGTCCCGCGTCCGGCATTGAATCGCACGGCCTGCACTGCAGCGTTGCCCTGAAGCACTACCAGGTGTCCCGACGGCGCGTACAGCGCGCGCAGCCCGGGCATCAGCACACGCTTCTCGCCCGAGTTGATGTCCACGACAGCGATGTCGGATGCACCCTTACGGCGCCTGATCGTCACCAGCACGGAGCGGTTTCCCGGGAGCACCACGGGTGAGAAGAAGAAGAGTTCGTCGCGCGCCGTGTCGGGACGCGCGATGACCTGAGGTGCGCCGCCCTCTTCGCGAACTCGCATCAGCGCGTGCATCCCGCCTTCCAGGCCTGTGAAGTAGACCCAGCCGTCATCGCTCCAGGATCCGCCGTTGCCCAGCGTGGAGTCCGGTACCAGCGTGACGACCTGGCCTCCATCTGCGGGAGTCGTCCGCAGAGCGCCGGGGAATCCGGTGAAGAAACCGATCCTGGAACCATCGGCTGAGAAGAACGGGCCCCATCCGTTCTCCCCTCCGGGGATCGGCTTGGAGCGCATCTCGTCGCGCGTTCGCAGCACCAGGTTCCCATCCTGGTCACCGAACACGAAGCGCGATCCGTCCGGCGAGATGGCAGGCGCATCGTTGCCGACCTCGATGCCGCTCTGTTCGAGGAGCACGTTGAAACGGCTCACGGGCGCTTCGGCGGGGCGTCGTGACCATCCTGCGATTGCAACGATCGCAAGCACGAGCGCGAGCGCGCTGGCAGCGAGCGCTACAGGCCGCCATGGAATCGTCCGGGTCGAGGAAGCAGCGGGCGAGGTTTGCGCCGCAGGCGCGTGCGCCGATTCGAAGCTGCGATCGTTGAGAGCGCGCGCGAATTCCGCCGCGCTCTCGAACCGGTCCGCAGGCAGCTTCTCCAGTGCGGTGAGCACCGCGTGCTGTACGTGCAGCGGGATCGTGTGCCGCTTCGGTACCAGCGGGCGCGGTTCTTCGGTCACGACCTTGGCCACGATCGCCTGCGCTGTCGGCCCCGTGAACGGCGGCTCACCGGTCAGCATCTCGTAGGTGATCGCGCCGAGCGCGTACACGTCGCTGCGCTCGGAGATCTCGCGCTCCCCCATCGCCTGCTCGGGGCTCATGTAGTGCGGCGTGCCGAGTGACATCCCGGTCTCGGTCATGCGCGTCGCGCCGGCATTGCTCACGGCGAGGGCGATCCCGAAGTCCGCGACGAGTGCCTGACCGTCGTGCAGCAGGATGTTCTCCGGCTTGATGTCGCGGTGAATCACTCCGTGCCGGTGCGCGTAATCGAGCGCGCTCGCGACCTCGGTCGCGATCCGCACGGCTTCCGAGATCGGCAGCTGCTTCTCACGGTTCAACCGGTCGCGCAGCGACACGCCTTCGACGTACGGCATGACGTAGTACAGCAACCCGTCCGCTTCGCCTGAGTCGAACAGCGGCAGTATGTGCGGGTGCTGCAACCGCGCCGTGGTCCTGATCTCAGCGAGAAAGCGTTCCGCGCCGATCACTGCGCCGAGCTCCGGACGCAGCAGCTTTAGCGCAACCTGGCGGTCGTGCCGCAGGTCGTTGGCGAGGTACACCGTCGCCATCCCGCCGACTCCGATCTGCCGTACGATGGAGTACCGATCCGAGAGGGCAGCGGTGAGACGGGCGAGGGGCTCTGTCACGGGCGGCTAAGGTAGCTTCGGCGCGCGCGTGCAGCGAGCGCGCGACGATCTCGAAACCCCGCGTTAACGCGTAGCGAGAACCGCACGCGTCGCTTCCGCTTGCCGGCGGAGGGGATGGTCGGCTGGAAGTCCCGATGCCTCGATTCCGCGCTCGGCGTCCGCCAGCGGCACTGCGGCGTCGCCGCTGCGGCCACTGCGCAGCAGCAGCTCAACCAGCGCGAGCCGAACTTCGATCGTGCGGGCGTGGTTGGCGCCCAGGGACCGCGCGTACACGGCAGCCGCTTCGCGATATGCGCGTTGCGCCCGCGCCTGGTCGCCGAGCGCTGCGTGCGACGCCGCTGCGAGCGCGAGCGTACCTCCAACTTCTTCGTGCGCCTCGCCGACGGTCCGGCGCAGTACAGTCAGCGCCGCCTCGTATTCATGCAACGCTTCCGAATGCCGCCCGGCGCGCGCCTTGATCGAACCCAGTACACGATGGCCGCTGGCAATGTCATCCGGACGGGCACTCCTCTCTCGCCGGATTGCCAGCGCTTCAGACGCGAGCGCTTCCGCTTCGGCAAGCTCGTTCCTGGTCACCAGCACGTTCGCGAGCATCACCATGCTGACAGCCACGGAGGCGTGACGCGCACCGAACAGTCGCTTCCGCCGCTCGAGAATCTCGCGATGCATCCGTGCCGCGGCGTCGTGATCGCCGCGGTAGGTGTGCATCGCGGCGAGGTTCGTTTCTACGATCGTAGTTCGCTGATGGTCAGGACCAAGGATCCGCTGAAAGCGCTCCAGTGCCGCCTCGCCAGCGGCGACGGCGCCGTCCATATCTCCACCGCGGAAGAGGGAGACCGCAAGATTGCTGGAAGTGATGGCGACTCCCACATGTTCCTCGCCCAGCAGTCGCAGGCGCATGTCGAGTGACTCACGGAACAGCTCAGCGGCTTCGTCGTACGCGCCGCGGACGTCCCGTACCGCGCCCAGGTCGTTCAGCGCGCGTGCGAGGCGCACGTCGCCGTCTTTCGGGAAGGCGCGCCTGCCCAGGGTGACAGCCTCCCTCAGCAGCGACTCGGCTTCCTCCAGCTCTCCTTTCTCCCGCAGCACCCAGCCGAGCACCGTGAGGGACTGCACGAGATCGGGCTCTGAGGAACGGAGAAAGCGACGGCGCAGCGCCAGCGCCTCGCGTGCCAGCGGCTCGGCGCGCTCCACCAGGCCGAGCTTTTCGTAGCCCTCGGCGAGCACGCTCAGCATCTCGGCGTGCGTCTCCGGGTCGGACGCGTAGGCCGTTGACAGAGTTTCTGCACGGCGGTCGAGTATCTGCCGGGCGGTCACGGTGTCGCCGGTGGCCTGATCGGCACCCGTTGCGCCGAACATCTCCAGCAGGAAGCTGCGCACTTCCAGCGCCTTGTCCCGCTCGCGCGCCACACGCGCTGACTCAGATCGGATTCGCGCCGACTGATACAGCGTCAATGCGGTTGACGACGCCAGTACGAGAAAGAGCGCAGCGGCGGCACCGACGAGGATCCTGTTGCGGGCCATGAACCGGGAAACGCGATAGCGCGCCGTCGCCGGTCGCGCGAGGACCGGCATCCCTGTCAGGTGTCGTTCGATGTCCTCGGACAAGCTGAGTGCGGAGGAGTAGCGTTCTTCCGGTTCCTTGTGCAGCGCCTTGAGTGTGATGCGGTCCAGGTCACCGTGCAGTACGCGCCGGAGCTGGGGTGCTGCCGCGCTCGGCGGTGGCGGATCCACCTGCAGCACGCGTTGCTCAAGTTCTGCCGCAGTCAGGGCGCCACTGGCGTACGGGTGGCGGTCGACGAGCATCTCGTACAGAAGAACGCCGAGTGCGTACACGTCGCAGGCAGTTGTGACGGGTTCGCCGCGGAGCTGCTCCGGCGCGCAGTACTCGGGCGTGAGCACCCGGACGTCGCCACGCGTGAGCGGCGCCGCCTGCGACTGATCCGGCTGCAGGATCTTGGCGATGCCGAAGTCGAGCAGTTTTGGCGTTCCTTCCGCAGTCACGAGGATGTTCTGCGGCTTGATGTCGCGGTGGACGACGAGGTTGCGGTGCGCGTACTGCACCGCGTCGCAGACTGCCTGAAAGAGACGGAGCCGCTGCGCGATCGGAAGCCGCGCCTGATCGCAGTACTCGAGAATGGGCACCCCCTCCACGTGCTCCATCACGAAGTACGGGAGGCCGTCCTCGGAGGCGCCCACGTCCAGCAGCCGCGCGATGTTCGGGTGATTCAGGTTGGCGAGGATCTGCCGTTCGTTGCGGAAGCGCGCGATGAGTTCGTCGGTGTCGAGACCACGTCGCATGAGCTTGAGCGCGACGGTCTGGCTGAAGCCGGGCGCTTCCCGCTGCGCGAGGTACACGCGTCCCATCCCGCCGTGGCCGATCAGCCGCAGGATGCGGTACGGACCCATGGGACCCGGAAGCGGATCGTCAGCCGGGACGTCCAGCCACGGGCGGTCCGCGTCCAGCACGCCGCTGTTTCGGGAATGCGCGCGGAGCAGAGTGAGAATCTCCTGTCGCAACTCCTCGTCATCTCCGCACGACTGCTCCACGAAGAGTGCCCTTTCGGGCTCGGGCAGGTCCACGGCCCGGGAGAAGATCTCTTCCACACGCGCCCAGCGTTCGCTGATCATGTCGGCTCCGGCACTTCACGCAACTCGCGATACAGCCACGCGCGGGCGGTTTCCCATGCGCGCCGGGCCGTGACCGCCGAGGTTCCCGTCAGCTCGGCGATCTCTTCGTAACTCAGTCCGCCGAAGAAGCGATACACGACTATATCAGCACCGCGCTGGTTGAACGCCTGCAGCCGGTTGAGTGCGTCGTCGAGCGCCAGCAGGTCGTCGAGGTGATCGTCGGTCAGCACGATGCCGACTTCGTCCAGCGGTACGTGCACCGCGCCTCCGCCGCGTTTGTCGCTCCGTCTGGCCTCGGCGTGATTGATCAGGATCCGGCGCATCGCCTGCGATGCCACGCCGAAGAAGTGCGTGCGATCGCGCCACTGGACGCGTGTCTGGCCAATGAGCTTCAGGTAGGCCTCGTGCACCAGCGCGGTCGTGCTGAGTGTGTGCCCCTCGCGCTCGGAGCGAAGCCGCGCACGCGCCAGGCGTCGCAACTCGTCATAGACGAGCGGAAACAGCTGGTTCAGCGCATCGCGATCGCCCCTGCTGGCCGCGGTCAGCAGGTCGGTGATCGGTTCCACACGAATTTCCGGCCTTTTCATATGCGTATGGGCTGCCGCTTCGGGTTGCTCGGTCGTCGGAGGGCCCGGAGTGGCGGCAGCGTGAATGTGCAGGTCCGGCCCACCGGACGGAAGGCGGAACCGGCGCAATGTCGCTGATTGCCCGCGGAGGGGTTGTCGATGCCAGCCCAGTTACGTCAGAGCTTCGTTCGACTCGAGAGATCACGGCTGTTCGCGGCCCGCGCGGCGTGCTGGCTTGCGCTGGCACTGGCGCTGGCCTGTGTGACCGACGTCAGCGCTCCCGATCCGCCGCTCACGAGGCAGGTTACCGTCTTAATAGAGTCGGTTGATGGCGGGAGCGGCTCGGTGGTGAGCGCACCCGGAGGCATCGACTGCCCGACAACGTGCTCGGCGACGATTGCGCGGTCATTACAAGCCCCGGACATAGTACTTCAGGCCACTCCCGCGGCGGGTTCGATCTTTCTCGGCTGGACGGGCAGCTGCACCGGGACCGGCGAATGTCGTATCTCCT
Source organism: uncultured Gemmatimonadaceae bacterium (assembly GCA_964577965.1). Lineage (GTDB taxonomy): Bacteria > Gemmatimonadota > Gemmatimonadetes > Gemmatimonadales > Gemmatimonadaceae > DASUUI01. Next base: position 3,094 of record CAZOAT010000093.1, on the reverse strand, counting down.
TCTTCGACATCGCGGTTCCGTTAGTGACTGCCAGGTTCGGGCGCGCTCCTGTCGAGCTGCAAGTCACCGTCACCACACTCGGCCAGGACGCGAGTGGCAACGTCGAGAGCACTCCTGCGGGAATCATATGCCCGGTGCTGGGATGCACCTCTACGTTCCCTTTGGGAACCCAGGTCACTCTCACCGCCGTGCCTGGCAGCGAGACACAGTTCCTCGGGTGGACAGGCGCGTGTACCGGCGAGCAGGATCAGTGCGTTGTCGTGATGGACGCCGCGAAGGCTGTGACAGCGAGATTCGCGCGGCTGAGCGGATTGCTGACAGTCAACGTTGACGGAGAAGGCAGCGGCGCTGTCGTCAGCGACCCTGAAGCGATCGACTGTCCGGACGACAGTTGCGCCGCAAGGTTCCTGAACGGCACGAGTGTGACTCTCGCGGCGTCCCCGGATCCGGAGTCCCAATTCGTTGGCTGGTCAGGCTCCTGCAGCGGTACCGAGCCCTGCGTGCTCACGATGGGGCCAGATGCCTCGGTCACCGCCACGTTCGAGCCCATTCCGAAGCCGGTTCTCGAGGTGTCGGTCGTGTCCACACCGTTTTCGGGCGGGAAGGTCACGAGCACCCCGGCGGGTATCGATTGTCCCAGCGACTGCGAAGCCGAGTACGAGCCCGGGACAGTTGTCACACTCACCGCCACGCCTGATCCGGGATCGGTGTTCGTCGGCTGGTCGAGCGCATGCACCGGTTCCGGCGCTTGCGTGGTGACGATGGATGAGTCAAAGACGGTAACCGCGGAGTTTGCGCCTCTTCCTGCCAAGCTGCAGGTCACGATAGATGCCGCCGCCGGGGCCAGTGGAACGGTGACGAGCGTGCCGGCGGGCATAGCCTGCCCCGACGACTGCGAAGAAGAGTTCGATTTCGGCACCGTGGTCACGCTCACCGCGACGCCAGCTCAGGGGTCGGCATTTGCCGGCTGGTCCGGCGCGTGTACGGGCACGAGCGCCTGCATCGTGACGATGGACGCCGCGAAAGCGGTGACCGC
>CAZOAT010000093.1:0-1958 GCA_964577965.1 uncultured Gemmatimonadaceae bacterium | reverse complement strand
TCGACACCAAAGGCCGAGCTCGAGGTGACGATCAGCTCGGCCGCCGGCGGCACGGGGCACGTCACCAGCGTTCCGATCGGTATCGACTGTCCCGGGGACTGCATCGCCGAGTTCGTCGTCGGCACTACCGTGACGCTGACGGCAACGCCGCTCGGCGGTTCGAATTTCCTCGGCTGGAGCGGCGCGTGCACCGGCACCGGCGCCTGCGTCGTCACCATGGACGCCGCGAAAACGGTGAATGCGTCTTTCCTCGGTGTGATCGGTGGCGGTATGCTCGAGGTCAACATCGTTGACCCCGCTCGCAACCCGGTGGTCCCCAGCCACGCCGCCATCAAGCGCAACGGCGTGTGGGAATCGCTGCCGGTGCAGTCGTCATACATGCTGGACGTTGACCACAGGTTCGAGCTCGCCTTCCGTTGCGGGGTCGGCGTCAGGATGTATCACGGCACCATCGACGAAATCACCATGCTGCGGGTCGAGTGCCCCACCACGCTCCCTTCCACCACTTTCAGCTACAGCTGGAACTTCGATGATATCGGGTTCGGCACGGCCTCGACGATCCTGAACGGGCCGACCGGTGCGTTCGATTTCGGTTCAGGGTCGTCCAACACGAAGGTCGTTACGGGCTTTCCGCAGTTCCCCCGGTTCGACCTTCTCTTCGTCGGGCGGCGCACCAATCTGCCCGTTGTATACGACATCCGGCGGGGCCTGGAGCTCCCCTTCACCGAACCGCTGAACTTCAACCCCCCGCCATTCAATGCCCCGGAGCCGCAGTCTCTTCCGCCGTTCATGGTGCCGGAGGGAATACTGAGTGGATTCTGGGAGATGCAGTTCGCCACGCGCCGGGCCTTCATGTCGGTCGGCACGGGATCCTCAGGCGGTGGTGTCTTTCGCGCGGTCCCCTCGTCCCTCCTCCAGAATGGCGACAAGTACGTGCTGCTCGCTGGCGGCACCGGGATGGGTGGGCACAGCGTTTCCTTCGCGGGCGTGGCTGCAATGCAGGCGGCAGTCGGCGTTCAGCTCCCGAGGCGCTGGAGCGATTTCGTTGCGCCTCAGCCGTCGCTGACGCCTGTGTTCCTGAACCTGGGGTTCGACGAGGAGGATGAGCTCCCTGGGGTCGGCTTCCGGTTCGACATCAGCTATCCGTCGGGGCCGAAGGTGAACAACTTCTGGCACACGTTCGTGACGCGCGCGTACCTCGGTTCTGCCCAGAGCTATACGTTCGAGACACCGAACCTGCCGGGCTTCATCGACATCGCGATCGTGAGCAGTGACCTCGTTCGCTTCGTGACGCACCGGTTCTCCGCCAATCGGCTGATGGGCGTGCTGCTCGGTGTCCGGCTGATCGGAGGCACGCCCGCCGTGGATGGTCTGCTCCTGAAGACAGCCTCGGTAACGGGGACGTTCACCGCGCCATAGGCGGCCACCGGAATGCAGGAGCGAGCAGGCATCAACCTGCTGACTGCCCACTTCGTATGGAGTGCGATAGGCATGCACTGAGCGTAACGTGGCGATCGTGGCGCAGGTCGTTGGCGAGGGGCTCTGTCACTCGCGACGAGGGTACCTTCGGCGCTACGGGGCTGCGAGCGAAGTGTGTGGCGGTCAGTCCGGCGGAGGAGGCTCAGCCAGCAGCTTGTTTACCGCCAGTCGCAGTGTCGGCTCGGCGAATACCCCCGTCACTCTATGACGGATGCGGCCGTTGCGGTCGATCAGAATCGAGGTCGGAATCATGTTGCCGCCGCGGTAGGTCTGCACGATTCCGCCTGGCGCCATGGCTACCGGGAACGTGACACCACGTTCAGTGATGTAGCTGGCGACCTTCCCGACGCCCTCGTGATCGGTGGAGAGCGCGACGATCTCGAAGCCCTGTTCTTTCTTGTCGCGATAGACCCGCTCGAAGCCCGGCATCTCGATCCGGCAGGGCGCGCACCACGTCGCCCAGAAGTTGAGCAGCACGA